>DITY01000055.1 GCA_002422955.1 Planctomycetaceae bacterium UBA6172
CGAAAAGTTCGCGCCGGGATCGAAGTGCTTCAGGCGGCGGGGATCCCGACCTACGCGACGCCGGAGAAATCGATTCGCGTCTTCATGCACTGTGTGAACTACAGCCGCAATCGGGAGGCGGCCTACGAGACGCCGCGCCAACGTCCGGTGGACTTCAAACTCAGTCACGCCGAACAGCGGGCGCGGTTCGAACAGTTGTTGCCAGCGGATCGAGAGCTGTTGACCGAAGCGGAATCGAAGTTGCTGCTGCAGGCCTATGAGATTCCGGTCACGCCGACGGTGGTCGCCGGTACCGCTGAGGAAGCCATCGCCGCGGCGGAACAGGTCGGCTTTCCTGTGGTGGTCAAGCTGCATTCGCACCAGATCAGCCACAAGTCGGATGTCGGCGGTGTGCAACTCGATTTGCAAGGCCCGGCCGACGTTGCCGCCGCCTTTCGCCGGATCGCCGAGGCCGTTCGCGGATCGCGGCCCGACGCCGAGTTCGCTGGGGTGACGGTGCAGCCGATGATGATGCACCCCAACAGCCGGGAACTGATTTTGGGTGCGAAACGGGATCCCGTGTTCGGTCCGGTGCTGTTGGTCGGTGCTGGGGGAGTCACCGCGGAGTTGTATCGAGACCGCGCGATCGAGCTGCCGCCGCTGGACGAGAATTTGGCGCTGCGGATGCTGAAGTCGCTGCGTTCGTGGCCCTTGCTGGAAGGCTATCGAGGTCGCGCGGGGATCGATGTGGATCGGTTGGTCGACGTGTTGTTGCGGCTTTCCACCCTGGTCGTGGACCTGCCGGAAATTCTCGAATTGGACATCAACCCGCTGTTCGTCACACCGGATCAAGCCGTGGCGCTGGACGCCCGCGTGCTGGTGCGGCGGGAATCGCAGCGCGATGCCCGGCCCTACGCCCACTTGGCCATTCGCCCCTATCCGGAAGAGTTCATCCGGCACCAGGTCTTGAGCAATGGGATGGAGGTCTTGCTACGCCCGATCAAGCCGGAGGACGAGCCGCTGTGGCGTGACTTGATCTCCAGTTGTTCACCGGAAACGATCCAATCCCGTTTTCGGGGGCTTTTCAAGCCGTCGATTCACTCCATCGCGGCCCGGTACTGCTGCTTCGACTACGACCGCGAGATGGCCATCGCCGGGGAGATCACAGAGCACGGCGAGCGGAAGTTCATCGGTGTGGTGCGATTGGTCTCCGATTCGGTGCATCACGAAGCCGAGTTCGCGGTGATGGTCGGCGATCGCTGGCAGCGGCTGGGGATCGGTTCGCTGTTGATGGACACGGGGCTCGGGATCGCCAAATTGTGGGGCATCCGGTCCTTGGTCGCCGAGGCGTCGCCCAGCAACCAGCGGATGTTGCGGATGTTTGAGCACCGCGGGTTCGTTTTGGATCGCGGCGTTGCCAGTGATGTGGTGATCGCCCGCAAACGCGAAGGCTGAACGGTGCGGCTGAACGGTGCGGCCTAACCGTTCGCGGCTCCGGCGAGCAATTCCTCCAGGTGAGCCTCGACACAATCGGCCAAGGCTTCGGCGTTGTAGCCCCCTTCGAGCACGCTGACCACACGCCCGTCCGCGTATTGGGCGGCGATCTCCAAGATGATCCGAGTCAACTTGCGAAAGTCGTCGGTGACTAGCCCCAGCGAGCCGATCGGGTCGTCCTTGTGAGCGTCGAAGCCGGCGCTCACCATCACAAGTTGCGGGCGGATGTGGTCGGCGAAGCGACGTAGCGTATGCGAGAAGGTATCGAGTTGTTCCGCCGGCGGTGTGCCAAAGCTGACTGGTACGTTCAGGGTCGAGCTCAGCCCCGCACCACCGCCGCACTCGTCGGCCGCTCCGGTCCCCGGATAGAACGCGGAGCGGTGCATCGAATAGAAGCCGACCTGGGGATCCTCCCAGAAGATCGCTTGGGTTCCGTTGCCGTGATGAACGTCGAAATCGATGATCAAGACGCGTTCGATGCCGCACTCGCGGATCGCCGTCCGGGCGCCGACGGCAACGTTGTTGAACAGACAAAACCCCATCGCCAGATCGGCCGTAGCGTGGTGCCCAGGCGGGCGGCCCAGGCAGAAGGCGGTGTGGTCCTCGCCGGCTAGAACGCGGCGGACGGCATCGCAAACCGCGCCGGCCGTCATCCGGGCAACGTCGAACGACCGTTTACTGACGACCGTGTCGCCGTCCAGATGCCCCCCGCCCGCCGCGGCGACGCCGCGAACCAGTTCGATGTGATCGGCCGTGTGGACGTAGCCGAGTTGTTCGACGGAAGCCGGTTCCCAGGCGGGGCGAGCGCAAGCCGAATCGAGCCCCGTGAAGCTCAAATACCGGACGACCGACAACAGCCGCGCCGGTCGTTCCGGATGTTCGCCGGTCTGGTGTTCCATGAAAATCGGGTCGTAATACAGCAGTGTCATGCAGTCGCTCGTGGTTCGAAGAGGTAAATTCAGTGTACCGGAGGGTCGGGCGAGCGGAGGCCTCGGTTCGGTAAGCTGGTGCGTTGCGCGATCGATTGCCGATGATCGATCACCGCGTCGGTAGCTGTCGCCCCCCAACGGGTGTTCATTCGGCAATGGTCCGTTAGTTTTCCGTTGTCAAAGGCGGCGGAAATCGCTGTCAATCCCACTGCCGGGCGAAAATGCCCCCTTGCCTTTCATTTGCCCAGATTCTACGTCACATTTGACGCAGTCTTCCCAAACTGCCGGACTGTGATTAAGCTATTGCGGCATCGTCATGTTGGCTTTGTTCCGCCACTTACCCCCAATTTAGCCTTGGGCCACCGAGTTCGGACCGGCCGTGCAGTCACTCACCATGCGACCCTGCGCGACATGAGCCCAATCCTTGCCAATCAACGTCCTCCGCAGGGAGGCACGGCTGAACCAATCCTTGGCTCTCACATGGTCGCCGTGCTGCAACAGCAGGCGACAGTGTTGGGGGATAAGGTCGCGTTCCGTTTCATCTCGGGCGCTGGGCGTGAAGACGTCGAGTTGAGTTATTGCGGTTTGCGCGATCGGGCGATGGCGATTGCCGCAGAATTGCAGTCCCGGGTCGACCCGGGGGCTCGGGTATTGTTGGCGTTCCCCTCCGGTTTGGACTTTGTCGAAGCGTTCTTTGGCTGCCTGTTTGCCGGGGTGGTGGCGGTACCGATTTCTCAGCCGGGGCGAAGGCGGCCGATCACGGCGGTGCAGTCGATCTGCGCCGCGGCGAAGCCCGCGCTGGTGCTCGGGTCGGCGGACCGCGAGGAAGCCGGGGCGACGACCGCGGCGGAATTGTCACAGCGGTTGGGGCTGACATGGCTCGCCTCGGACCGAATTCCGACGCAGCGGCTCGGCGACTGGTGCGATCCCCAAGTCAGTGGCGAGGACACCGCGTTTCTGCAATTCACATCGGGCTCGACCTCGGATCCCAAAGGTGTCGTGCTCAGCCATGAGAATGTGTTGTCCAACGCGGGGCTGATCCAACAGGCCTTCGGCACGTCGGACGATAGCAGTGCCGTGTTTTGGCTGCCGTTGCACCATGACATGGGGCTGATCGGTGGCGTCGTTCAGCCGATGTTCTGCGGCGGCACCAGCACGTTGCTCGCACCGGCGGCGTTTCTGCAGCGTCCCGCGCTGTGGCTGGAGACCATTTCCCGGCTGCGAGCCACGATCAGCGGTGGTCCCGATTTCGCCTATGGGTTGTGCACCAAGAAAATCACCCAGGCGGAGCGGGATGGTTTGGACCTGAGCAGTTGGAAGGTTGCGTTCACGGGGGCGGAGCGGATTCGGCCTCAGACGTTGCAGCGATTTTCCGCCGGGTTCGCGGCCTGTGGCTTCCGCACCGAGAGCTTTTTTCCCTGCTACGGGTTGGCCGAGGCTACGTTGATGGCAACGGGCGGACCTTGCGGAGCGGTTCCCACGGTCGTTCACCTCGATGCCGGCTGCCTGGCTGAGCACGTGGTCGAGGACGTGCCGCGGGACGCCAAGAATGCCGTTAGCTTTGTCGGTTGTGGGAAGGCGTTGGCTGGGCAGCGGGTGGTGATTGTCGATCCCCAACTAGGTAGGCCCTGCCCCGACGGACGAGTGGGCGAGATCTGGGTTCAGGGAAAAAGCGTGTCGAGCGGTTACTACGAAAATCCGGAGGCAACCGCCAGAGTCTTTGGAGCCCGCTTGGCCGAGGGTAACGAGGGCGAGTTCTTGCGGACGGGTGACCTCGGTTTTTCACGCGACGGTCAAATCTTCGTGACCGGTCGATTGAAAGATTTGATCGTCGTCCGAGGGCGAAATTACTATCCGGAAGACATCGAGTACGTCGTCGAACACGCGGACGCCAACTTCCGCGCCGGCCACTGCGCCGCCTTTTCGGTGGAAGTGGAACAGGAAGAGCGTTTGGTCGTCGTCCAAGAGGTCGACCCGCGGAGCCGCGGGCTAGACGGTCCTGCCGCCTGCCAGGCCGTCCGCCAGGCCATCGCGGCGAATTTTGAAGTCGAAATCCATTCGATCGTGCTGACGAAAGCCGGGATGGTTCCCAAGACCACCAGCGGCAAACGTCGCCGGGCGGCTTGCCGCGAGTTCTATTTGCTCGACCAGTTGGAAACGCAGGCTCGCTGGACGGCGGAAGTCCGCAGCGAAGTCCCCTCGCCAACCGCGAATGGGCATCCTCAGCTCGCTCATCAACCGACGGCAAAAGAGATCGAGCGATGGTTGCTGAAACGCATCGCCGAGCGACTCTGCCTGACCGGGTCGCAGATTGACGTCGACAAGCCCTTCCTGGAAATGGGGATGGGGTCGCTCGACGCGGTCGAAGTCGCAGCCGATTTGCAGGACTGGCTTGGACGCCAGCTCTCGCCGACCGCGATCTACAATTACCCGAGCATCTCCTGTTTGGCGAATTGGTTGGCCAAGCCGGCAGGCAAACCGACCGCCTCCGAGCATCAACCAGCGGTCAGTTCCACGATCAGCTTGATGAATCCCGACGTCGATCCGGATTCGTTGCTTCGCGAGGTCCAAGGGCTGAGCGAAGAGGACTTGAACGCGTTCATCATGGCCTCGATGACTCAGCAGCCCCGCGAGGTCTAAAGCCAGGCGACTGATGCGGCCTGCGGCTTTTCTGTTCCAGGCGACCTCAGGGCTTTGCCGACGATTTGGATTGCTCCGGTTGTAGCATTCCAACGACCTCGGATCGGCCTTCAAACCCGCCATTTAAATTGCCAGATCGCTAAGCCTTGACTATCTTACAGTGTCTGGGGCTCGGCAGGGGGCAGCAGGCTCGAAGCAAGACATTTGTCGCGCTGACACATTCTTCATTGAAACGCGCCGCTCGAAGAGCCGCGTGCCAAACGCAGGGGGTTGGGAGGCATCGGCTCATTGCCGGACGTCCCTGCTGGATTTCCCTGCGGCGTTGGAATTGCTTCTTGGAATGCAGCTTACGGGATCCCGCTAGAATGGCGATTGACGGTTCATCTGATATCTTAACGCCCCTTCAAAATGCGGTCTACCTGTTAAAACAGGCCCAGGCCAAGTTAGCCGCGTACGAGCGAGCGCGATCGGAACCGATCGCCATCGTCGGGATGGGGTGTCGTTTTCCGGGGGCACGCAATCCGGACGAGTACTGGTCGAACCTGCAGAATGGCGTCGATGCGATTCGGGAAATTCCCAGTGATCGCTGGAGCTTGGACGAGTATTACGACGCCGACGTCTCGGCCCCGGGAAAAATGAACACCCGTCGGGGCGGTTTTCTCGATCGTGTCGACGAATTTGACGCCGACTTCTTCGGGATTTCGCCACGCGAGGCGGTCCGCGTCGACCCGCAGCACCGGGTGCTGTTGGAGGTGGCTTGGGAGGCGCTCGAGAACGCGGGGATTCCGCCGGCTTCCTTGGCCGAAACCCGGACCGGCGTCTACGTCGGCGTGATCGGCAATGATTACGCGTTTTTGCAAGCCCGCGACTTGGCGGATATGGACGTCTTTTCGGGTACCGGCAGCAGCCATGCCGTCTTGGCGAACCGGTTGTCGTATGTGCTGAACCTGCGCGGCCCGAGCATCGCCTTGGACACGGCCTGCTCTTCTTCGTTGGTAACCGTGAACTTGGCCTGCCGAAGCTTGCGCAGCGGCGAGTCGGACATGTCGTTGGTCGCCGGCGTCAACTTGATGCTCGGCCCGGCGATGACGATCGCGCTGAGCAAGGCGCACATGATGGCGCCGGATGGCCGTTGCAAGGCGTTCGACGCGTCCGCTGACGGTTATGTTCGCGGCGAGGGTTGCGGCGTGATCGTGCTGAAGCGATTGCGGGACGCGGTCGCGCAAGGGGACCGCATTCTGGCGGTCGTTCGCGGCACGGCGGTCAATCATGACGGGCGAAGCAACGGTTTGTCCGCCCCCAACGGTCCGGTGCAAGAGGCGGTGTTGCGCGCCGCCCTGCAGGACGCCGGCTTGGCCCCTCAGGACATCCAATATATCGAAGCGCACGGCACGGGAACACGGCTGGGCGATCCGATCGAGATCGAAGCGTTGATGGCGGTGCTGTGCAGCGACCGGCCCGCGACTTCGCCACTGATTCTGAGTTCCGTCAAGACCAACATCGGGCACCTCGAAAGCGCGGCCGGGATCGCGGGTCTGATCAAGATCATCCTGATGCTGCGGCACAAGCAGATTCCGCCGCATCTCCACCTGCATAACCTGAACCCGCTGTTGGCGGTCGAACAGTCGCCGATCGTGATCCCCACCGAATTGCGAGACTGGCCCAGCGACGGGCCGCGCCGCGCCGGGGTCAGTTCATTCGGCTTTGGGGGGACGAACGCACACGTCATTTTGGAAGAGGCGCCGCAGGGCACGGAAGAGATTCGTGACCAGAGCATGCTCGAGCGGCCCCGCCAGCTGCTGACGCTTTCCGCCCGATCCGAGGAAGCGCTCACCCAGTTGGCCGACAGCTACGCTAATTTCTTACAGGCCCAACCCGACTCTTCGCTCGCCGATCTGGCGTTCACCGCCAACGTCGGCCGTACGCACTTTGCCCATCGCGCGGCGATCGTTGCGGATTCTCCGGCGACGGCGATCGCGAAGCTCCGCGCGGTCTCGGCGGACCCGTTGCCCGCGGGCGTTCGGCAGGGGGTCGTGGAACATCAGCGAGAACCGCGAGTCGCCTTCCTGTTCACGGGCCAAGGGGCTCAGTACGCCGGGATGGCGCACGAGTTGTATGCGACTCAGCCGACGTTCCGAGCGGCGCTGGATCGCTGCGCGGAGATCCTCGATCGGATCCTCGATCGGCCGCTGAAATCGTTGCTCGACCCGGCGGCAGGAACGCTGCTGGATCAAACCGGGTACACCCAACCGGTGATGTTCGCGGTGGAATACTCGCTCGCCGAAATGTGGCGTGGCTGGGGCATTGAGCCGGTGGCGGTGATGGGTCATAGCGTCGGCGAGTTCGCCGCCGCTTGCATCGCCGGTGTCTACGACTTGGAAGACGGTCTGAAGCTGATCGCCGAGCGGGCGCGGCTGATGCAATCGCTTCCCGAGGGTGGCCTGATGGCTGCGGTCTTCGCCACGCCCGAGCGGGTCGGCGAGTTTCTGCGGCGGTCGGGGGCCGAGGTTTGCGTCGCCGCGTACAACGGCCCCGAAAGCGTCGTGATTTCCGGTGCCGAGCCCGCCGTTCGTGCCGTGCTGGCCGCCTTCGCAGCCGAAGGGGTGAACTCCAAACCGCTGACGACGTCGCACGCGTTCCATTCCTCCCTGCTCGACCCGATCTTGGTTCCACTGGGCAGCTTCGCGTCCGCGATTCCGTCGCGAGCGCCGCAGATCCCCTTGGTCTCGAACCTGACGGGGCGTGTGGCCGACGAACAGACTTTCGCCGATCCCGAATATTGGGTCCGGCATGCACGGTCACCGGTCCAGTTCGCGGCGGGCATGCAGACGCTGGCCGAACTCGGCTGTGACGTATTTTTGGAGATCGGTCCGAGTCCGACGTTGATCGGGATGGGACAGCGTTGCCTGGCGCAGGGCTCGCTGCACTGGTTGCCCTCGCTCCGTCCTGGGCGAGACGACTGGCAGACGCTGTTGGAAAGCTTGGCCGACCTGTATGTGGCGGGTGCACCGGTCGACTGGAAGGGTTTCGACAAGGACTATTCGCGGCGACGGGTCGACCTGCCGACTTATCCGTTTCAGCGAAAGCGCTACTGGGCAAAATCGGCCGAACAGGGTGTGCATGCCGTGACGTTGAGTCATCGCGGCGGACCGTCGCTCCATCCGCTGTTGGGACGCCGCGTGAAGGCGGCCGTCGCTGACCACGTGTTCGAATCGCAGCTCGATGCCAAACGGCCCGCGATCCTTTCGGACCACAAGATCCAGGGCGTGGTGATCATGCCAGGTGCCGCCTATCTGGAGATGGCCTTGGCCGCCTCGGCCGTGATCCATGACCGACCTTGGGACGTGAGCGAGGTTTCGCTGATCGAACCGCTGCTGTTGGACAACCGCCCGAAAACGGTCCAGACAATCCTGAGCCCCGAAGGGGATTCGGCGGCCACGTTCAAGGTGGTGAGCTGGAGCAACGACGATGCCGAGGACCAAGCGAGCTTCACCACCCACGCGTCGGGTCGGCTGGCCGCGCCGGCTGAGACGCTGCCGTCAGCGCTCGATTTGGTTTCTCAGCAGGCCCTGTTCACGGATGCTCCGTTTGACGAAGAGTGGCACTTGGAGGCGCAGCGTAAGTCGGGTTTGGAATACGGACCGTCTTTCCGCTGGGTTCCGATGCACTGGTTGCACGAGCAGACGGCGTTGGGGCAAGTCCGCGGCGTCCAGGACAGCGATCATGCCGCTGGCTATCACCTGCATCCCGGATTGCTGGACAGCGCCTTCCAACTCGTCGGTTCGATCCTGCCGGGTGCCGGTTCAGGGATCGACGCCTACGTGCCGATGTCGATTGGTGGCTTGAAAATCCACGCAGCGCTCGACCAAGCAGCCTGGATGTTGGCCAGCTTGACTTCGTTGGAACGCGATGTCGCCGTAGGCGATTTGACCGTGACCGATGCCGAAGGCCGCGTGCTGATGGAAGTGGAAGGGCTGCGATTGCGACGCGTGCCCCGTGACTGGCTGGCCCGCTTGGTCGCGGAACCGGTCCAGGAGTGGACCTACGAATTGGTTTGGCAGAAGCAATCCTTGGATAACGCGAGCGACCCTCTGGCGTCTGAACCAGGGCGGTGGTTGGTATTCGATTCGCAAGACGGTTTGGGACGCTCTTTGGCTCAACGTCTGGAGATGAAGTCGCAGAGCTGCCAAGTCGTCTCGCCAGCTGGTGTCGATGACGAAACGCGACGGGCGACGGTTCGTGGCTTCTTGGCCGATCGTTCCTCACCGGCTCGAGGGATCGTTTACTTGACGGGGTTGGATGTGCAGGGCGATGCCCAGCCTGACTTCGACGCGGCGCGGAGCCACGGCTGGGGTGGGGTGCTGGATGTCGTCCAAGCGGCGGCGGAGACCCCTTCGGCGCACCCGCCACGAATCTGGTTGGTGACCCGCGGCGCGCAAGCCGTCGCCGACTCCGGCAATGCGGCGGTAACGCTCGCCCAATCGCCGGTCTGGGGTTTGGCACGCGTGATCGCCGCCGAACACCCGGAGTTGGCCTGCACACGGATCGATCTCGACCGTGATCGCGAGCGAAACACGAACGAAGCCGACCAACTAGCGGAGGAAATCTGCTTCGCGGGCCGCGAGGATCAAGTAGCGCTTCGCGCCGGAGACCGCTGGGTGGCGCGATTGCGACCGGCTCATCAGGGCAAGGCGAACGAGCTGCGAATTCCGCGTGGCGAGCCGCACCGGTTGGAGATCATCTCGCGCGGGCAACTCGACGCGGTCGAGTTGCGGGCGGTGCCCCGCGGCACCCCCGGACCGGGCGAAGTCGAAATCGAAGTTCGCGCGACTGGTTTGAACTTCCGCGACGTCCTGAACGTCCTCGATCTCTATCCCGGCGATCCCGGCCCCTTGGGCGGCGAGTGCGCCGGTGAGGTGGTCGCGGTCGGCGAAGGGGTGACGCATGTCAAACCGGGTGACGCCGTGTTGGCGCTGGCGCCGGCAAGCTTCTCCACCTACGTCTTGACGCTGGCCGAGTTCGTCGCTCCGTTGCCCAAGTCGATGAGCATGGAGCAAGGCGCGACGATCCCGATCTGTTTCCTGTCCGCCTATTACGCCCTCTGCACCTTGGGACGGATGAAGGCGGGAGACCGCGTCCTGATCCATGCCGCGTCGGGCGGTGTCGGGTTGGCGGCCATCCAATTGGCCCAGCAAGTCGGCGCGGAAATCTTTGCGACGGCGGGGAGCCCGCGGAAACGCGAATACCTCCAGTCGCTCGGAATCGAACATGTGATGGATTCGCGGTCGCTGGACTTCGCGGAACAGATCCTGAGCGTGACGGACGGCGAAGGGATCGACTTGGTCTTGAACTCGTTGACCGGAGAAACGATCGGCACCAGCCTGTCGGTGCTGCGGCCCGGCGGGCGGTTCCTGGAATTGGGCAAGACCGATCTTTGGGACCAGCCGCGGGTCGACGCGTTCCGCCCGGGTTTGACGTTCCATGCGATCGCGCTGGACCGGATGATGGCCGAGGAGGCCTCGACGGTTCAGGGGCTGATGCAGGAAGTCATGCCCCAATTCGAAGATGGCAGTTTGGAGCCGTTGCCGCTGCGGAAGTATCCCCTGCGGCGGATCGTCGAGGCCTTCCGACACATGGCCCGCGCGGAACACATCGGCAAGGTCGTGATCGAAGCGGAACACGTGCAGGGTGCCAACGAGACCTTCTGGTTGCGTGAGGACGGCAGTTATCTGGTGACCGGCGGTTTGGGTGGACTGGGGCTGCAGTTGGCGAAGTGGCTGACCCGCCACGGTGCCCGGCATTTGGTCCTGGTCGGCCGCTCGGCGCCGTCGGAGGAAGTCACCACCTGGGTTCAGGAAATGGATCGGGCGGGAGTCCGAGTTTCGGTCCGGGGCTGCGACGTGTCGAGCCGCGACGCGGTTGCCGAATTGCTCTCGGCGGTCGGGCAGGAAATGCCGCCGTTGCGAGGCATTTTCCATCTCGCGGGCGTCCTGGATGACGGCGTGTTGCGTGAACAGACGCGGGAACGATTCGACCGCGTGATGGCGGCCAAAGTCATGGGCGCGTGGCACCTGCACGAACTGACCGCGGACCTGCCGCTGGATCACTTCGTGTTGTTCTCCTCGGCCGCTTCGCTGTTGGGCTCGCCGGGACAAGGTAATTATGCGGCCGCGAATGCTTTCTTGGACGGCTTGGCGCACCAGCGGCGGGCGGAGCATCGGCCTGGCCTGAGCATCAACTGGGGGTCGTGGGCCGAGGTCGGTATGGCCGCGCGGTTGAAGGACAGCCAAGGCAATCGTTGGTCCGAGGCGGGCATCGGTTGGATCGACCTCGATCGCGGCCTGCACACGCTCGAAGAACTGCTCGCGGATGACTCCGTTCAGGTAGGCGTGCTGCCCGTGAACTGGGGCAAGTTTTTCGCGCGGATCCCGGCCGGTGCCGAACCGGCATGGCTCAGCGAAATGGCGCGGCAAGCCCGCGCCGCGGGCGGCGGCCAGCAAGCCAGCGGCCCGCCGGTCCTGTTGGAAAAGCTGAAAGAAGTGACCCCTGGCGAGCGGCTCGAATTGGCCACCAACTTCTTCCGTCAACAGGCGGCCCAGGTGTTGGCGATGGACGAGTCCCAACTGCCCGATGCGCGGCGTCCGCTCAACGAGTTGGGTTTCGACTCGCTGACCGGTGTCGAGTTCTGCAACCGGGTGGCCCGAGCGATCGGCAGCCATTTGAACCCCACGCTGTTATTCGATTACCCGACGCTCGAAAGTCTGGCCGGCTTTGTCGTCAAGGATTTGTTGCATCTGGAAGTCGGCGCGGCGACGGTCGCCCCGACCGACGGTGTGGAAGCGTCGAACGAGGACGCGATCCGCGAACAGACGTTGGACAATGTCGAGTCGATGTCGGACGAAGAAATCGATGCGCTCGTTATGGCGCAGCTCGATCGGTTGGCTACCGATGACCCGTCGCAGTCACTGGTCGGACCCTCCGCGTCGAGCGGCGATGTCGCCAACCAGGAATCGCGCCGTTAGTCGCGCCCCCTTTGATCCGAATAGCACAGACAAGTTGCCGAACCGATGACGAAGATTGATCAGCGGCTGGAACAGTTGTCGCCCCTGCAGCGGGCGATGTTCGCGCTCAAGGAAACGCAGGACCGTTTGGACGCCTTGCAACGGCGCCAGACGGAGCCGATCGCGATCGTCGGCATGGCCTGCCGGTTCCCCGGCGGCGCGGACGACCCTGAGGCCTTCTGGCAGTTGCTCCGCGACGGTGTGAATGCGGTTCGCGAGATCCCGGCCGAACGCTGGGACGTCGACGAGTTCTACGATTCCGATCCGCAGGCTCCCGGCAAGATGAACACCCGCTGGGGCGGTTTCATCGACGGTATCGAGTATTTCGACAATCATTTCTTTGGCATTTCCGATCGCGAAGCGTCTCGCGTCGACCCGCAGCAACGAATCCTCCTGGAGCTCAGCTGGGAAGCGCTGGAGGATGCCGGTTTGCCGCCATCGTCGCTGCGCGGATCGAAGACCGGGGTGTTCATCGGGATCGGTCACAGCGAATACGGCATCCTGCAGTCGACCGACCTGTCGCTGACCGATGCCTTCGTCGGCACCGGGACCGCGCCCTGCATCGCGGCCAATCGGATCTCGTTCAGTTTCGACTTTTCCGCCCCCAGCGTCGCGATCGACACCGCCTGCTCGTCGGCTTTGGTCGCTGTCCATTTGGCTTGCCAAAGTTTGCGAAACGGCGAGTCCGAATTGGCGCTCGCTGGCGGCGTGAACATGATCCTGTCACCGCTGGCGACAGTGAACTTGACCAAGGCGGGATTCTCGGCGGCCGACGGTCGGATCCATGCCTTCGACGCTTCCGCCACCGGATACGTTCGCGGCGAAGGGGCCGGCGTCGTGGTCCTCAAGCCGTTGGCCTTGGCGATTCGCGATCGCGATCCGATCTACGCGGTGATTCGGGGCTCGGCGGTTAATCAGAACGGCTTCAGCAACGGACTGACCGCGCCCAGCCGGCAGGCGCAGGAACGAGTGCTCCGCCAGGCCTGCGCGGCGGCGAAACTCGCGCCGTCTGATATCCAGTACGTCGAAACTCAGGGGACCGGGACGCGGATGGGGGATGCCATCGAAGCGTCAGCGCTCGGTGCCGTCGTCGGCCAGGCCCAACCGGCTGGCAAGGTGCTGGCGATCGGCTCGGTCAAAACGAACATCGGGCATCTGGAAGCGGCTTCGGGTATCGCGAGTTTGATGAAGGTGGCGCTGGCGATGCGGCATCAGCAGTTCCCCGCGACGTTGAACTTCGAGAAGCCCAACCCCGAGATTCCCTTCGATCAGTTGCGGATCAAAGTCCAGCAAGGTCTCGAGCCCTGGCCGGCTCCAGCCACGTTGCGCTGTGCGGGCGTGAGCGCCTTTGGCTTCGGCGGCAGCAACGCGCATGTCGTGTTGCAAGACGCCCCTGCCGCGGCAGCCGTCACGGCCGGTGACGACGCCGCGACCACGCAGGGGCTGACGCTGTTGACCTTGTCGGCCCGTACCGACAAGGCGCTGCGGGCGCAGGCGGAGCAGTTCGCNNCGCGACGTCTGTTACACGGCCGCGGTTCGACGCGATCATCACGCCTGCCGGATGACCGTCCTCGCCGATTCGGCCCCCGAAGCGGCCGCGACCTTGCGTCAGTATCTCGCCGGCGCCACATCGCCCAACCTGCTCACCGGCCGTCAGCCGTTTGGCCGCGATTTGAAAGTCGCGGTCCTGTACGACGGTGACCTGCGGCCTTGGCGAGCGGCTCACCAACATCTTGCGGGTCTGGTACGTCGATTGGGTTCGAGCATCGATCAAGCCGATCAGGCGCTGCAGGCCACCGCGGGTTGGAACTTGGCGACGATGCTCGCCGAATCTGCTTCCTGGGATGATCCCGCGCGGGCGTTACCCGCTGTGACGGCAATCCAAATCGCGTTGGCCGATTGGTGGCGTCGTGCGGGAATCGAGCCTCAGGCGGTGATCTTCAGCGGGATTGGCGAATTGGCTGGGGCGGTGGCAGCTGGCGTCTTGAACGCCACGGATGCGATCGGCATCGCTGTCGCGATCGGTCGCGGCCAGGAGACCGCTTTGGTGTCAACTGTGACTACTCAGGAAGCGACGATCCCATTGTTTTCCGCTGTCGATGGCCGCCAGCTCAAAGGGCTGAGCGGCGAAGCGTCGCGATGGCGGCAGCGCGAAGCCACCCAGATCACTGAACCCGCAATCGCCGAGTTGAAGAAACGCGGGGTCGACGTCACGCTCGGGGTCAATCCCGAGTCGCGCTGTCAACCGATCGATCAACCGACCCGCCAACTCGATGAAGCTTCGCGAGGGAGTGATCAACCACTCCGCAATTCACTCGCCCTGCTCCATGCGTTGGGCGCGGAATTGCGGTGGCAGGAGATCCTCAAGCCGGCCGAGCGATGCGTCCGCATACCGACCTACCCTTGGCAACGGCAGCGGTTGTGGGTCAACCCTCAGGAGATCCAAGCTCAGCCTGGCTTTGCGTCCAAGCCGGTCTTCGGCCCGCTGGCGTCGATCAGTCAGCCGGCACCAACGGGTCTGGCGGCGGGCATCACCATGGGCTCGCCGCTCGCCGGTCTGATGCCCGATGAAAGCCAACCGCTCCAGACGCGGCCCGATCTGAATACGCCCTACGTCGCCCCTCGCACGCCGCTGGAACAGACCTTGGCCGACGCTTGGTCCGAGATCCTGCGTATCGATCGCGTCGGGATGCACGACAACTTCTTCGAGCTCGGTGGCGATTCGTTGCAGGCGATGATGTTGCACAACTCGCTGCAGGATCGCTTGGGCGAAGTCGTGCTGGGCTACGTGTTGTTCCAATCCCAGACGATCGACGACTTGGCGGGATATCTGCGGAGTCATTTCGCCGAAGCGGTCTTGAGGCTGCATCCCGACGAGCCGAATGTCGGCCAGCAGGAAGTCGATGAGCCGCTCGCGGAGGTCGGGGAGCAAGAAGTGCTCGACGTCCGTCGCTTGGTCGACATGTTGGCCCCGATCAAGCCGATCAACTATCCGATTCGCAAGAAGAATCGTCGCGCCGTGTTCCTCTTGTCGCCGCCCCGCAGCGGTTCGACGCTGTTCCGCGTGATGCTCGCCGGTCACGACCGCTTGTTCTCCCCTCCCGAACTCGAGCTGCTCTGCTTCAACACCCTGACCGATCGCCGTGACGAGTATGCCAACGTCCCCGGCCAATGGCTCGAGGGCTTGGTGCGGACCGTGATGGAAACTCACGGTTGCAGCGTCGAGGCGGCGCGCCAGCGGATGCAGGACTGGGAGCAAAACGGGACGCCGATTCAGGAGGTATACCGCGAGTTCCAAGAGCACTTGGGCGATCGCATCCTGGTCGACAAAACGCCGAGCTACGCCGGCCGACTGCAGTTCCTGGAACGGGCCGAAGAGCTGTTCGACGAGCCGCTGTACCTGCACTTGCTCCGTCACCCCTGTGGCATGATTCGCTCGTACACCGACTACAACATGCACGAGGCGTTTCAGATCCGCTTCAAGGTTGACGAGCCGATCCCGTTCTCGCCACGGCAGATCGCGGAGCTGGTTTGGGTCGTCAGTCATCAGAACATCCTCAAACTGTTCGAGAAGGTCCCGGCCGCGCGCACGCATCGGGTGCGGTTCGAGGATGCCGTCGGACGTCCCGAGGCTACGATGCGCGGCGTCTGCGACTTCCTCGGCTTGGATTATCAGTCGGAGATGATTTACCCCTATGACCATCCCGAAAGGAAGATGGTCGACGGCGTGGTCAGTCAGGACCGGATGCACGGGGACCAGAAATTTTTGGTCAAGCACAAGGCGATCGATCCGAAGGTCGCGAACGCCTGGCGCGAGCATCTGACCGGCGATTTTCTCGGCGGTCCCGCCCGCGCGTTGGCCGCGGAGTTCGGCTATGACGATTTACCACCGCCGAAGGGAACGGAGCCGGTCGTGGATGCCGTTGTGGCAGAGATCTCGAATCAGGTCCAGGACGCGAGGGAGTTGCTCGCCAACTTGGACCAACTCAGCGACCAGGAGGTGGAGCGGCTACTCATGCAGGTGGTCGATGGGGGCAACGCGAGCCGATGACTCAGCCGCCGATTAACTTCGCCTCCCTGATCCCTGACCACCTCCGCCAGCTGCCACGCAGTACCGCGACGAAAGAAAGCAACCGATGACGACTGACCTGACCCCTGACCAACGCCGCCAACTGCTACGCAAACTCCTGGAGCGTCAGGTTCAGCACGCGCAGCGGTTTCCGACGTCGTTCGGTCAGCGTCGGATGTGGTTGTTGGATCAGTTCGATCCCGGTAATGCCGTCTACAACATGCCACTGGCGGTACGACTGGGTGGACGATTGCATGTCGACTTGCTCGAGCGGGCCCTGCAGTCGCTCGTGCGGCGTCACGATGCCATGCGGACGCGGTTCGAGGGGGTGGATGGCGAGCCGGAGCAAGTGGTCGATACGGACGATCGGGTATCGCTGGCGGTGATCGATATCAGCGGGACGGATTCCGAGGACGAAGTGCTGCGGCGCGCACGTGAAGAGGCGACTCGGCCATTCCGCCTCGCCGAGGGGCCGCTGTTCCGCGCCACGCTGTTCCGCCTGGGGCCGGAGGATCATTTGCTGGTGTTCGTGATGCATCACATCGTCTCGGACGCCTGGTCGATGAGCGTGGCGATGCGAGAGTTCATTGCGACCTATCAGGCCCTGTGCGCCAACCAGCCCCTGACGTTACCTTCACTTAGCATCCGATATGGTGAGTACGCGTTGCGGCAGCGGCAGCAGCTCAGCGGCGAAACTTTGCGGCGGGCGGTGGCTTATTGGCGGAACCGACTCCACGGGGTCCCGTCGCTCGATTTGCCGACCGATTTTCCGCGGCCCGTTCGTCAGCGGCATAGCGGTGCAATCGAATCCCGAGTCTGGCCCCCTGAATTGGCGGAGTCGGCGCGACGCTTGGCTCGGGAAGAGCGTGCGACGCTGTTCATGACGCTGTTGGCCGCGTATCAGGCGCTCTTGGCGCGACATAGCGGCCAAACGGATTTCGCGGTCGGCACCGCCGTTTCGGGCCGGCTGCAACGCGACACCGAATCGCTGATCGGGTTCTTCGTCAACACGCTGGTCCTACGCTCCCCGTTGACCGGCGAGATGACATTTCGTGAACTGATTCGCGAAGTCCGCCAGCGCGTGATGGAGGCGATGGAGCACCAGGAATTGCCGTTCGAGAAGTTGGTCGAGGAGCTCAATCCGCCTCGCGATCCGAGCCGCAGTCCGCTGTTTGACGCCTCCTTCGTCTATCAAAACGACCCTCGCCCGACGCTCGATCTCCCCGGCCTGCGGATCTCGCCGATCAAGCTCTCATCCGAAACGGCCAAGTGGGACCTGTCGCTGCTGGTCCGCGAGGTGGATGGGAGGCTGCGGTTCTTATTGGAGTACAACGTCGACCTGTTTTTGCCGCAGACCGCCCGTGGGCTGCTGGAGCATTTGCAGGTGTTGGTCGAAGCCGCGATCGCGAATCCCGACCAACCGGTGCAATCGCTGAAGCTGATTTCGGACGAAGAATTGCGGACGGTGACGACGGATTGGAATGATACGGCCCGCGAATATGAAGGGCCTGAGTATTTGCATCAGCTTTTCGAAGCGCAAGCGCGGCGGACCCCCGATGCGATCGCCGTCGTCGCGGATAGTATCCGTCTGACTTACCGCGAACTCGATGCGCGGGCCGATCGATTAGCGCGTCGTCTGCAACGGATGGGGATCGGCCCCGAGTCGTTGGTCGGGATTTTCATGGAACGTTCCGAGGAGTTGATCGTTGGGATGCTGGCGGTGCTCAAAGCCGGCGCCGCGTACGTCCCTGTCGACCCGACCTATCCGGCGGAGCGGATCGAGTTCATGTTGGCCGATGGACCGATCCCGTTGGTGTTGGCCCAGTCACGGTTGGTCGAATCGCTGCGGGGCTATGCCGGTCGCGTGGTCACGATCGACTCCGCCGAGACGGACGACGTGAACAACGACTCGGCGGACGCGGGCGGACTCGCTACGCCGGCGACCCCTGACAACGCCGCGTATGTGCTTTACACCTCCGGTTCGACCGGCAAACCCAAAGGTGCGATGATCAGCCATCGCTCGATCTGCAACTTCCTCCAGTGGATGCAGGAAGACTATCCGCTGGAGCCCGACGAAGCCCAGCTGCATAAAGCGCCGATCAGTTTTGACATTTCCGTCTGGGAGATCTTCTCGCCGCTCGTCGCCGGTGGGCGACTCGTCTTGGCACAGCCGGACGGTCACAGGGATCCGAGGTACCTAGCGCGAGTAATCCAGCAGCAGCGGGTCACGGTCGTGGTCGTCGTACCCACGTTTCTGCGGCTGTTGCTGGACGAGCCTTCGTTTGCGGACTGCAAGTCGCTGCGGCGGATCTTCGTCGGTGGCGAAGCGGTCCCCAGCGACCTGATCCTCCGAGCGGCCACGATCCTGCCGATCGAGTACGTCAATGCATACGGGCCTACGGAGGCCACGATCCTCGCCACCACGTACAGGTGGGACGGCCGCGTCGAGGCCCCGACCTTACCCATCGGCAAGCCGGCAGCCAATTACCAAGCGTACGTCCTGGGTCCTGACCTTCAGGTGTTGCCGATCGGAGTTCCGGGTGAGCTGTACTTGGGTGGCAAGGGGCTCGCTCGCGGGTATCTCAACCGGCCCGAACTGACCGCCGAACGCTTCGTGCCGAATCCGCTGGTCGCCGATCCCGACGCGAAGCTCTACCGGACCGGAGACCTCGCCCGTTGGTTGCCGGACGGAAATCTCGAGTTCCTGTCGCGACTGGACCAGCAGGTCAAGATTCGCGGCCAGCGGATCGAACTCGGCGAGATCTGCTCGGTGCTGACAAGTTTCCCGGGGGTGAGCGAGGCGGTCGTGGCGGCCGTCGATGATAACGCGGGCAATTTGGAATTGATCGCCTATTTCATACCCGCCGCGGGCGACGTGTCGGTGGCGGAACTCCGTGAGTTCTTGCAGAAATCGCTCCCCACCTACATGGTCCCCAATGCTTATGTGGCGTTGGACGCGATGCCGCTGATGCCCAGCGGCAAGGTGGATTACAAGGCATTGCCTCGCCCGCAAGTTCAGCGCGACGAACAGACGCCTTATGCCGCGCCGCGTACCGAGGACGAGCGGCGGTTGGCCGAGATCTGGGAGGAAATCCTGCGGATTGAGCGGGTCGGCGTGAATGACAATTTCTTCAACCTTGGCGGGCACTCGTTGCTGGCGGCTCAGGTTGTGTCGCGGATCCTGCGCGACATGAAGGCCGAAATCCCGCTCCGCGAATTGTTCCAATCACCGACGATCGCGGAGCTGGTCGAGCGGATCGGGTTCGCCCGGTCGATGGGGCGCACCGGTTCGCGTCCTCCGATCGTACCGACGTCGCGAGATCAACCGCTGCCCGCTTCGCTGACCCAGGAAGCGATGTGGTTCCTGTTGCGATTGGAGCCCAACGGGACGACTTACTCGACCTATCCGACGCTGCGGGTCAGTGGCCCGCTCGACCTGTCGGCAATGCAGCAGGCGTTGGATGAACTCGTCCGACGGCATGAAATCCTGCGGACCACGTTCCAGGAGCAGGACGGCCATCTGCTCCAGGTGATCGCGCTACCGGCACCGCGTCCGCTGCGAGTGATCGACTTGAGCGACCTGCCCGAGACGCAGCGTGATGCTGAATTGCGGCGTCAATTGCGAGACGCGATGCGACGACCGATCGACCTGCAACAGGGACCGATCGTGGGGGTGAGCGTCTGGCGTTTGGCAATCGATCAACACGTCGTGATGGTCACGACCCATCACATCATCCACGACGGTTGGTCGACCGGCGTGTTGGCCCGTGAATTCGGGCTGCTGTATCGCGTCTATCGCGGCGGCACGCCTTCGCCATTGCCAGAACTGGCAGTGCAGTACGCGGACTTTGCGGTTTGGCAGCGGAAGTTGTTGCAGGGTGAGTACCTGCAGCGGCTGCAGCAATACTGGGTCAAGCAACTCGGGGGCGTTCCGCCGCTGGATGTGCCAACGGATCTCCCGCGGCCGGCGATCCGATCGACGCGTGGCGATCTCCGTCCCTGTCGGCTGTCGCCCGAGCTGAGTTCCGCCGTCAACGAATTCAGTCATGCTGTCGGCGCGACGCCGTACATGACTCTGTTAGCCGCTTTCCAGTTGGTGCTCGCGCGGTTCAGCGGCCAGACCGATTTTGCCATCGGCTCGCCCGTCGCCAATCGCACGCAAACTGAGACCGAGCCGCTGATCGGCTATTTCATCAACATGCTCGCGTTCCGAACGCAGCTCTCGCCGGAGCTGAGTTTCCGCGACTTGGTGAATCAGGTGCGGAGCACGGTGCTGGAGGGCTTCGAGCACCAGGACCTGACCCTGGATCAAGTCGTCGAGGCAGTCAATCCGCCCCGCGACATGAGCCGTCACCCGCTGTTCCAGGCGATGTTCGTACTGCAAAACAACCTCCAGCCGGAGGTCTCCCGAGATGAGTTGCAATTCGAACCGTTGGACGACCGACCCACGCGGCCCGCGGCCTATTTCGAACTGAACCTGGTGTTGACCGAGCGCGAAGGATCGTTCCGCGGCAGCCTGTCGTTTAGCACCGATCTGTTCGTTCCCGAAACGATCGAGCGGATGGTCCAGCAGTACCAGAGGATCCTTAGCGAGGTGCTCGCGGAACCGAACCTGCCCCTTGGCGAGTTGCCATTGGTCAGCGGTGCCGAAAGCCAAGAATTGCTGGCCCTGGGTGATGGCACGGCGGGCACAATGCCGATCGCGGACATCATCCATGGGCTAATCGAAGCGCAAGTCGCGCGGACGCCCGATGCCGACGCGTTGATCGACGGGGACCGCGTCTGGACCTATCGCCAGCTCAATGAGCGAGCCAATCGGATCGCTCACGCGCTGTTCGGTCTCGGGATGTCGGGGAATGTCCCGGTGGCGGTACGACTGCCGCGATCGGCGGATCTGATCGTCGCCTTGCTCGGCGTTTTGAAAGCGGGCGGCGCCTATCTGCCGCTCGACCTGCAGTTGCCTGAAGAACGCCTGCACTACACGCTGCTTGACGCGCGGGTCGGCTTCGTGATCACGCTCGCGGGGCTCGCCAAGGAACTCCCTTCCGGCATGCAGGGCGTGCTCGCGTTGGATGCCGACGAAGAATTGGTGAGTTCACATCCGGTGACGAATCCGACGGTGCGGGTCAGGCCAGAGGATTTGGCGTACATCATTTACACCTCCGGATCGACCGGTCGGCCCAAGGGGGTGATGCTCGAGCACCGCGCTTTGGTGAACTACACCTTGGCGGCAGTCCGCGAGTATGGCATCGAAGCCCGCGATCGGATCCTGCAATTCGCGTCGATCAGCTTTGACGCCCACGCGGAAGAGATCTATACGGCGTTCACCCAGGGCGCGACCTTGGTGATCCGCG
>DITY01000045.1:0-4834 GCA_002422955.1 Planctomycetaceae bacterium UBA6172
GGCTTGGGGACCAGCCTTTCGCTGCCGTTGCTCGACGCGATGATCCCGGCGCTCACGGCCCAGGAGGCGACGCCGGCCAACCCCGCACAGCTCCGCCGGTTGGGATTCGTTTACATGCCGATGGGCTGTGAAATCTCTCGCTGGACGCCGCCAGGAACGGAATCGCTGGATCAGCTGTCGCCAACGCTCGAGCCGCTGGCGAACGTGCGGCAACATGTCAGCGTGGTGACCAATCTGGAATTGCGGAATGCCTATCCGGGAACGCATGCGACTTCGAATGCCGCCTTTCTGAGTGCCGCGACGGCCAAGCGAACGGAGAGCACCGACTACCAACTGGGGACCACGGTCGATCAGATCGCCGCCAACCAGATCGGCCGCGACAGCCCGTTGCCATCGCTGGAAATGTCGATGGACCTGCTCTCGGTCGTCGGGCAATGCGACAACGGTTACGCCTGCGTCTATCAGAATTGTCTCTCGTGGTCGACGCCCACCACCCCGTTGCCGTCCGAAGCGCACCCGCGGATCGTCTTCGAAACGCTGTTCGGAGAAGGTGGCAGTGAGGCCGAACGCCGCGCGGCGCTGCGGCGCAAGTCGAGTTTGCTCGACTCGGTCACGGAAGAGTTGAACCGGCTGAAGAAGTCGNNCGCCGGATCCAGCAGTCGGAAGCCTCGACCGGCGAGAACCCGCTGCCCGATCTGGACCGCCCGCTGGGGGTCCCGGCGTCCTATGCCGAGCATGCGCGGCTGATGTTCGATCTGCAGGCCCTGGCGCTGCAAGGCGATATCACTCGCGTGATCACGTTCCAATTGGCCCGTGAGACCAGCAACCGGACCTATCCCGAGCTCGGAATCGACGAGCCGCACCACCCGTTGACCCATCACGGCAACGATCCCGACAAGATGGCCAAGGTCGCCACGATCAACCGGTTTCACGTCTCGCTGTTCGCCGAGTTTCTCGAAAAGCTGGCGGCGATCCCCGAGGGCAGCGGTAACCTGCTCGAACATTCGCTGTACTTGTACGGCAGCGGGATGGGCAACCCGAACGTGCATGATCACGTCAACCTGCCGATCCTCGTCGCGGGCGGGGCTGCCGGCAAGATGCGCGGCGGTCGTCACCTCCGTTACGCGCAGCCGACCCCACTGGCGAACTTGCACTTGACGTTGTTGGATCGCGTCGGGGTTCGGTTGGACGCGTTCGCCGATAGCAACGGGCTGGTGGGCGAACTGTTCGAACCGCTGTCGTCGTGATGCTAACACGACTCTCGTCCTCCTACCGGAACACCTGCTCCATGTCCGCAGCATTTCGAATCGTCGCGATCGGCTGGACGTTCGGCTGGCTGTGCTGCGGTGCCGACTTACTCCCCGCCCGTTCGCAGGATCCTGCGGGGCTGGCAAAGCACGCCGAGCGCGCGAACTGGGATTCGGTTCGCCGGGCTCTCGACGCGGGGGCAACGGATCTGAGCGCTGCCTTGCCCGACGGGACGACGGCCCTGCACTGGGCGGTCTACCACGATGCGACCGAGTTGGCGCTGCGGCTGATCGAATCCGGCGCCGAGGTGACGGTGGTCAGCCGCGACGGGATCACCCCCTTGTCGCTCGCCTGCTCGAATGGGAACGCCGAACTCGTCGAACGACTGCTGGAGGCGGGTGCCGATCCGGAAACGCGACTGCCGGGCGGAGAAACCGTTTTGATGACGGCGGCGCGGACCGGCATCGCCGGACCGGTGCGGGCGTTGTTGCGGCGAGGCGCGAACGTCGAAGCGACGGAACGCCAAGGCCAGACGGCGTTGATGTGGGCGGCCGCGGAGGGGAATCACGAGGTCATCGATCTGCTCCTGGAAGCCGGGGCGAATCACGGCGTGGAGGTTCGCTCGGGCTTCAACGCCCTGTTCTTCGCGGTTCGCGAAGGACGGTCGGCGGTGGTCCAGCGTCTGCTGCGAGCGGGGGCCGATGTCAACGGATGGTTGCAACCGGCCGGCCGCAAAGGGACGGATTCGGGTGTCGGGACCAACGCGTTGTTGTTAGCGGTCGAGAATGGCCATATGGAATTGGCCGCCGCGCTGCTCGACGCGGGGGCCGACGCCAACTCGGCTCCGGCGGGTTACGCGCCGCTGCATGCCGTCACCTGGCTGCGCAAGCCGATTCGTGGCGATGGGGATCCCCCGCCCGCCGGTTCCGGCAAGCTGAACAGTTTGGATTTCGTCAGCAAACTCGTCGCAGCGGGAGCGCGAATTGACATGCAACAAACCCGTGGCACATCGGGTCGCGGGCGTTTCACGACGAAGGGTGCCACGCCTTTTCTGCTGGCGGCCCGGACCGCGGACCTGCCGTTGTTGAAGGTGCTGCGGGATCTGGGTGCCGATCCGCGGCTCCCGAATGCCGACCATTCGCCGCCGCTGCTCGCGGCCGCGGGCGTTGGGGCGCTGGGGGACGGTGATGAGGCCGCGGGAACGGAACCCGAAGTGCTGGCGACGATCGAGTTCCTGTTGGAAGCGGGCGCGTCGGTGAATGACGTCGATGACAACGGGGAGACGGTCATGCACGGCGCGGCCTACCAAAGTTGGCCCCAGGTCGTGCGACTGCTGGCAGCCCGGGGTGCGGACGTCGCGGTTTGGAACCGGCCGAACCGGTGGGGTTGGACGCCGTTGATGATCGCCGAAGGTCATCGGCCGGGTAACTTTCGCCCCTCGCCCGAGACGATCGCAGCGATCAAGGAAGTCATGCTCGCCGCGGGGGTCACGCCGCCCGCGGCCTTCACCAAGCTGCCGCAGCGCAACGATTATTCATCCGACAACCAGCCTCAGCGACCGCAGCCCGCCAAGAAGTAACCGCACCACTCGGGCCCTGTCCAACTTCACGTCGATTTGCACGCCGCGATCGCAGCCCGCAAGGGACGCGGTCACTGGGTGGCGACGACCGATTCCAACGTCACTTTCGCCAGACAGAGCTTGTAACAGCTCGCGAACTCGGGGCATTGCTGGCAGTCATCCCATTGCTCGATGTCCGCTTCGATTTTGCGATCACCACGACTCATCAGGCCAACCAGCTCGACCCAGACGGTGAAGACCTTCCCCTTGTTGGCCTTGTTGTTCCGCAAGTGCAGATCGTCGGGGAACATTTTTCCGAAACAGATTTTGTGTTCCTGGCTGCTCATGATGTGGTTGTGCGACTCCAGTTGAGGGCTCACGGACACGCGAGAAGGGAAGAGAAATCGGACGCGATCGAACCGCCTCGGCGAGGTGATCGTCCGCGTTGCGATCCTGTCGAACCTTTAGCTTACCGTTTCCGCATTCAAGGACGCAGGATGAGCGGCGATTTGCGTCTCCGAAGGCCCGGGGAACCAGTGTTTCGTCCGGTTCGCGATTTTGACCAGCGCCAGCATCACGGGAACTTCGACCAGGACGCCCACGATCGTCGCCAGCACGACCGGAGACGAGGGGCCGAACAGGGTGATGGCCACGGCCACCGAGAGTTCGAAAAAATTGGACGCGCCGATCATCCCCGCCGGCGCTGCGATGTCATGGCGACAGTGCAGCCGTTGGCAACTCAAGTAAGCGATGAAGAAAATCAGGAAGGTTTGAATCACCAAGGGTACCGCGATCAGCAGGATATGCAGCGGGTTGTTCAGGATCACCTCGCCCTGGAACGAGAAAATCAGGACCAACGTCAGGAGCAGGCCGATGATCGTGAAGTTATTGAACTTCGGGATAAACGATTCGTTGAAATAGTCGAGGCCGCGGCGGTTGATCACCGTCACGCGGGTCAAGATGCCAGCGGCCAAGGGAATCACGACGAACAGGACGACCGATAGCAACAGGGTCATCCAAGGAATGCTGACGCCGCTGACACCCAACAGCAGGGCGACGATCGGCGTGAAGGCGACCAGAATGATCAGGTCGTTGGTGGCCACTTGAACGACCGTGTAGGCGGCGTTGCCTCGGGTCAGGTGGCTCCAAACGAAGACCATCGCCGTGCAGGGAGCGGCGCCGAGCAGGATCGCGCCCGCCAAGTAATCCTTGGCCAAATCCGCCGGGATCAGGGCTTTGAAGGCGACAAAGAAAAAGAAGCCCGCGATCCCGAACATCGTGAAGGGTTTGATCAACCAGTTCACCACCCAAGTGACCAGCAATCCCTTGGGGTTCTTGCCCACGTCCCGGATGCTCGCGAAATCGACCTTCATCATCATCGGGTAGATCATCAGCCAGATCAGGACCGCGATCGGGATCGACACCTGGGCGTATTCGAACCGCGAAAGAAAGGCCGGGATCGCCGGGACGAACTTGCCGATCAAGACCCCCGCCGCCATGCAGAGTCCCACCCAATAGGTGAGATTCCGCTCGAAAAAGCTGATGGGTGGGTGCGCCTGCGGCGTCATGGTCGGGTTGTCATTCATGGGGATTCGAAATCGGAGGGATGGCGGAACGGCCCACCGCGCGGCCTGTCCGAGGTTGGGGTTGGCAGGCCACGGCTCACTTCGCATCGCGTGCTCGAGTGGCTTTCTTTTTAGGGCGGCAGGCGTCGACGGCACTGGCTAACGCGCGCAGGGTCGCGGCGAGCGGTTGATAGCGGACTCGGTAGAACACCGTCCGCCCTTCCTTGGTGACCGCGAGCAGTCCGGCCCGCTCCAGAATCCCCAAATGGCGCGATACGACCGAGAAATCGACCGAACAGCATTCCGTCAACTCGGTGACCGAGCAGGCCCGCCCGGTTTTCGCTAGGCAGGAGAACAACTTGAGTCGGGTGGGGTCGGACAGCGCCTTGAAAAGCTCGGCATCGAGCAGGGCATCCATCGGCCCACAACACTTCGCGGCTTCTTCGGGTGTCATGCTTCCCTG
>DITY01000045.1:4913-10863 GCA_002422955.1 Planctomycetaceae bacterium UBA6172
CGGGCGAGCGTGTCGCGTAGCAGCGCGGGTTTCGGCAACCAAGTCGCTGCGGCGACGGCTCGTTGCCATCGTGCCCTGCCATCAGGGACCCAGTGCAAAACGGTCTTGGTCTCGATGCCACTGCAAGCTTCCCACGCCATTCGCCCCGCTCATGGATTCATCCGCTCAAGCTTCTTCTCGATGGAAACGCCGGATCTACCTCGCCGCCAAATGGCTCGGGCTGATCGCGATCGTCGGCTACGCTGCCTATCGCTTCACCTCCTCACCGGTCGAGGTCAAGGCCCACTTGGTCCGGCGCGGCGAGATCACTTCGGAGGTGATGGGCACGGGCACGTTCGAGGCCCGCACCAAAGTGATCATCAGCCCGCGGATCTCGGGCCGCGTGGCGGAGGTGCTGGTCGATCAAGGGGATCGGGTCGTCGCCGGTCAATTGCTCGTTCGCCTCGATGACGAAGACCTGACACAACAGGTGCGGATCGCCGAATCGACGATCGAATTGTCCAAGGCATCCCGCGGTCGCTTCAAAGCCGATCGCGACCAGGCGGAATCGGTGCTGATTCAGGCGCGGAGCGAATACGAACGGGCGGTGGAACTCGCCAAATCCAATTCGATCAGTCAATCGGAAACGGACAAGGCCAGGGAGGCCTTGGATGTCGCCACGGCAGGCGTCGCCAGGGCGGATGCGGCCATGATCGAAGCGGAGCAGCAGATCCTGTTGGCGGAACGCACGCTCGCTTTTCAGCAAGCGCGCTTGACGGATGGGAAAATGCTGGCCCCCTTCGACGGATTGATCATCGAACGGTATCGCGACCCGGGGGCCATTGCCGTGCCCGGGACTTCCGTCCTGAGCATGGTCTCGACGGACGAACTCTGGATCGCCGCCTGGGTCGATGAGACGGCCATGGCTTCGCTCGCCGAAGGTCAGCCCGCTCGCGTCATCTTTCGCTCGGAGTCGGCCACGGAGTATGCCGGGCGAGTTGCGCGGTTGGGCCGCCAGGCCGATCGCGAAACGCGGGAGTTTGTTGTCGAGGTACGCGTGCTGGATCTGCCCAAGAATTGGGCCGTGGGCCAGCGGGCCGAAGTCTACATTCAGACGGACACCCGCCCTGACGCGGTTTTGGTTCCGCAAGAATTCTTGCGGAAGCAGGACGGGATTGCAGGCGTCTATATCCATCGGGACGGCCGCGCGACCTGGCAACCGATCGACATCGGATTGGTCGCGCGTGAGTCGGTGGAAGCGATCCAAGGCTTGCAGGTGGGCGACGAATTGGTCGTGCCCAGCGGCCCGGGGCAAGTCACCCTCGACTCGCGACGGGTTATCAAACGATGAACCTAGCCCTCAAGGATATCCGCGCTAACCTGGGTCGATTCGCGCTCACCGCGGTCGGCATCGGCATGTTGTTGATGATCGTCATGGGGATGGCGGGGATCTATCGCGGCTTGGTGGAAGACGCGACGTTGCTGGTCGATCGGATCGGTGCCGATTTGTGGGTCGTCCAAAAAAATACGCGCGGTCCGTTCGCGGAAATATCACGAGTGCCGAGCACGTTGGTCTATCGTGTGCAGGCTGTCCCCGGCGTCGCCTCCGCCCGCGAGTTCGTCTATCACACGATCCAGCGACAGCACCAAGGGCGAGCGTTGCGGATGTCGATCCTGGGGCTGAATTGGCCCCAAGATAAGGGGGAGTGGTTGCCGCTGATCGCCGGCCGGCCATTGCGGCAGAACCATTTTGAGCTGATCGCCGACAAGACATTGGGGCTCGAGCTCGGCGCATCGGTCGCGTTGGGGAAAGACACCTATACCGTCGTCGGGCTGACCTCCGGGATGTTGAGTTCCGGCGGTGACGGGATGGCGTTCACCACGGTCCGGGATTCACAGGCGATTCAGTTCGACCTCGCGGGTGAAGCGATGCGGCTCGAACGTGCCGCGCGCGCACAACGCGGCGAGACCAGCGATGTCTTCCTGCGGGAACCGGCGTTGAGCGAACGGATGGGGCTGCCAGCGTCGGAACTGCCCGCGGTCGCGGCCCCGATGCTGAGCGGCGTGATCGTCCGCTTGCTGCCGCACGCCGATGTCGAGCAGGTGCGTGCGTTGATCGACAGTTGGGGGGACACTTCGGTGTTCACCCGCGAGGCGCAGAAGTCGCTGCTGCTCGAAGGCATGGTCGATAAGGCGCGTCGGCAACTGGGGATGTTTCGGGCCTTATTGACGATTATCGCCGCGATCATCATGGCGCTGATCATCTACACGCTGACGCTCGATAAGATCTATTCGATCGCCTTGCTCAAATTGATCGGCGCCAGAAACCATGTGATCTTGGGTTTGATCCTGCAACAGGCGATGTTGCTAGGCGTCGTGGGATACGTGTTGGCTTATACGTTGGGGGTTCGGCTGTTTCCCTACTTTCCGCGCCGCGTCGTCCTGGCCAATGAGGATCTGGTTCAATTGGCCGTTGTGGTGTTGGTGATATCGATTTTGGCCAGCCTGCTGGGAATCGTCAAAGCTTTGCGGGTCCAGCCCAACACGGTCTTGATGGGTTGAAGGCATGTCCATGGAACCGGCGATCGAAACCCGCGCGCTGCGCAAAGTTTATGGCAGCGGAAATACCGAGGTGGTGGCGATGCGCGACGCCAGCATGCTCGTGAAAAAAGGCGAGTCGGTGGCGTTGCTGGGCCCCAGCGGCTCGGGCAAGTCGACGTTCCTGACCGCCGTCGGTCTGATCAACCCGCCGACATCGGGCGAAATCTGGATCGGCGGAAAGCTGGTGTTGGACGGCCCCGACGCGCAGGTCAACCTGTGTGATTTTCGCCGGCAACACATCGGCTATGTCTTCCAAAAGTCGAACCTGATCACCTTCCTGAACGCTCGTGAGAACGTCCAGGTGGCGATGGAACTCGACGGCATGCCTTCGCGAGCCGCACGGCGTCGCGCGCAGGAATTGCTTGATGAACTCGGGGTTGGGGATCGGGCCGAGCACCGTGTCTCCATGCTTTCCGGAGGCCAGCAACAGCGGGTCGCNNGTGGTCACGCACGACCAGCGGACGCTGGAGGTTTTCGATTCGATTTATGAGATGGAGGATGGTTTGATCCGACGCCGCGCGCCCGGCCTCGATGAGCAGGGGTTGCGTAGCGAGGCGGTACATTGACCGAGCTTTGGCGTTGGTCTTGACCAGTCGGCCGCGGCTCAGGGCAATTTTTTTGAATCTTCAAGGGTGCTGATCGACTCGCAGCAGCTAGCTAAAGGTGCGTTGGCCAGTCGCAGCATCGGCGGGTGGTTTAGCCGACGCCGGGTGGGCAGCGTTCGAGGTTGTCGCGAGCGTTTTCGGCAACTACGTTGAGGTCTGAAATGCCCAACTCCAGCGACCCATCTTTCCGCTCGACACTTCTTGGCGATTCTCCGCCGTAGGGCCGTTCGTACATCGTTCGCTCGGCCAGCCCAGTTGGTGGCCGGCGCCCCCCACCTCAGGATCGCGATGGCAATCGCCGGCGATCCATCTCCGTTTCCCCCCCAAGCTGATTCATGTTCGACTTTTTGGTTGCCCGCGGCAGCTCTGTCCGCGCCGAAGTTCTCTCCGGACTCACCGTTGCCTTGGCCTTGGTGCCGGAGGCGGTCGCCTTCGCGTTTGTCGCCGGGGTCTCTCCCGTCATCGGGCTGTATTCGGCCTTTTTCATCGGCCTGTTCGCCGCGCTCTTTGGGGGACGGCCGGGAATGATCTCCGGCGCCACCGGGGCGATGGCGGTCGTCGTCGTGACGCTGGTGGCGGTCCATGGGATCGAGTACCTGTTTCCGGCCGTTATCCTCTGCGGCGTGATTCAGATCCTGTGTGGCGTGGCGAAGCTGGGGATGTTCATCCGCATGGTCCCGCATTCGGTGATGCTCGGGTTTGTCAACGGACTGGCGATCGTGATTTTCATGGCCCAGTTCGGCAGCTTCATGACCATCAATGGCTTGGGAACGTTGAGCTACATCCGCGGCCCGGCCTTGGCGTTGATGGCCGCGTTGGTGGTCATGACGATGGCGATCATCTGGTTGCTGCCAAGGTTGACGCGCGCGATCCCCGCGTCCCTGTTCGCGATCCTGGTGGTCACCGGTTTGGCGACGGGGGTCAACAGCGTTTTCGGAGATCGCTTCGCGGCGGAGAACCAGAGCCGCAGTGTGTTGACGGTCGCCGACATGTTGCTGACCAACGCCCGGGTCGATGCCGTTACCAAGGCCGGCCGGGATTCGACCGTGACGACCGTGGGCGATTCGCAACCCACTCCCAACGCGCCCATGACGACCACCGGCGTGGCGACCGCCATGGATAGCGTCGACCCGAACTCGGTGGGATTGAGCGCCGGATTGCCGAAGCCATTCTTTTTGGAATACGCCTTGGCTCCGCTGAATCTGCAGACCCTGTTGATCATCCTGCCCTACGCGATCGTCCTGGCCGCGGTGGGCCTGATCGAGTCGCTGATGACCCTGACGCTGATCGACGAGATCACAGAAACTCGCGGCTACGGGAATCGGGAATGCATCGGTCAAGGGATCGCGAACACCGTGTGCGGGATGTTCGGCGGCATGGGCGGCTGCGCGATGATCGGGCAATCGTTGATCAACGTCAATTCGGGCGGTCGCAGCCGGCTTTCGGGCATCGCCGCGGCGGTCTTTTTGCTGCTGTTCGTCGTAGCACTCTCCGGTTGGATCGAAATGATTCCGATGGCGGCGTTGGTGGGCGTGATGTTCATGGTGGTCATCAACACCTTCGAATGGGCGTCCTTAAAGATGTTCCGCAAGGTCCCCGCGTCCGATCTGTTGGTGATGTTGATCGTCACGGGCTACACCGCGATCATGCACGACTTGGCCAGCGCCGTGGTGATCGGCGTGATCGTATCCGCGCTCGTGTTCGCGTGGCAGCACGCCAAGCACGTCGGGGTGGATATCAAATACAACGAGTCGGGCAGCAAAATCTATCAACTGCACGGCCCGCTCTTCTTCGCCTCGGCAGCCAGCTTCAAGGAGTTGTTTGACCCCAAGAACGATCCGGATGACGTCGTGATCGATTTCTACTACACCCGGGTTTACGACCAGTCCGGCTTGGAAGCGATCAACCTGTTGGCGGAACGCTATTGCCAGGAGGGGAAGCGGTTGCATTTGACGCATCTCAGCCCCGAGTGTCGGGCGCTACTCGAACGCGCCAGCGACCTCGTCGAGGTGAATATTTCCGAGGACCCGCAGTACCACGTCGCGACCGACCGAATGGTGCTGCTTCCCGATCCGAAGACCTCGCAAACCTCCGAGCCGAGGTATCCGTTAACTCAGGGCGAATCGTTGACGTGAGTGTGACGCCCTGGCGCGGGGTCGTGACGTTTCGCGGCCCACCATCGCCATCGCCATCGCGGAAGCGTGGCGGCTGTCGGTTGAGTCCCACGGAAGGCAGTCGCCCTCCGTCGGCTTGGCCGGTGATCATTTCGGCAGACCGCTTTCGAGGACAGTCGAATAGGGTGGCGGCGTGTATTCACCGACACTCTCAAAGCCTACCCCGAGTTGGCCGCCAACGACTTGCAGGTTTCGCCGCACGCCGTGACCGATGCCGAAGCGGCGGATCGTGAGTTGTTCGATCTGATCCTCGGCCCGCACGGCCACGTCCGTGTCGTAAACGGCGCAGTGATCGATCGTCACGTGGGCGCCGCCATATTCGCCCGTGCCACCGCGGACGCGAAACGCGATTTCGTTATCCCGCAGCACGCAGTTTTCTACCGTGACAAGAACGTGGTTCTTGAGATTCAGCGCCGCCAAATTGTCGATCTGGCCCGGCTGATTCCAGCCGTACATCAGGCAGTCGCGAATCGTCATGCGGCTGCGTGGCTGGCTGGCGCGTTGCTTCGTATCGACCGCGTTCTCGCCGGGTCGCTGGCCCTGTTTGAACTCCGCGGCATCGGCGGGCAGCGGCCCCGTCCATAAGGTGCA
>DITY01000045.1:10877-18636 GCA_002422955.1 Planctomycetaceae bacterium UBA6172
CAGGACTCGATGACGACATCCTTGGCATAGACGGTGATGCCATTGTGTTTGCCATGTCGAATCTCGCAGTTCCGCAGGACGACGTTGTCGGCGGTGATCTTGACGAGCGTGCTGCCGCCCCACTCACCCTCCACCAAGATATTTTCGTAAACGCCAGGGCGATCGATGACCAGCCGTTTCACCTGACGCGGATTCACCTGGCAGCCGACTTCGCCTTGCGTACCGACGCGTCGGCGATGCGGCTCATCGGCCGTCGCAGGACTACCCGCTATCGGAACCAACAAGGCCGCAATCAGCAGCCCGACCACCGCCCAAAACGGCAGACGGCGGAGGCGGGGTGAGCGGCCCATGTCAACGAATCCGAATCGGGTGAGAGAAAAGCATACGCCCCTCGTCCGTTAGACTCGAACGATAACGCTTCACGCAGTTTAACGGCTACAGCGGACGGCCCGCTGTCATTCGCGGGCGGATTAGCGGCTTAGGCGAGCGGGCGGGTGCCGCGGCAGAGCGCGTCATGGTGCTCGATCAGGGCGATCACTCGGTCGTGTGGCGATTCACGCCCCAAGGTCTCGACGTAATGGCAGACGCTGAAGGCCGCAGCCAACCGCGTGTACCGGTCGAGCCAGTCGCGGAATTGACGTTCGAGTGATTCGCTGGCAAAGGGAAACTGAGCGGGCGGTTGGCCAGCGTTGACACGCCAAGGCTTGGGCGACAGACGCGCGCGAAAGCATTGTTGCGCGAGACAGAGTCGCCGGTACAAGCGATCGCACTTGAGCTCGTCCATGATCCGCATCGCCGCCTCGTCCGGGCCGTCAAAGCACCAGTTCACGACCAACAGCCGAAACCCCGCCCGCGTGCGGTAGACCCGCAGCGTGTATTGGTCATGCGCCGCTTGCCAGCGGCGGATCTCATCCAGCGTCCGTTGCTCGGGCGAAACCGTATCGGTCGAACCCGAGAACCAAGACTTGATCCGTCCCACCAAGCCGAGCCGGGGATTGGGGAGATCGATGTCGATGAACATCAGACGGGGCGTGTTCATCACTAGCGCACCATAAGCATTTCGCGAAATGACCGCCGCCTCGCCGTCCTCATCATCAAAGATCCGATCGATCACTTCCTCGCAGATGACATGGTCAAAGACATACTGGTAATCGTCCAAGGGTTTGTCGGATCGCAGGTAATCCAGGATTCGGTTCAAGCGCGCCTTGGCGTTGACCAGCGCCTCTTCGTGGCTGGTTTCCGACCAACCGCGAGCCACCACGCGGCCGCTCTCATTTTTCACTCGAGTCCAATATCGCGGGAATTTCAACTTGTCGCCTTGGTTGGTCGCGAGGAACTAACGGGATCCGAGTTGAAGCCGAGGTCCTGCCGAGCGGCACGATGACCCGTGTGTGGCTGTCCTGCCGAATCGACTTGTAGCTGCTGTTTTACAGAAGTCTTAGCTGAACAGTGCGTCTTTCGAGGGTCGCTGCGGCGAGTCCGCTTAACCCTCGCGGGCGATCGCAGTCGTTTGTGCATTCAGTTCGGCGGATCGACCGGTATGACATTCAGCGCGCTGACCGAAACGCAGGACAGCAGGCCCTCTGCCTGATGACGTTGCTGAATGGTTTCGATGTAAAGCGAACGCTCCTCCGCCGACATCGGCTGTGGGGAGTCGAGGTAGTCCAAGGCACAACCGATCAGTTTCGGATTCGCCGCTTTGCCTCGGCGGAAATGGCCGATCGCCCAAACCAAATCGCTCGCCGGACGGAGTTGGCCTTGGTCGGGCGCGGTCACGCAGCTTTCGAGCAGCACGTAGTCAACGTCCTTGGAAAACTTCGGCAGAAATTCCAAGCCGCGATTGGCCATCAATTTCGCCTTTGGGTATTTGACGCGCACCGCCGCGATGATCGCCGCCGCTTGGCTCGCCTGGCCGTTGCGGAACAGCAGGTCGAGGTCATCGAAGAAGATGCCGTCGAAGCCGAGTCGCTTGGGGTCCAACATCTCGGCAGCGATTTCATCCGTGACGAGTGCCGACCAGGCCGGTTGGCTGGCGTCGATCTCCATGCTGGTGAAGTCCGCGTTCGGTTTGCCGAGCGCACCGGCCTGCCGAAGTTTTCCATACCACCAGCGGTTCCGATCCACCGCTCCCAGGCTCAGGTACCCCAGCACCGCTTTGCCCTGCTTGCGAAACTCGCGGATGCGTTCCGGGGGTTCCGCGTATTCGAGCACCAGCAGGTCGAATGGCTGGAAGCCGGAGGAGGGAACCGCGACGTTATAACAGACGGCAAAGTTCCGCGGCGCTGGGTCGACAGGAGGATGACCTTGGGCCATGACGGTGTGCTGGGTGGCGGTGCCGCCGAGCAACAGGAGTACGTGTAGCAACAGGGGACGCATGATCTCTGCCAAGCTCCGCGGGAAGCGATCAGCAAACGTTCAAAGTGATGGAGATTCGTGGATGGCCTCGCACTGGCGACCCCCGTCGCTTACTGGCCGCCGCGAAGGACGTGGAGACGCGGGTAATCAGCTTGTTCTCACCCACTCCAACGCCCGCGTTGGACACGGGCAGCAAAAAACTTCAAGCCGCTGAACTCTTGCTGCAATCGCTGCAAAACGCGAGCCCGAGCCTTGCACACCGCCCTTTTGGCGACGCTCATTTCCGCGGCCACTTCGGCAACTTGCGGTCCCGCAACGGCGGTCTCCAAAAACATCCGCCAAGACCGCGGATGGGAATCGGGACGCAGCAGGTCGACCATCCGTCGCCTTGCCCTCGCGGAAGGGGAGGGCTCATCGCGATAACTCGTGTGGCTCATCCCCGGATTGTATCGGCGTGAAGGCGGTCCTGAAGTGATCGACCGAAAGTGCGAGCCATTACCGACGATTGAGTAGCGAAGTGTTCGGTGTCGCGGCGATTAACCGCCGGTCGACCGCCGCTTTCAGTTCCTCCGCCAACTGCCGCAGTTCGGCTTCGTCACGTGCGAGCAGTTCCTCGATCGAGCCGACTGATTGTCCCAGAAATTCCGCCAAGGTATGGATCCTGCCGACCAACGCTCCCTCGGCTAACTGCTTGGCAAGCACTTCAGCCCTTGCCTCGGCAAGCCCCTGCTCAAAGCCTTCCTGTATTAACTGTTCCGCAATGGTTGGCATGATCGATAGCCCCTTGGTGAGCAACGGTTGTTCGGATACGCCTCGCGTGTACGACGCACGCAGTTGGTCTCGCGTGATCGTCGACGAGACGCTCATCAAGTAACGCAGGATCGCTTCGAGCGTCTGTAACGTCGTGTCGTGCTGCAGGCTGCTGGCCACCACACGAAACACCTGTCAATGAGGCGACGATTCAACGCTTGTCAACCGCGGCTTTCAGTTCCTCCGCCAATTGCCGCAATTCGGAATCGTCCTGTGAGGACAGTTCCTCAAACGATCCGACTGATCGTCCGAGCATTTCCGCCCAGGCTTGGATCCTGCCGATCAACGCACCTCGCTGAGTGCCCTCTGCTAGCCCCTCGGAACGCCCCTCGGAACGCCCCTCGGAACGCCCCTGCTTTAGCAACTGTTCGGCAATGGTCGGCATGATTGATAGCCCTTCGGTGAGCAACGGTTGTTCGGATACGCCTCGCGTGTACGACGCACGCAGTTGGTCTCGCGTGATCGTCGACGAGACGCTCATCAAGTAACGCAGGATCGCTTCGAGCGTCTGTAGCGCCGTGTCGTGCTGCAGGCTGCTGGCCACCACACGAAACACCTCGTCAAGACGCTCGGGCAGCTCTTCTTGACGACTGTATTTTAGCACCGATGCCAGCACCCACAAAATCGATTCCCCTCGCAACCGATCCTCTGGGTAACGGCTCAGGTCCCACAGCGGCAGCGTGAACTTCGGCACGTAGGATCGCAACGAGTCCGGCGTGGCGATCAATTCCTCCATCGAACGGGCGACGTTCCAGCCCTGTTCGCCATGGTACAGCACCAGCGGGATGACGCAGCACAACGTTTGTCCCTCCCGCAACCGCTGGTCGAGAATCCGCACGATGTAACGCAGGACCTGGAACGGGGTCAACGGATCGGGATGCGACTTGTGCTCGAACAGGATCACCGCCAGAGCTTCGCCACCACCGATGAGCGGCACTTCGAAGACGAGATCGGACTGATTTTCCCGCAGGGTCGCATCGACGAACGACTGAGAAACGGGTCGCAGGGCGGAGAGATCCAAATGGCGAACAACCTCGGCCGGCAACTGTTGGCGCAAGTACCCTGCCGCCGTCTCGGGGCGGCTGAGCATGTGGCGGACGAAGCGGTCGTGAGCCTTGTGGATCGGATCGTCGTTCATGCCGGAAGTCTACCGACGAAAAGCGGCGTCTGCCAACAAAACGCCGCGGTATGATAGGCCGAAGTGGGACTGTTCGCGCGAGCAGTCCGAGATCAGACGTAGCGGGGCCCTTTACATGGATGTCTCCGCATCCTCAGGACCTCATTTAACCATGAAGCTGTCGCCGTCGACATTCGCCATTTGCCTCTCCAAACTGCTGTTGCCCGCGTTGCTGTTACCCGCGTTCGCGGTTGCCGACGAGGGGATCGTGAACAACACGCCGACCAGTTCGTTGCCGCGCGGGGTTGGCTTGGCTCAGGCTTATCCGGCTGACCATCAGATCGCGGGGGACAAGCGGGTGATTTTTGCTGACGATTTCGAGGCGGGGGACTTCGCGAAATGGGACGAGCACACCCGTGACGAATCGATCGTCCGATTAGTCACGGACCCGTCCGCCGACCCGCGAATGGGCAAGCACTCGATGCGCGTCACCGCGACGCTCGGTGAAAACACGGGGGGCGGCGCGACGAAGTGGTTCCCCTCCAGTGATCCGCTCTTCGTCCGTTACTACGTCAAGTTCGCTCCCGATTGTGATTACACGCACCACATGGTCCGGATTCGCGCCAACAAGGGGTTGCGCGGGCAGGACAAGTGGTCCGGATTTGGGCAGGCGGGTACGCGGCCGCGGGGAGACGAGCGGTTTGTCACGGGGATCGAACCGTGGGGTGGGAATCGCCGTTACCCGCCGCCCGGCCGCTGGAATTTTTATAGCTATTGGCCCGAAATGAAGGCGAGTGGCGATGGTAAGTATTGGGGGAACCAGTTCATGCCCGAAGGGGCCAGCGACATCGTCCGCGACCAGTGGGTTTGCATCGAGGTGATGGTCAAGCACAACACGCCGGGCGAGCGCGATGGGGAACAGGCCTTTTGGGTCGATGGAGAGCTCCGTGGGCACTGGAAGGGATTTCTGTGGCGGACTTCGCCGACACTGTGGGCCAATTCGGTGGCGCTGGAGAGCTACGTCACCGACCGCTGGACGCGGAACAAAATCAATACCGTCCATTTCGACAACGTCGTCATCGCCAAGGAATACATCGGTCCGACTGCGGCGAAATGATCTGCTACAGTAGGCCAGGGATTTCGCTTGGGCACCGGCCCGGATGACACTTCGCGAAGCCAACCGAAGGGCAAGGCAAGGGACGAGGAGGGCTTGCGCCTTGCCCGCGTTCCGGCCGCCGGACCAGGCCGCGGCGGTGGTGGTGGAATTGGTTCATTCCGCCGATCGGTCGGTGATTGATTACGATCCCGAGTTCACGTCCGTAAGGTATCGACCGAGCTGTCCGCGGGCCGGGCCAATCGCTCTGGCCATGACCAATTTCTTAGGTTCACCGGCCGCAACGCGCGACGCGACGTTTCATCGATCGACCTTTCCTGAGATCCTCATCTCCCCCTGCTCTTGAAGGAGCAAACCATGGCGTTTTCTGGCGTTTCGGACAGGGACAATCTGATCCCGTCGCTGCGCAGGATGAATCAGCAGTAGGGGTGCGGTCCTGAAGTTCGCCGTGGCGGCAAGCGGCCCGAAAGACGGCCTGCTGTACTTGAACAAGAAGGACAATCTCAAGAAGGTCGACGAAGCCTCGCAAACGTTGGCAACCCTCTCCGAGTTGGTCGCGCGGGTTTTGAAGGAGCCCGGTGTCGCACCGGCGGCCATGCCCGATGGGGCGGCGGAAGCCGATTAAGCCTTGAGCCAATATTTTGGTAACCAAGGGCCTCTTCCTAGTGGGGACGGATGCTGGGTCGACCGAACGCTGCGGCCCAGCCCGTTTCTTTTCGCGGTTGGGGCGGTTAGGGTATTTGCAAGGATTTGCTCCCACCTGCCAACGCACCGACTCTGCCGTATGCGACGTCTCGCTTCGCGCGGAGCGGCTTCTCTTTCCTCTCGAGCGATATGAAAACGCGACTCTTCGTTTTGCTTTCGTCCCTGTTGTGGTTGGCACCGGTTGGGGCCTTGGCTTCGCCGGGCCAAGACAAACCCGAGCAGCCAGCTGATCCGCAGGTGCCCCGCGGCCGATTCAGCTCGGGCGTGTTCGAAGCGAGTCAAATCTTCCCCAATACGCGGCGTGAGTTCAGCGTCTACGTCCCTGCCGAGTATTCCGCCGACCAGCCCGCCAGCTTGATGGTGTTCATGGACGGGGCCAATTACCTGCGCGCTGATGGTGACTTCCGCGTCCCTGTCGTGTTCGACAATCTGATCCAGCAAGGAGCCATGCCGGTCACGATCGCCGTGTTCGTCAATCCCGGCACGATCGTGGCGGCCAAACCGGAAGCCCGAGACCGCAGCAATCGCTCCTTCGAATACGACTCGCTGGGGGATCGCTACAGCCACTTCTTGATCGACGAGTTTCTGCCCGTGGCGTTGGCGGACCTGAACGTCTCCGCCGACCCCCAACAGCGCGCGGTTTGCGGCATTTCATCCGGCGGCATCTGCGCCTTCACCGTCGCCTGGGAGCGGCCCGACAAATTCGGCAAAGTGCTCAGCCACATCGGCAGCTTCACGAACATCCGTGGCGGTTGGGCCTATCCGGGGCTGGTCCGCAAGACCAAGGCGGTGCCCAAACCGATCAAGGTTTACCTGCAGGAAGGCCGCGACGATGTAAACAACCTGTTCGGCGATTGGCCCGTGGCGAACCAGGACCTCGCCGCGGCGCTCGAGTTCGCTGGCTACGAACACCGCTTCGAGATGACCGAGGGTGGCCACAGCGGCAAATGGGCGGGTGAGCGATTGCCTGATGCGCTGCGGTGGTTGTGGTCCGACAATGCCGATGCGAACGCCGCGGCTCCGCTGGCGGAAGCGAGTGAGACCAAGGCGGCGACCGCCTGGGAACCACACCCCGATGCGGTCCTGCGTGACGATGTTCCTCAAGGGACCGTCGAGCCGATGCCCGAATGGGAGTCAAAGATTTTTGCGCAGACCATCCGTGATTGGGCGATCTATGTCCCGGCGCAGTACAACCCCGAGCAGCCCGCCGCGCTGATGGTGTTCCAAGACGGTCAATCCTTCAGCAACGTCAAGGGGCGTTGGCGGGTGCCGATCGTGTTCGACAATCTGATCGCCCGAGGCGATATGCCACCGACGATCGCGGTCTTCATCAATCCGGGGCACGACCCGGCGAAACCTCGGCCACCCCGCGGCAGCGCGTCCAACCGCGGCTTCGAGTACGACAGCTTGGGCGATCGTTACAGCCGCTTGCTGTTGGAGGAGATCATTCCCGAGGTCGAAAAGCGCTACCGCATTTCGCCCGATCCGGAGTTGCGCGCGATCGGCGGGTCGAGTTCGGGTGCGATCTGCGCCTTCAACGTGGCCTGGGAGCGTCCCGATGCGTTTCGCAAGGTGTTTTCCAGCGTCGGCAGCTTTACCAACCTGCGCGGCGGGAACGTCTTTCCGTCGCTGGTTCGCAAGACCGAGCCGAAGCCGCT
>DITY01000010.1 GCA_002422955.1 Planctomycetaceae bacterium UBA6172
AGGACTTGCAGATGCCGACGGCTGTTGCCGGCGACTTCGGGAAGGCTGTACCGGCGGTCTCTGCCGACAAAGCCTGCTAGGCCATCGGCCGAAACCTGGTCCGCAAAGCCGTCGTAGCGTGCTCCCAGGCGGAGGTTTCCTGGGGGCAAGATTCCAGGGGCCAAGATATTCAGGGCGTCCATCCAAACATCGCCTGCCAGCAGGCCGACCTGCGTGAGCGCCGCGGCGTTTTGCAACGATTGACCATTGCCGCGCCCGGTTTCGAGGATCCGCAGAATGCCCTGTTGGATCGCCGCCTGTGTCCAGGCGGATTTCTCGTTCGTGGAAAGCTCGCCGTCGATGACCAGGACTGCCGGTCGGGCTTGCCGGAGGATGTCACCGAGTTCTGCACCGCGGTCATGGGCTCCCGATGTGGGCCAAGGCTGGCGTGGTTGGGAGGGGGGGCCGAGCCGGTCGTGGTCGCCCCGCACGGGGCGCTTCCAGCGGTATTCGACCGTCGCTCCGAGCATTCTCGCCGCTTGACGCAAGAGCATTGGGTCCTCGGAGGTGACCAACGCAATCCGGCGGCGGTGCTGCAGCGATTCGCTACCCAGAAGTGACCAAGGAAGTCGGGCTCCGCTGGAGGCAACCGCCATGATGGCGGGCCTGCCCTCGCCGCCGCGAAGCGTCTGCCAACTGACGCCTCCGTCGCGAGTAACCGCGATGGTTCCCCAGTCGCCGACTGCCCAACCCCGTTCCTGATCCAATCGGAACAACCCACGCATGGGCACTTCACCGATCTGAGATTCGGTTGTGATCGCAGTCGGATCGCCACTCAGCAGGGTTGATGACGCCGACCGGATCGCCCACGCCTGCCCCCCGAGGAGCACCGATTTCTCCCAGCAGGTATCTCCCTTCCCCGCGGGTAGTTTTCGCCACGTCGCCCCGCCATCGGCGGATAGCCAGGCGTTGCCGAATCCACCGACCCAACGCAGGTCTCCGGAAGCGGCGACGGTCGTCCGGCCGCTGCCAGGCGGCAGTGTCGTCTGGCCCCGCTCATCTCCTACAAACCGGATCAATTCGCCGCGATCCGTGAGAGCAAGATAGTCCTGGACGCTGCCGGCCAGGCCGATCACCGGGTCCGGGGATGGTGTCAGAATCGGTTCCCAGGTTCGCCCTCCGTCGTCGCTGCCGAAGAGACTGGTCATGTGGGTCCAGGACCAGTCCCCCGCAGCGATGCAGCGACCGTTGGGGCCGATGAGCAGGTTTCGCAGCGGCGGCAAGCCGATCGATTCGCTCGGTTGCCATGTTTCCCCGCCATCCAAGGTCCAGCGGGCTACGCCATGCCCAATTTGCGTGTGTGGCTCGTAAAGTCCTCCGATCACGACTCCGCGTTGGCTGTTGAACATGGCGATCGATTCGAGGTGCGCGGCCGTCCCCGAGTCTTGGGACTTCCAGTTTGTCCCGCCGTCTGAGGTGCTCAGGATCACCCCGAAATCGCCTCCCGCCCAGCCACGTTCAGGATTGATGAAATTCACCGATCTCAGTGCGGCGTCATTCAAAATGGCCTCCGAATCGAAGGCCCGCAGCGGACAAGCGGTGAGCAGCGCCCAAAGCCCAAGGCTCGCGAACGCTGCCACCCAGCGAAACCCGATCGTCCCCCACCCAGGAGCGGTGGATACCCTGGGGTTTCGTTTCAGCACCGCGTTGGCTTTCAAGTATCCGGCTAGGATTGTCCCCATCCACGGGGGGGTGCTGCCCGCGGGAAGGATTGCTGCCCCGGTCGCATCTTTTTCAAGGGCGGCCGAACGGGCTCGAGCCTGTGCGTCAGGGACGGGAGGCATTTTTTGGGACCGAGCGTTACGGGGGTTGCGATTATTGTCAGGGGTAAAACCCCAAAAGTCGTTCGGAAGTCGACGTTGGCGATCTTTTGTCCATTGCCTAAGTCGATTCTGGCTTTTAGATTCGTTGTTTTGGGCTGCGCGTGTAAACCGCAGTTTCGAGGCACTCCCTGCCCCAGAATTCAGATTTTCAGTCTCCAGCAAAACAGTTCGACGAAGATGAGCACGATCGAAGCGGCCAAAAAGACCAAAGTGATGACGGGAGCCGATATCCTCGTACAGTCATTGGTCAACCATGGCGTCGAAGTCATCTTCGCCTATCCGGGTGGTTGCAGCATGCCGCTGCACCAGGCCTTGACCCGATATGGTCAATCGATTCGCACCATCTTGCCGCGGCACGAACAAGGGGGGGCGTTCGCAGCTCAGGGCTACGCCCGCAGTACTGGCAGGGTCGGCGTCGTCATGGCGACCAGTGGTCCGGGTGCGACCAACCTGGTCACGGCGATCGCGGACGCCAAGCTCGATAGCATCCCGCTGGTATGCATCACCGGCCAGGTGCCGACGACCGTCATCGGTACCGATGCGTTCCAGGAAACGCCGATCGTCGAAGTGTGTCGAGGTATCACCAAGCACCACTACTTGGTCACCGATGTTAAGGACATGGCGAGGGTGGTTAAAGAAGCCTTCCACATCGCCAGCACGGGGCGTCCCGGCCCGGTGATCATCGATTTGCCCAAGGACGTACAACTCGATTCGACCGAAGTCGATTTCGATGTCCCGATGAATCTGCCGGGTTATCGTCCGCAACGGCCGGCCGTTCCGGACGAGACATTGCGGCAGATCGCCGCTCAGATTCGTCGAGCGAAACGGCCGATCGTGTACGCCGGCGGTGGGGTGATGGGCAGCGATTCGGCGCCTCAACTTCGTGAGTTCCTTAGGATCACGGGCATCCCCTGCACGACAACGGTGATGGGTTTGGGCTTGGTGCCAGCCGATAGTCCGTTGTCTCTCGACATGCTCGGAATGCATGGTTCGGCCTACGCCAACTATGCCGTCCGTGACTGCGACCTGTTGATCGCCTTGGGGGTTCGCTTCGATGACCGAGTTACGGGGCACGTCGAGTCGTTCGCCAAGGGGGCGAAGATCATCCACATCGACCTCGATGCGTCGGAGCTCAACAAGAACAAGGTCGCGCATATTTCGGTTTGCGGCGAGGTTGGCAAGACTTTGGAGTCGCTCAACCGGATCGTCCAATCGCCCGAGGATATCAGCGATTGGACCGAGCACTGCCTTGAGTTGAAGTCCAAATACCCCTTCCATTACGACGAGACTTTCGACGGAATTCTGCAGCAACATGCGATCCGCACGCTCAGTGAGATCACGGCGTCGATGGACACCTACGTCACGGTCGGTGTGGGGCAGCATCAAATGTGGGCGGCTCAGTTCTTCAAGTTTAGCCGTCCGAGGACTTGGCACAGCAGTAGCGGTTTGGGAACGATGGGCTTCGGTTTGCCTTCGGCGATGGGAGTGCAAGCGGCCCACCCCGGCGCGCTGGTGATCGACATCGATGGTGATGGCAGTTTTCAGATGAACATTCAAGAACTGGCGACCTGCTATTGCGAGGAGCTTCCCGTCAAGGTGTTGTTGCTCAATAACCAGCACCTCGGCATGGTCGTGCAGTGGGAGGATCGGTTCATGGGCCGGAATCGTGCCCACACCTACTTGGGGCCGATCCATCACGAAGAAGCTTCGGGGCCGAGTGATGCCGATCGCTTTGCTTACGCGCGTGAGCGTTACCCGAACTTCGTGCAGATTGCGAAGGGTTATGGCTGTGGCGCCGCGACCGTCCGCCGAAAGGCCGATCTGGAGGCCGCGCTGACGGAAATGATTTCCTACAAGGGGCCATTCGTGCTTGACGTGGAAGTGCCCTACCAGGAACACGTTTTGCCGATGATCCCCAGTGGCCGCACGGTTGACGACATGATTCTGGAATAGTTGGGCCAGTCAGGCAGGACCGACTTAGGAAGGCGGATTTGCTAGTCGCCAAGGGTGCCCTTCGCAGTTTCCGCCCCTGCCTGTTCGGTCGCTCGGTAACTCTGTCGTTGAACGCCTTGGAAATGATCTCGGGGGTTTTGTGGGAGAGCCCAGAGAATTGCTGGCAGTCGTCTCGCCGGTCGTTGTCAGGACGGTCGGGGGAAGCTAGCTTTTGTAGTTTGCTGTCTGCGGCGGATGAGTCGAGCTTGATTCGTTCTCTGGGGCCATTATTTCCTAACCCACTTCTAGAAAGAGCTTTCTCGGTGACCGGTTGTTGTGTGATCGGACTGCAATGGGGTGATGAGGCCAAGGGGAAATTGGTCGACCTGCTCGCCCCCCGTTTTGATTTAGTGGTTCGCTATCAGGGTGGAGCCAATGCGGGTCATACCGTGGTCGACGGGGGCCAGACCTACAAGTTGCACCACATCCCCAGCGGGATCTTGCACGCGGATGTGGAGAACTTGATCACGCCGGGCGTGGTGATCAATCCCGCGACCATCATTGACGAAATCGACGGTTTGATCGGCCGCGGGATTCCGGTGCCCGAGCGGTTGACGATCAGCGAGCGGGCCCATTTGGTGATGCCATGGCATATGTTGGAAGACCGGGTAATCAATTCGCAAAAGGTCGACGGCGAGTCGATCGGTACTACCAATCGGGGAATCGGACCCTGCTATCGCGATAAGGTCGGGCGGACTCACGCGATCCGCGCCGCCGATCTGATCAGCCCGGACCGGGACCTGCGAATTGCGGCGGTAGCGACTGAGAAGCAGCGTTTGCTCGCCAGTTTGGGCGCGAACCACGAGGACTTGCTGAGTATCGCTCCCGATCGAGTGGTCGCCCAGTGCGCGGCATGGGGCGAGCGTTTGCGACCGATGATCAGCGACACCACCGATCGGCTGTTGGACGCGTGCGAGCAAGGCCGGGACTTGTTATTCGAAGGGGCGCAGGGAGCGCTGCTCGACATTGATCACGGCACCTTTCCGTTTGTAACCAGCAGCAACAGCAGTGGGGTTGGCGTTTGCGCCGGTTCGGGTGTGCCCCCACGTTGGATCGATACGGTGATCGGGGTTTGTAAAGCCTACAGCACGCGTGTTGGTGGCGGCCCATTCCCCACCGAATTGACCTGCGCGACGGGTGACAAGATTCGGGAATTGGGTCGGGAGTACGGCACCACCACGGGGCGTCCGCGGCGCTGCGGTTGGTTCGATGCGGTTGCGGTTCGGTATACCGCGCGGTTGAGTGGCGCGACCCAGTTGTCGCTCATGATGATGGATGTCCTCAGCCACTTCGATGAGCTCAAGATTTGCGTCGCCTACGAGTTGGATGGCGTACGCATCACGCGACTTCCCAGCGGGGCAGCCGAGGTTCGGCGTTGTATCCCGATTTACGAAACGTTGGCAGGATGGAATGAGCCGGTCGACGACGCCCAGTCGGAAGACGACTTTCCCCCGCTCGCGAAGGCCTACATTCGCCGGATTGAGGAACTGGTCGGTGTGCCGATTGGTATTTTGTCCGTTGGTCCCGATCGGAAGCAAACGATCTTCACGGCCAAGGCACCTCCGCTGCCAGTCCTTTCTGGCTTGAGGTAACCCGCAGGTGGTCAATGGAATTCCCGACGCGGCGGCTTCCGGCTCGCCGCGGGACGTTGCTCTCGGGCCAACCTTGCCTCGTCACGTTGCGATCATTATGGACGGGAACGGGCGGTGGGCACAGCAACGGGGTCTGCCCCGGATCGAAGGGCATCGGCGGGGCGTTGACACCGTCCGGATGGTCTGCGAAACCTCGGGCGAACTCGGTATCGAAACGTTGACACTGTACTGTCTTTCGAGTGAGAACTGGAAGCGGCCCCGCGCGGAGCTGGATTTCTTGCTGGCCCTGCTCGAGCGTTACCTCGTTGAAGAACGTCAGTTGATCATGGACCAGGGTATGCGGGTCCAGACCATCGGCCGACGAGATCGTTTGCCTGCGGGTGTTCTAGCGGAAATGGATAGGACGATCGAACTCTCCGTTGGCAATTCGCGAACGCGGTTGGTCCTCGCGATCGATTACGGCGGTCGGGATGAATTGACGCAGGCGTTTCAGAAGCTGGGACGCGAGATTCTCGCAGGCCGATTGAAGCCGGAGGCGGTCGACGAGGCGATGGTCGCGAGCGTTTTGGATACGGCGGGAATATCTGACCCCGATTTGCTCATTCGTACTGGCGGGGAAATGCGGGTGAGCAATTTTTTGTTGTGGCAAATCAGCTACGCCGAATTGTGGGTCACGCCGAAAGCCTGGCCCGAATTTTCCCGTGAGGATTATCTCGTCGCGCTGCAAGATTATTCATCCCGCAATCGTCGCTTCGGCGGGATTTGATCCCGCCGCTGTGTTTCGATTTTTGCTCGTCCCACCCGTAGAGGCTTTTCCGTGCTCCGTGACCGCCTCTTCAGCGCCTCGCTCCTGATCGTCCTGTTGCTGACGCTCTTAGGGCTCGATCATCGCTATCCGCTGGCTGGGCTGCCTGGGGTGTGGCTGATCGGGCCGCTGTTGCTGTTTGCCCTGGGAACGGCGATGGAGCTTGCCCGTTTGTTGGTGGCTTCTGGCCGTCGCGTCGATGCTGCCGGTGGGTTGTTCGGAACTGCCGTCGTGGCACTCGCGGTTTACATTCCTGTGTTCTGGCCGCTGTGCGGTGAGGACTATCCGCAGGACTGCCCGTTAGGCCGAGTCGGCTGGGTCGTTGTGGCTGCCGCCGTCGCTCTGTTGATTGTCTACTTGCGGCAGCTTGCCGCCTATGACGAAACGCGGCGCGGCGAGTCGCTCGAAAAGATTCTTTCCGGCACCTTCATGGTGGCCTATGTCGGATTGCCATTTGCGATTCTGGTTTTGATCCGTGGGTTGGGGCAACCCAGTTGGGGTCTAGCCGCCCTGATCAGCATGATCGTCGTGACCAAGTCCGCTGATACCGGGGCCTATTTCACCGGCAAATTGATCGGCTGCCACAAGTTGGTGCCCCATCTGAGTCCCGGTAAAACCTGGGAAGGGGCTCTCGGCGGAATCGGATTGGCGATCTTGGCCAGCTACCTTTGCTTCGTCGGCCTGATTCCCGCCATGGCGTCCCCGCAGACGCCGGCTCCGATGTGGGGACCGATCGTTTTCGGTTTCGTGTGTGCGCTGTTCGGTATGGTCGGCGATTTGTCCGAATCGCTCGTCAAGCGGGAAGCGGGGGCAAAGGACAGCGGTCGGACGCTACCCGGACTCGGCGGAATCTGGGATGTGACGGATTCGCTGATCGGGGCCGCGATGCCAGCGTGGCTCGCTCTGCTAGCGGGCGCAGCCGGCTCGTAGTGTTCCGCTGAGGGGCGTGTGTGTAAGATATCTCGGGGCGAAGGCCGTCGACTCGTCCTCCTCCGGAGTCGATCGGAGTCGATTTTTGAATTGAGGAAGTTTCTACGTTGCTGATTCCAATCCTGTGTATGAAGGGACTGAAGGGCCTGCATGAGTGAGTCAACCTTGGCGGTTCATTCGCCAGACGAGATCCTCGCGTTGTTTGGGGCTCGCGACCAGCACCTCCGTACCATCCGGAGGCTTTTCGACGTCAACATCACGCATCGCCAGGGTGAGATTCGCGTCTCCGGAGAGCAGGAGGCGGTCGCGCAGACGACCCGCGTGTTACAGCGTCTAAGAGACCTTAGCCTTCGTAAGGGCGGGCTAAGCCCTTTGGATGTTCGCGATGCGGTGGCGCAAGAGGGGCTTGGAAATGACGTGTCCACAGCGGCTCGCGGTTCGGTCCCAGATGTCGAAATCCGTCAGCCCGGTCGGAGGGTTCAGCCCCGCACCGAAGGTCAGGCCCATTACGTCGAAATGATCCGTGGCCACGATTTGACCTTTGCGACCGGGCCGGCCGGGACGGGTAAGACGTTTCTGGCGGTCGCCGCTGCGGTAGAGTCACTGAAAGCGGAGCAAGTCCGGAGAATTGTGTTGGTCCGCCCGGCTGTCGAAGCGGGCGAAAGCCTCGGGTTCTTGCCGGGCGATTTGCGGGCCAAGCTCAACCCGTATTTGCGTCCGTTGTTGGATGCGTTGAACGATATGGTGGACTTCGATCAGGCCCGCAGTTTGATGGAGAGAGAGGTGATTGAGGTGGTGCCGCTCGCCTATATGCGCGGGAGGACGCTCAATGACGCCTTCATCATTCTGGATGAGGCCCAAAACACGACTGTCCCTCAGATGAAAATGTTTTTGACGCGAATGGGTCAGCGTAGCAAAATGGTTGTTAGCGGTGATCCCAGCCAGTTGGACCTGCCCAAGGGAGTTGGTAGCGGTCTGGCCGATGCGATCGACCGACTAGGGAAAATTAGCGGGGTTGGCGTGATGCGTCTTGGGAAAGGTGATATCGTGCGGCACCGCTTGGTCCAGAAAATCGTCGAAGCCTACGAGCAACAGGAAGGTTGAGGTCCGAAGTCATAGCCTGCCCCTCGGCAGCCGGTTGCGGATTGATCCGATCGAGTCGATCGAATCTCGCCTCATGTTCCGGTAAGCTTCAGCCACCTTGATGAATACGTCATCCAACAAACGGGCGGGTAAAGAGCGACTGAAGTCGCTCGGCTTGCCCAGTAGCCGATTGCGCAGTTGGTGGTTTGAGCAGGCCTCGCCCGGGTTTTGGCCTCGGGTGGGGCTCTGTGCCGTGGCGGCGGTCGTGATGTTGCTGGTCTGTCGGACCTGGCAACCCCCTTTTCCGCATCGGACGGGTGAGTATCCGGTAAGGAATTTAGTTTCCCGCGCCGAGTTCCGAGTCCCGGACCTCACGGCCACCGAGGCCATGCGGATTCAAAAACGTCGCGAGGCGATCACCTATTACGCGAATAATGACCAGCCGCTGGCCTATCGTCGCGATGAGCTGAAGGAACGTTTGGATGCCGTTTTAAATGCCCCGTCTTTAGAGTCGATGACGCCCGAAGAGCGGAAGGTGTTTGACGACTTCGATTTCCAAGATCAGTCAACCACTCTCAGCGTTTCGTCAGAGGACAAGTTCAAGGCACTCAAATCGGTATTGGCGGTCGATCCTGACCTGCAGCAGACCGATGCCGCGGTCCAGATTGCCCTTTTGCCGGCAATGGAGAACGGCTTGCTGCAGTCGCTCACCCATACTGCAGATCAAGGCGACCTCCGGGTAATCCGGGTTTTTCTCGACGGTTTTCCGGATAACGCCCGCGTGGTGGAGGTTGCCAAGGTTCGGATTACGCAAGCCCGAACGGAACTTTTGCAGCGGCTCAAGGAACAGTTTCGTCAACGATTTGAAGTTGAGCCGGCGCAGGTGGTCGCGGAGATGATCGGCCATTGGTTGTCGTCGCGACTCCCCGAAACGCTGCGATATGACGAGGAGTTATCGACCAAGGCAGTGCAGGAAATGGCTGATCAGGTCGAGGAGGTCAACCAGACCTATCGCCGCGGACTTTCGGTTTTGGCGCCTGCCGCCCAGCCCCTGGGGCCGACTCAGATCGATCTGCTGCGGCGCGAGTGGCACGCGCTCACGCAGGAGATGGGTTGGATCAACCGCGTCGCACGTCTGATCGCCTACGCGGGAATGATTTCGGCCCTCTTCCTGCTCGGCGGAATCTACATCTACTCGGTACACGATCGTTCGTTACTGACCGACCCAAATAAGCTCGCCAGAATGCTCGGTTTGATCGTCGTGACGGTTTCGGCCTGTTACTGGGCATCTCGGGATCAGTGGCGTGCCGAATTGATCCCGCTGTCGATGGCCGCGATGGTGTGTGTGGTCGTTTATGGACGTGAATTGGCGATGGTGTTGATGACCGCGATCAGTTTGGCGGTGACCTTATTCATTGGTGCCGGGATTGCGACGGTTGTCACCTTGGCCGCCGCGACGCTTTCCTGTGTCTTGCTGCTGGGACGCATTCGCAGTCGAAGTCACTTGCTCTACGTCGGCCTCGGCGGTGCGCTCGTGACGGCCGCGACCGTCATCGGCGTGGGGGTCGTTACCGGCGAACTGTTCTCGCTCGGTGAAGTCAAGACGGATCAGTTGCCGCTGATTCCCTCAACGGGCTTGCGGACGATCTTGGGCGTGCTGGGACGAGACGCGGTCTGGGCAGGCGGGAGCGTGCTCGTCGCGGCGCTGGTCTTGACCGGCTTGTTGCCCTTGGTCGAGAAGGGGTTTCGTGTGCAAACGGACCTCAGTCTGCTCGAATTGGGCGATGCGAGTCATTCGCTGTTGCGACGCCTAGCGCAACGAGCCCCTGGGACTTACAACCACAGCATCAATGTCGCCTCGATCGCCGAAGCCGCGGCTGACGAAATTGGGGTCAACGGCCTGCTGGTTCGCGTGGGAGCCTACTTCCATGACATCGGCAAGATGTTCAAGCCCGAATACTTCATCGAGAACCAGATCAATGGGGTCAACCAGCACGACGCGCTCCAGCCAGCCATGAGCACGCTGGTGATCATCGCCCACGTCAAGGACGGGGCTGACCTGGCTCGCAACAATCAGTTGCCGCAGCCGATCATCGATTTCATTCAGCAACACCACGGCACAACTTTGGTCGAGTACTTTTACCGTGAGGCTGCCAAGCGGAGTGAAAGCAATGTCAATCGGGAGGAGGTCAGCGACAAGGATTTCCGCTACCCGGGACCCAAGCCCCAAACCCTTGAAGCCGCAGTCTTGATGCTGGCCGATGCCGTCGAAAGCGCTAGTCGTACGCTAGTGGAGCCAACGCCGACGCGGCTAACGCATCTGGTGGACTCGATCGCAACCAAAAAAATGACCGACGGTCAATTTGATGAATGTGGTTTGACTTTTAAGCAACTCGATCAGATCAAGCGAAGCCTCATCAAGTCATTGACCGCGATTTATCATGCCCGCGTCAAATATCCGGGGCAACAATCGGCTTAAAGCATGGATAACGGAATTCCGCCACTCCCAGACTTCAACAATCCGGCATCGGTCGATGTCACGATCGAAGTCGACCTCCCGGCCCCTGAGTCAGGATCCGCGGCGTCGTTGGTGACCGCCATCCGGCTCGCCGTAGGAGCGGTGGCCGAACTGCGAGGATTTTGTCGCGGCAGGATCGGTGTTTTGGTCACGGACGACGAGACCATCCGAGAGATCAATGTCCGGCATCTCAACCACGACTATCCCACCGACGTGATCAGCTTCACCTATTCGCGGTCGAGCGATGCGGTCGAGGGTGAACTGGTGGCTAGCCTGTGTGCGGCTCAGTCGGAAGCTCCTGATGTCGGGTGGGATTGGCGGAGTGAATTGTTGCTGTATGTGATTCACGGCACGCTACACATCTGCGGGCTTGAGGATTCCGACGAGCAGCAGCGGCGCGAAATGCGGTCGGCCGAACAGGAAGTGCTGGGCCGACTGGGAATGGCCCTGCCGTTGCCGGCTAAGGCTACCATCGAGGCTGAATCGTCATGACCCAGGCCGGCTGGATCCTGCTCGCGGTTGGCGGTTTGTTTCTCGGCGCGATCGGCGGTCTGGGCGACGAGTTGCTAGATCGGTTCGCCGGCCGATCGCTGGAGGCCTATTGCCGCCTCAAACGGCGTCGGGAGCGTTTTGGGGCGATCCTGGATGGCCAGGAGGCGGCACTGGCCGCCTCGAAGTATTTGCGAGTACTCGGCACCGTCCTGTTCCTGCTCGCGGGGACCGTTGCGATCCTCGCTGCGGCGGACGTGCCGGTGGTGGGTCGCTCGTTGATCGGATGGGGCTTGGCGGCCTCCGCGACACTGTTTTTTACACACATTTGGTTCCCCGCGGCGCTTACCCGTTTCGCATCGGCTCCCGTGCTGTTCGCCACTTGGCCGTTTTGGCGAGTGTTGTCGATTCTGATGAAGCCGCTGGCCACGCCGGGTGAAATTTTGGCGGTCATTACCGGGAGGTTGACCGGCAACGACCAATACGAGTCTGAAGAAGAAGAACAGCTCGAGGACGATATCCGCACGATGGTCACGGCGGGGACCCGCGAAGGCTACTTTGGACCTGCGATTCGCGACATGATCCAAGGGGTCATGGATCTCCATGAAGACTCCGTCGCTCACATCATGACTCCGCGGAGCGATGTCATCGCGATCGAGGTCTCTTCCGACTGGGCGGAGATTCTCGATTTGGCGAATCGATTTGGCCGCACTCGCTTGCCCGTTTACGAGGAAAATCTCGATCGGATCGTTGGGGTGCTGTATATCAAGGACTTGATGCGTTTTCTGGGCAGGTCAGGTATCGAGGAGCTACGTCTGAGCGGAGTCATGCGGCCAGCCTGGACCGTACCGATCGACCAGAGCGTCGAACAGATGCTCCGCGAGTTTTTGCACAGTCGTAGTCACTTGGCGATCGTGGTCGATGAGTTTGGGCAGACGGCAGGCATCGTGACGATCGAAGATGTCTTGGAGGAAATCGTTGGGGAAATCGTTGATGAGTCGGACCCCGAGGAGGAGTCGAGCATTGTGGTGATCGATGAAGTCACGGCACGGGCCGACGGCCGCGCCATGATCGACGATCTCAACGATCAACTCGGCTGGAACCTACCCGAGGGCGACGATTATCAAACGGTCGCCGGCTACATTCTGCACCACACAGGGGTGATTCCCGAGGATGGTCAACGGATCACGATCGGCGACATCATCTTCGAGATCGATCGGGCCACGCATCGGCAAATCGAATCGGTCCTCCTGCATCATCTGCCCGGTGCCGTCAACGCTTCGGATCAGGTCGAGCAGGGAGGCTAGTTTGACCAGGCCGTGAGTCCGCGACTGCGGAGGCGGACTGCGGTTGGAGTCACGAGTGAATCGGACTCGCCGTGGGCCCCTTCCCGTGCGGCACTCGGGGCTCAGTCGCCCGTCAATTTCAGGCCTCGATCACGGAGTAGCCGATACCGCGGGCGGCTGAAGGCGGGACACGCCAGGCCGTGCGGCGGGTTGCGACGATTGCCGTCGCATCGATCAGCCGCTAGACTCTGGCGGGCGGCCGATCTGCCCGCTACCCCTCACCGCACCCTCCCCACGACGTAGCCCTCCGGGCGGAATTCAGTAATGAAACCTGCAGTTTCGGCGACTTCGAAAACGGCTCGACTCACTCTGGATGGCAAGGAAATCGAATTACCCGTGATTGTTGGCTCCGAAGGGGAGGTCGGGATTGATATCGCGGCCTTGCGTGCGATGACCGGGGCGATCACGTTGGACGAGGCCTACGTCAACACCGGCAGTACACGCAGTTCGATCACGTTTCTCGATGGCGAGGATGGGGTGCTTCGTTACCGCGGCTACCCGATCGAGCAACTCGCGCAACATTGTGATTTTTTGGAGGTTGCTTACCTCCTGATTTACGGCGAGTTGCCGACGTTCGAGCAGGCTGAGGCGTTCCGAGAGGACATTCGCAATCACACCATGCTCCACGAGGACATGAAATCGTTCTACAACGGTTTCCCTCGCGATGCCCATCCGATGGGGATTTTAAGCAGCGTGGTCGGAGCGTTGTCGACGTTCTATCAGGATTCCATGGATGTCAACGATCCGGATCAGGTTGAAATCTCGACGAACCGCCTAATCGCCAAGTTGCCGACGATTGCCGCCTACAGTTACAAGAAGTCGATGGGGCACCCTTTCGTGTACCCTAAGAACTTGTTGGAATATTGCGATAACTTTCTGCACATGATGTTTTCGACGCCGGCCGGTGAATATCACTCCGACCCGGATTTTGTCGAAGCGTTGAATCTGCTCCTGATCGTGCATGCTGACCACGAGCAGAACTGTAGCACTTCGACCGTGCGGATGGTCGGCAGCAGCAATGCCAATCTCTACGCATCGATCTCGGCCGGCATTTGCGCCCTGTGGGGGCCGTTGCACGGCGGCGCGAACGAGGCTTGTGTCAACATGCTCGAGCAGATCGTGCGTGACAACGGCAACGTTCAGAAGTACGTTGACATGGCCAAGGACAAGCAAAATAACTTTCGCTTGATGGGCTTTGGGCATCGGGTTTACAAGAACCGCGACCCCCGAGCGACAATCATCAAAGCCTGTTGCGACAAGTTGCTCAGCAAGCTCGAACTTAAGGACCCGTTGTTCGAAGTCGCCCAAAAGCTCGAAGAGACCGCGCTTCGCGACCCCTATTTCGTCGAACGCAAGCTTTATCCCAACGTCGATTTCTATTCCGGCGTGATCTATCGGGCGATGGGGATTCCGGTGCAGATGTTTACCGTGTTGTTCGCGATCGGTCGCCTGCCGGGCTGGATCGCGCATTGGAAGGAAATGCATGCTGAGGGGAGTCGGATCAATCGACCGCGGCAGATCTATGTCGGCTCCGTGCGTCGCGAGTTCATTCCGATTGAGCGACGGTAATTTTTGCTATGCCGTTGATCACAATCGAGAATCTTTCGCTCCGATTTCGGGGACCGATGCTGCTGGATGGAATTTCAGCCAAGATCGAGGTCGGCCAGCGTGTCGGGTTGCTGGGGCGAAACGGGGCGGGAAAGAGCACGCTGTTAAAAATCCTGATGGGTGACGTAATCCCGGATGCGGGGACGATCGCTCTCGCCCCTGGGGCGCGAATCGGGCAGTTGCCGCAAGAGGTTCCGGCGGGATTGACCGGAACCATCGCGGAGATTGTAAAGGGTGACTTAGAGCAAGGGCGGGATTTTTCTGAGCTGTGGCAGGTCGAAATCGCGGTGGAAGAGACCTTGGCCAAGATGAAGTTGGACGGTTCGGCCAGCTTCGCCACGCTTTCCAGCGGAATGAAACGTCGCGTCTTGCTCGCGCAGCAGATCGCGGCTTCGCCTGATGTGCTGCTGCTCGACGAGCCGACCAACCACCTGGACCTCGAATCGATCGTCTGGTTGGAGGAGTTCTTTCTTCGCTGGCCAGGGACGTTGATTTTTGTTACGCACGACCGCTCATTCCTGAGGCGATTGGCGACACGTATTTGGGAAATCGATCTCGGGAGGTTATTCGACTGGACATGCGATTACGACACCTTTCGCAAGCGAAAGGAAGAGCGGCTCGCGGCGGAGGAGAAGCAGAATGCGTTATTCGACAAGAAGTTGTCCGAGGAAGAGGTTTGGATTCGGCAGGGCATCAAAGCGCGTCGAACTCGGAATGAGGGGCGGGTACGGTCGTTGGAGGAAATGCGTCGTCAGCGGCAGCAACGGCGAGAAAAGCTCGGCACCGCGAAGTTGCAGATCCAGGAGGCCACCCGCAGTGGGATGCTGGTCATCGAAGCGAAGGATATCGCCTTTTCACACGGCGACCGCCCGATCTTGCGAAACTTTTCCACGACGCTGATGCGGGGCGATAAGGTGGGCATCATCGGCCCCAATGGCGCCGGAAAAACGACCTTGATCAAGTTGTTGCTAGGGCAGTTGCAGCCTCAGGAGGGCGTAGTGCGGTTGGGAACCCAATTGCAAGTGGCCTATTTTGACCAGCTCCGCGACGCGTTGGATCCGGAAAAGACGGTCCAAGAAAACATCGGGGAAGGTAAGGATACGATCCAGATCGGCGATCGCTCCAAGCACATCCTCGGCTACTTGCAGGACTTCTTGTTTACCCCCGATCGCGCTCGGACCCAGGTCAAATTCCTTTCGGGCGGTGAGCGAAATCGGGCGCTGTTGGCCCGGCTGATGGCTCGTCCGGCCAACGTGATCGTCATGGACGAACCGACCAATGATCTGGATAGCGAGACGATCGATTTGCTTGAGGAACAGTTGGTCAATTACGCCGGGACGGTGTTGTTGGTTAGCCATGATCGCGAGTTTTTGAACAATGTCGTGACCAGTACCCTCGTGTTCGAAGGGGATGGTGTCAACGAGTATGTGGGTGGGTACGACGACTGGATCGAAGCGATCAAGCGACGCGCGGCCGACGGTGGGATGAGCGAGTTGTTACCGCCGCCGTCGGCAAAGGCTTTCTCGCAGGAGGAAGCGGCGCGGTCGGCCCCGACTCAAAATTCGTCCGAGAAAGCTCGTCGGCTGAGCTTCAGGGATCAGCATGAGTTGGCGAGACTGCCGAAAAAGATCGAGGGGCTGGAGGCCGAACTCGCGGAGTTGCACCAAGAAATGGCCGCTCCAGACTTTTTCAAACGCCCCGGCGACCTCATCGCGCAGACCCGAGTCCGAATCAGCAGCCTTGAGCGATCGATCGCGGACAGCTATCGCCGCTGGGAGCAATTGGAAGCGATGGCGGAATCCAGCTCTTGAGTATCCCGAAATCGACCATCGTTTTACCGTGGCCGATTTCGATCGGGCGAGTCCTTTCATGAATCATCGCTTCCGCCATGGTCTGATGGTCGCTCTGAAATTTTTGGTCCCGCTGCTGATAATTGCCTGGCTGGTGTGGCGGGTCGAATCCGAGCAGTGGGCAACGCTTCGCGAGCGCCCGAAGGACTACGGTCTGTTCGCGCTCGCGATGGGTGCATTCTTGGTCGCGCTCGGCATCTCTTTTTTTCGTTGGTGGATGTTGGTCCGCTGCCAAGGCATTTCATTTCGACTGATCGATGCCTTTCGCCTGGGCTCGATCGGTTTTTTATTGAGCTTTGTTTCCGCCGGTAGTGTCGGTGGTGACCTGTTCAAGATGGTCTTCTTGGCTCGTCGCAGCCCAGGCAAGGGCGTCGAGGCGGTGGCTTCGGTGGTTGTCGATCGCGGGCTTGGTATCCTCGGTCTCGTTTGGCTTGTGTCCCTCGCCATGTCGGGTGCGGGGCAAACGAGTAATCCCGAGTTGATTCGGATTGGCAACGTGGCGGTCACGGTCGCGGTCGTGGGTTCGCTGATCTTAGCAGCACTGGTGTTTGGCGGCCGGCCGATCGATCGCCTGCTCACGCTGGCTACCCGGCTGAAATATGTAGGAGGGTTCGTTGCTCGGTTGGCGGGTCCGTTGCGAGTATTTCACCGGCATCCTCAAGTCTTCGTGGCCGCATTTGGGTTGAGTTTGGGCGTTCACGTCATGCTGGTCTTGAGCGCTTACTGGGTCGCCCGCGGTTTGTTCGGAGAGTTGGCACCGGGCCTGGGTGATCACATGGTGATTTTTCCGATCGCCTGTTTTGCTTCGGCGCTGCCGATCGCGCCTGCCGGATTGGGTGTGCTCGAAGTCGCGATGGAATGGCTCTATCGGGTAGTACCTGCCGAACCGACGCTTGCTTCGGGGACTGTGGTCGCTTTGGTGATTCAGTTCATAAAGATTCTGATGGCGATGCTCGGGATGGTCTTTTATTGGGTCGCTGACGGAGAGATCGCCTCCAGCCTCAAGCAGGCGCGTGCGGTGAGCGAAGCGGAATGAGTGGGTCGAATCCGAGGGCTTCAGATCGCCGGAAACAGGGTCGCGAGTACCACGGTGACCAGCAGCCCGGATAGGCCCATCGCGATGCTGAGTAGCGTGACAGTACGCAGTCCCTCGCTATCGGTCATTCCGCTCATTTTGCACATGATCCAAAATCCGCTGTCGGTCATCCAGCAGATCGGCTTGCTGCCGACACCGATCGCCATGGCGATGTAGACCGGGTGGAACGGTAAGTTTTCGACCTCCGCGAGTCCTTGGAGTACGCCTGCAGCCGTGATCATCGCCACCGTCGCGCTGCCCTGAAGTGAGCGGATCGACGCGGTCACCAGAAAGGCAACGATGAGCAACCAAGAAGCTGAGACGTCGGTCGCGAGTTCGCTAACCGCGGTAGCGATCCCTGCTTGACGCAGCATGGCCCCCAGCGCTCCACCAGCGGATGTGATCAGGATCACTTGACCCCCGCTCGCCAATGCGCTTGCGACCGCATCTCCGGGTTTACGCGACGGTGCGTATCTCAGCAGCGACAGGGATAATGTGGCGGACACCCCCATCGCAACGTTCTTGTCCGCGAGCAAGCGGAGCGGTCTGCTGATCGCTTGGGGTAGGGAGAGGGCCAGCATGTCGTCGACCGCACCATAGCTCAGCAACACGATCGGTAGCAGGATCGGCATTAACGACCACAGCAAAGGTGGGGCAATCGTTTCGGCGATCACCGGCGACGCGTCGTGTTCGCTGCCGACCTGGGTGTCTCCCGAGGGGTCGGCAGCCATGCTCGAATCGTTTGCCGGGTCACGCAGCGGGACGATTGTGAAGCGATTGAGCACTCGGGCAGCGAACAGGGAGAGCAGGCTGGTGAAGCCGCCAACTGCTAGTCCGGCGACGATCATGGTGAAAACGTCGATGCCGAGGATTTCTGCTACCTGTAGCGGTCCTGGGGTGGGCGGAACGAGAGAGTGAGCGATAGCCCCTCCGGCCATGATCGCCATGATGTAGAGTGCATAATCACGGCCGGTGCGCCGCCTTAGCGTCCTAGCTAGCGGCATCATCAAGTAAAATACGGTGTCGAAAAAAACCGGAATCCCCAGCACAAAAGCGCTCAATGCCAAACTCTCGGGCGCCCTGTTGGCCCCACCCAGTTTCATCATCGCATTGACAATTCCGCTCGCTGCGCCACTTTCCAGAAGGCAGATCCCGACGATGCTTGCGAGCGCGATCAAAATCCCCACATCACCGGCCGTCTGACCAAATGCGGCAGCCAATCGCTTGGGCCCGGAGGCTTCGACTAGCGACTTCGCGGCCTGTTCACTCAGTTGCCCCCTGGCAACTTGGTCCGACGCGTACCGCTGGATCGTCTCGACGGGAGTGAGAACGGCAACCAAGAGCGATGCGACGAGCAGCACCAGCAGTGCGTGCATCCGTAGCCAGAGCACGCCGAGTAGGATCCAAACCGTCACGCCGAGTACCAACCACCAAACGTTCACGTTAATCGCCCAACTTTCATCGCCAGGAGGTCCCCCGGAAGCCAAAACACCAGGATCAGCCTATCATACAGGTCTGCCTGCGGGTGCCCCCGGCACCCGCCGCACCGGAGTGGATTCGATAGGGGCTCCGATCCTGTGTTTTCCTGGCCGAGCGGCATGCCGTTCTGGCCACCGTTTCAGTCGACGCTCATAGATTCCTTTCATGCCGGACGTAGCTACTCGGGGCATCTTGATCTTTACCAGCCCCAAAGCTGGCACCGGCCAGGGGCATGAACGGGTCCTCGAATTGGAAGCGGAACTGCGGCGATCGGGGTTGCCCGTGTCCGTGCTCAATGCTCCGGCCGCATTGCGCGAGCAAACGAGCGGTACGAGCAAGAGCACGCAACCAGGCTTGATCGTGGCTGCCGGTGGCGATGGCACGTTGGCGCTAGTGGCCCGGCATGCCTCGGCACAAACGCCGCTCGTCCCGATGCCACTGGGGACCGAGAATCTGCTCGCACGCCAGTTTGGGTACACGAACGATGTGGCGCGGGTAACCCAGACCATTCTGAAAGGTTGCGACCGACAGATCGACGCCGGTCTGGCCAACGGACGATTGTTCCTGGTGATGGCGACCTGCGGCTTCGATGCCGAAGTCGTGCGGGGGATGCATTTGACCCGTCGTGGCCATATCACCCGCTGGACCTACTGCGGGCCGATCCTGAGGGCGATGCGACGATATCGATTTCCGGAATTACGGGTCGAGATCTCCGATGATGCCGGAGTCGATTCTTGTGTGCTGTGTCGCTGGGCGATGTTATTCAACCTGCCTCGATACGCGGCGTCTCTCGGCATCGAACCCGAGGCGTGTGAGACCGACGGTTGGCTGAATCTGGCCGCATTCACCCGCGGTTCACTGGCCAACGGATTTCGCTACCTGGCCGGTATCGCCATGGGGCGTCATATTGGATGGGCCGATGTGATACGCAGGCCGGTCACTTCGTGTCGGATCACGAGTTCGGTCCCGGTTGCCTATCAGATCGACGGTGACTACGCCGGGAAATTGCCCTTAGACATTTCGGTTTTGCCCGGACGCATTCGGTTGCGGTTGCCCCCCTCGAACGTGACGATTTCGCATTGAGGGTCAGCGGTCACCCCACTCAACTAGCCTCTCGATCACCATGACTTCGCCCACTCCCGATTTGCCTTCATCACGATCGGTTCCCCCGAACCCGAACGGCATGCCGCCGACCCCATTGGCAACCCAGGTTGGTCCGTATCGCTGTGGCGACGGCCAATTGATGATCATCGCCGGCCCCTGCGTGCTCGAGACCGACGATTTGACGCTGCGGATCGCGGAGCATCTGCGGACGCTCGGCGAGAAGCATCGCGTTGACATCGTCTTCAAGGCTTCGTTTGATAAGGCGAATCGCACCAGTTTGAACGCGCCACGCGGGCCGGGGATCGAGGAGGGCCTCCGGATGCTGATGCGGGTACGGGAGGCAACCGGACTTCCCGTCACCACCGATATTCACTTACCGGACCAGGCCGCGATTGTCGCCGAGGTTTGCGATTTGCTGCAAATCCCGGCGTTCCTCGCCCGGCAGACGGACCTGTTGGTCGCTGCGGGTGAGACGGGCAAGCCGGTGAACGTCAAGAAGGGCCAGTTCATGGCTCCCGACGACATGCGGTTCGCTCTCGGGAAAATTCGGGAAAGCCGGCCGAGGCCATCCGCCGCCGGCACCGATAGCGGTGTGTTGCTGTGTGAGCGGGGCACTTTTTTCGGTTACGGTCGGCTCGTGAATGACATGACGGCTCTGCCGCTGATGCGAAAGCTCGGGGCGCCGGTCGTTTATGATGCCACCCACAGCGTGCAGCGGCCGGGCGGTTTAGGTGGCGCTACCGGTGGAAATCGCGAGATGGTCGAACCGCTGGCCCGCGCCGCCGTAGCTATGGGTATCGACGGACTGTTTTTCGAAACGCATCCTGACCCTGACCGGTCGCCCAGTGACGGCCCCAACATGGTGCCGCTTGTTGAGGCCGATGGCATGCTAGAACGTTTGCTTCGTCTTCACCACTGCGTCCGATCGCTGTGAGCGACCCCGCCGATCGTTCCTTTCCGAGGTCTTCCGGTTTCATGCAATTTTTCTTGTCGGCGAGCGCCGCTCAGCGAGTCGCCAGTTCGCACTCCCCCCAACTCGAGGGCGGAGGGGTCCACCTTCCGCCCTCCCCTGCAGGTTGCCGGGCGACGTCCTGCATTGCGATCGGTGTGGTCGGTTTCATGCGACTGGGGATGATCGGTTTATGTTGCTTGGTGGGATGTCAGGATGATAACCAAGCCATTCGCAAGATTCAGACCGGTCGCCAGGTTCGCCAGCAGGCCGAGACTCAGGTTGATCAGCTTGCCGAGGCGTTTTCGCTCGTCTCAGGACTAATCGAGTTGCAGCCAGAGCCGGCCGCCCGTCAGATCACGTACCACTTGAACTCTTGGCAGCAGGCTCGAGGGGTGGTGGCTCCGACCCCCGCTGGGGAGCGTGGCGACTCCGCTGACGCGGCCCAGTTGCGCGAGTTGCTCTACACCGTTTCGGAGGTTCTGCCTACCGTCGAGGCGACGGAGACGATCGCGCGCGCGACATTCGACGCCAGCGACGTCGAATCGCTGAAGTATCGCTATTTGGTTCGCCAAGTTTCTGAATGGGTTCGTACCCGTGGCACGACCGATCCACTTTGGGCTGACTGGGTCGGTGAGCGTCGGCAGGCAATGGGTGAGGAGGCTGCGGATTCGTTGGCACTCGCGATTCGCCTATTCGACTGGACCATTCGCAACGTCGCCTTGGAACCCGATGAACTCCCCGGCCCTGCTCCGGCAACCCTCACCCTGCCGATGGGGATGCGGCTTCGCGGTCCGGGTTATCGTCAGACTCCACTGCAAACCTTGTTTCGAGGCGTAGGGGATGGCTTGCAACGATCCGGAGTTTTCGTGGCGCTGTGTCGCCAAGTTGACCTGCCGGCGTGCCTGTTAGCGACGCCCCCCGCAGGCGATGGCTCCATGCGGCCCTGGGCGGTCGGGGTTCTGATTGGGGGAGAAGTCTATTTGTTCGATTGCCGGCTCGCCGTTCCCGTGGTGGGTCCCAACCAATCCGGAGTCGCGACGCTCGCGCAGGCTCGCAGCGAGCCCTCCGTCCTGCGGCGAATGAATGTTCCTGGGTGGTTCGAATATCCGCTGCAGATGCCCGATATCCAGCAATGCGTGGCCTTGTTGATGCTGGATCCCGAGTCGATGAGCCTGCGGGCCGAGCGGTTGCAAGGGGCGTTGACGGGTGATTTAAGGCTGGGGGTTTATGACGATCCGGTCGGCTTGGCCGAACAGTTTGAAGCGGTTTCGGGGATCGCTTCGGCGAGGATTTGGGATATCCCGTTGTTGGCTCGCGTCTACCGCGGGGCCATCGATGACCTGTCCCGACAAGATCCACTATTCGCCTTTTTCATCAATGCTCCTTGGATGATTTTGGAATCGCCGACGGGGCAGTCGCAGGAGTTGGCATTGGGCCGATGGCGGCATTTGCAAGGGCGGTTCGAATCCGCTGAGGAGGACGCGGTGCCGGGTGCTAAGCGGCTTTATCTCAGTCAGCGACAGCCCGAATTTGAGATCTCGGACTTGCGGGGTGATGTGGATTTGCAGATGCGGTATGGGATCCGTCGTGAATTGCGCGTGACGCCAGAGCAATACGACATGCAGATCCAACAGATTCAAGCGTTGATGCGACAAGGAAAGATTACCGCCAGCTTTTGGCTCAGCCTCATCCAGTACGATACCGAGCGATTCGATTTGGCACGCAATTGGTTCGAGCAGCGGGTGTTGGCGGAGGGGTTGGATTCCCCTTGGAAAATGGCGGCTCGCTACAACTTGGCGCGATCCTTTGAGCGGTTGGGAGAAACCGAACGGGCGGCTGAAATTTATCGGGGCGAAGGCGACCCCCAAGAACATGGCAACCGAATTCGCGCCCGGCTAATCACCCGAGGTCAGGCCCGATCGGCGGAGGAGCCCTAACGCTGGCTAGGGCTTAGCCACCCAGTCGCTGAACCAATCCGCTTTGCCCAGTTCCCAGACCCTCACGTGGCCGGAATAGTCACCCGCTGCCAACCGGTTCGTTCCGCCATGCCAATCGCTGGTCATCACCCAGTCGGAAAGGCCGGTGAACGTTTGCCCGACGGCATTGGTGCTCAAATCGATTCGCAACAATCGCTTGTCCGCGAGCGGGACCAGCACGAAGCCATCTCCACTCGCTGATAAGCGAAACCCTTCCGCCCCTACCGGGATGACGGCGATCTGCTTACCGCCTGTCAATTCCCAGCGATGGACTCGATTATCGCTGCCAGTTGACAACACGTGTTGGCCATCCGGGGTGACGATCACGCCGCGGACCGGGGCCCCATGTCCCTGGTAGCTGGTCAATAACTCACCCGTCTCACCATCGAAAACTTTTGCCGACTTGTCGCGACTCGCCGAGACCAAGCGTTGACCGTCGGAACGCCACGCCAAGGCGGTTACCCAATCGGCATGGCTGGCGAGCGTCCTGACCGTTTCCAGCGTCGTGAGATCGACAATCCGGATCAGCGAATCGGCCGCCGCGATTGCGAGCTGATTCGAGTTCGGTCGGAACGCGAGGTCGAGAGCTACATCCGCTGAGCGTCCGACCACGGCCGTTACGTCGCCGCTGGCGAAATCGATGATCCGCACTTCACCACCCCGGCCTGGCTCGCCACAGGCGGCTGCCAACTTAGTCCCATCGGGGCTGACCGCGATCGCAAAAATCCGCTGTCCCAAGTTCGGAATCCGTCGGGCCAGTTGGCCATCCGCCACGTTCCAAACGCTGATCTCGTGATAGCCGCCCACGAGTACTTGGTCGCCAGCGGGTGTGAAGGCGATCGCGGTCACGGGAACCACGCCCGCGTAGTTGGCCGGTGGGTCGGGGTAGCGCGGTGGCGGAATGACGAAGGCCAGCGGCTCGTCCGGATTGGGGGCATCGAAGTTGGCCCCGGCGGCGAGCCAACGGCGAACGAGTTCGATCTGCTCCTGCGAAAGGGGATCGCTCTGTTCGGGCATGCGCTCGGAGGCATCCTCTGTGATCAGCCGACGCAGCAATTCGCCTGGCAAATCCCCTTGCGGGGAGAGCGTCGCCACCCCAGAGTCTCCCGGCTTGGATAATTCCGCAAAGGTATCGATCCGATATCCCCCTTCCGCCTTCTTCGCGCTGTGACAGGCGACACAATGCTCAACCAGAATCGGCGCGATCTGATTACGGAAGCTGATCGGATCCTGAGACCAGGAGACCCCGCTGACCAGCAAGTCGAACGCAACCCCCGCACCCAAAGCAAGCATCAATCGAGTGGATCGCATGGTGGGAAAACCGATCGCGTGAGGTGGGATGAAGACAGGACTGCGGGCATTTCCAGTCCGAACCCGAAGGCACTCGCCTTCCGGCGCTGTTCGAAGACACGGCTTGTCGACAGGCCTCAGTGTAATCGAACTATTCGAGCCATGAACTCCCAAGCCAGTAACTCGCTTTCCGTTTGGCTGCGGTGGCGTCGCCCCACGCGCTGCCTCGGTGGCCGGGTGATGGATTGGCCGACTGCTCGGAAATCGCTGGGTCCGCTTAGCGCGGGATGCTCGCGGGGCGCTTGCGCGAGAGTTAGCGACGGCGGTCAGTTCAGCGGCTGGTGTTCATTCGGGGAGTAAGAATTGCCGGACGTGGTATGCCGAAAAACGGAGATTCGGTTCGGGATAATCGGTGCTGATCAATTGCGCGCCACTGGCGATCGCTCGGTCACGTCGGGTTGTCGCGTTCGCCCTCGCCTCCGCCGTGCCACTGTCGGCTCGTGTTCGAACCAGAAAACCGTCGCGGACGAGTGACACGATCTCGTCGTACTCGCCCACCGGGTCATTGCGTTTCATCCACGCCGCAGCCGGGTGGTGCGGCGGGACGCTGACGAATAGCAATCGATCGGCCAAAATTTCGCTCTTGCTCAGATAAGCGTCTCGGAGCGAATCCTCATTGTCGAGCAGAAAGGCAAACTGGCCGCGGTGACCCTCGAGCAACGGCCAGCCGATCCCGGCTACCGCCTCACGGAGTGTAGCTTTCCCGCCGCGGACGTCATCGGGCTTCAGAATGCGATCGCGTGGCAGCGATGCCAGGATGGTTTGCTCCAACTCCTCGAACCCCGCGGCCCCCCATGTCAGCGGCCGCGTCGGCGGCCAAAAAGAATCGGATTTCAATTCCAGCAGGACGAAGATCGGCACATGCCTGGGATTGGCATCCGACCACATTCTCAATTCGTTCAGGGCATCGCGCAGCGTGTAAACGGTTGTGCGAGGGTCAAAATCAGGGCTATGGAGAATCTTGATCCCGGGCGAATGCAGACGCTTTTGGAGGTCGTGGGGTGGGACCGTCAGGCCCCGTTCCGCCGCGGTTCTTAGGCTCAAGGGGTTGCTAAATAGGGACCCTTCGGGATCGAGGTAGAGATCCAACTCGAAGTGTCGCATGCCGAGCGATTCGAGTTGCTCCCGCAGCGGTCGGTGCGTGTATTCCAACGCCAGAACTTCCGGGGGCCGGACTAAGCCGATCAGCCCAGCCGCGACAGCGTCCGGGGCCACATGATAGGAATTATGGGTCCCGATCAGTTGGTATCGGTTGATCCGCAAGCTTTCGGTTGCTTCACCCCCATCCGGCAGCGCGAGGCATAACATCAGGATGAGGGGAAAGACGCACAAGGGTTGCCACGATTTCATTTGGGATGACCGGTTGGGGGCGAATCGCTGAATCGCGCCATGGATTCGATCTGGCGGATGGTCTTCGGTCCGATGCCGCGAACCCGGGACAGGTCATCAAGCATACGAAAGGGGCCTCTCGACTCCCGGTCCGCGATGATGCGTCTAGCCATTTCCGGACCGATTCCGGGCAGCAGCGACAGTTCCGATGCGGGCGCCGTGTTGAAATCGACCTGGAAGTTCAAGGGCCGCGCGATCGTGTCGGTGCTGGCTGGCCGACGACTCGCGAGCAGTTGCCAACCGCTAAACATCAGGACCAACCCGCCCATCAGCAAGATCGCCCGAGCAATGTCACTGCGTTCGATCAGGCTGCCTCGTGAATCGCGTGCTGGAGAAGCCGATCGAGCTTCGGGTGGCGATGTCGGCTCCGGCTCTTGAGGGGAAGTCATAGTGGCCATTTCGGCTCACGTTGCTCGACTACCGCGGTCAAGCCTTCCGCCGCCGTTTCGGTGGAACAGGCGGTCGCACCCGCTGCGGCACCAACGCTCAACTGCGTTAACAGAGCTTCGCCGATCGTCTCGTTGAGCAGACGTTTCGTGGCAGCGAGGGGAATCGGTGGAGCGGAGGCCACCTGGGTCGCCAACTCATTGGCCGCGACCCAAATTTGAGCTGAAGGAGGACGGCGCGCGACCAAGCCGAATCGCATTGCTGTACGCGAACTGATCGCATCGCCGGTAAGTAACAGCCGTGACGCGAACGCGGTACCGAGTCGGAAGGCGAGCAGGGGCGCGACGACCCCACCGATAATCCCTCGCCGGACTGCGGGCACGGCGAAGCTAGCCGAGTGGCTTGCCACAACCAAATCGCTGGCAAGTGCGAGCGCGAAGCCGCCGCCCCAGGCCATTCCATCGACCGCCGCGATCACCGGCTTGGGGAATCGCAGCAACTGCTCGATCAATTCTCCGAAACGTTGCCATTGCTCGATCCATAAGCCGATCGCTTCCAGTTCCTCAGCGCGAGTGTGCTGCTGGAGTTCGTGCAGGTCAATGCCTCGGCAGAAATCGACCCCCGCGCCGGTTAAAACGACGGCCCTGACCCGCTTCTCCTGATGCAAATCGGAGAGGGCCTGGGCCAGATCCGCGATCATCGCCTCATCGAGAACGTTCCCGCGAGCGGCATTGTCCAGCTTGATGGTCGCGGTCGGGGCATGCACTTTCACGTCGGCTCGGTTCATGTCAGTTTCGTCCCGTCTGCTTGCGCCAGATACGTTCGATTTGGATGTTACCCTCCCCGGTGATCCGGGCACGAAGTTGGCCGGGAAGGTTTAGCGATTTCGTGGTCGCCTGTTCCCCAGGTGCTTCCCCCCGCTGCTTCATGGAATCGCCATCCGAATTCGAAGAGCATACCAACTGCCAGAGCAGTTGATGATGTCTGGCGTCAAGCCGCTGGCGTGGCCAGCCGAAATGATCCCAGAGGATTCCGATCGCCACGCCGAGCACCGCGGCACTGACCGGGCCGCGGACAATCCTGGCAACCGTCGGATCGAGGCAGACACATTCCTCGATCCACTGGTGGGCCTGGTCGCGCAGGGCTTGATTCCAGTGCGATTGGGTTGAGATCAGACGCAGGATCGCTTGCTCGGCCTCGGGATATTGGCTGCGGATCAGCGGCAGTAATTCTCGTCGAATCCAATTCCGACGGTAGCGGATGGATTGATTGGAGCGATCTTCACGCCAAGTTTGACCGATTTCGTTGAGTCCGGCTCGCAGGGCTTCGCGGCGAAAGCCTAACAACGGGCGGACCAGCATGAAGTCATCGGCGATCGGCCGCTGCTTCGGGATCCCGCACAAGCCGCTCGGGCCGGTACCACGAAACAAATGGTGTAACAGCGTTTCGACCTGATCGTCTCCCGTGTGGGCCGTGAGCAAACAGCGTGCCCCGCTGGCAGCCAGGCAACGTCGCAAAAAGGCATAGCGTTTCTCACGCAACGAGGCTTCATCCGTGGATCGCGGCGGTTCCGGATTTGTGACCGTCCCCGTCCCTTCAGTCCGCTCCGGAGTGACAGTGTCGGTTTCGGTTATGAAGCGAACGGCGAACCGGCCAGCGAGATCACTCACGAATCGCTGATCCTGATCCGATTCCGCCCCACGCGTGCCATGGTTGTAATGTGCGACAGCAATCGAGCCGATCGAGGCTGCGGGGGAAGCACCCCAAGCATCGACCACCAGTCGCAGCAGGGCGACGCTGTCCGCTCCGCCGCTGACGGCAACGACGATGCCGATCCCGGCATACCGCTGGGGGGGGAGCGTTGCGGCGAACAGGCGGCAGAGCTCGGCCCAAGCCAGTGGTCCTGCATCGGGTGGAGCCTGGGGGTTCATGTTCGGTTTGCGAATAGTCGGTTGGAATGTGTATACTGCTGCCCGCTAACGGTTCGCCTCCCTTTCCCTCGGTTGGAAATGGCTTCCGTGGCCGCATCGTCGGTAAAAAGAGCCGCGAACTCAACTGCTTTGATGGTTGTTTGGGTAGCGTTGCCTTCGACGTCTTCCTTTCCCAATTCCTGCCAACCCCTCATGCGGGGGATCGGTGTGCGGAGACTCTTCTTGCGACTGTTCGCGAGTCGTTTTCCGGGCCGATGCCCCGACCGATCCGTTTCATTATGACGCCCCGCCAACAAGCCCTTGGTTGACCACGGCCCATGCATTTTATCCTGTGGATTCTGATGACGATTGGGCGCGGCTGTCGTTCTGACTGCCAAGCAGGCCTTCGGCAATTCGCCGATCACGCCTTAACTGAATGTCCGTCCATGCGGGTGGGTTTCAGCTCGCGAGGGGTCGATGCGGCCGGTTGGCGATTGCCGAGCCGTTCACAAGAAATCAAACATGACAACGTCCTATTGGATTTTGGCCTTGCTGGTCAGCGTTTTTTCAGCCATTGCCGGTACGTTTCAGTGGTTTCGCTCGCGGGAGCGGCGTTTCGATAGCGAGACCGAGACGCGGGCTCAAGAGGTTCTTCGCCGGGCCGAATCGGAAGCGGAGGCCTTGCGCGCGCAGCGGTTGGTCGAAGCGCGTGAAGAGTCGCTACGTCTGCGTGAAGAGATCGAGCAGGAACTGATCGCCGCGCGTAAGTCGCAATTTGCCAGAGAGGAAAAGCTCGACCGTCGCGATGAGCATTTGGCTCGGGCCGAAGAGGCTTTGGAGAAGCAACGGCGTGGCTTGGAATCGACACAGCAGCGTTTGGACGCGCAGTTAAAATCCGCGAAGAATGCCCAGGCCGACGCCGATCGTATGTTGGAAGAGCGGCAAGCATCGCTCGAGCGCGTTGGCGGCATGAGTCGTCAAGAAGCGGGCAAAGCCTTGATCGAGTCGATGCGGCATGAGTTGGAAGGTGAGGTCGGCAGCTTGTTGCTACGCCATGAGCGCAGACTGAGTGAGCAGTTGGATGTGAAGAGCCGCGAGATGCTGCTAACCGCGATGCAACGCTATGCCGCCCCGCACACCGCCGATTCGACAACCAGCACCGTCGATATTCCTAGCGATGATATGAAGGGGCGGATTATCGGTCGCGAGGGGCGAAACATTCGCGCTTTCGAAAAGGCAACGGGAGTCGACCTGATCATCGATGACACTCCGGGCGTGGTGATCGTCAGTGGCTTTGATCCGGTGCGTCGTGAGATTGCCCGTTTGGCGCTGGATAAGCTGATCGATGATGGCCGCATTCACCCCTCGCGGATCGAGGAAGTGGTTAAGGAAACGGAACAAGAACTCGAGTCGTTGGTGCTCCGCAAGGGCCGTGAGGCGGCCGATGAAGTGAATGTCCTTGGCTTGGGGGAGCGGGTTCTGAGCATGCTCGGTAAGTTGCATTTCCGCACCAGCTACAGCCAGAATGTGTTGCGTCACAGCGTCGAAGTCGCCTTCATTTCTGGGCTGATTGCCGAGATGATCGGGATGGACCCGGCCTTGGCCCGCCGCGCCGGGTTGCTGCATGACATCGGCAAGGCGGCCGACCACGAACTCGAAGGAGGCCATCCCAAGATCGGCGCCGACTTGCTGCGTCGTAGCGGGGAGACGGCCGAAGTGGTCCATGCCGCCTTGGGCCATCATGACCACATCGTTACCGAGTATCCCTACACGATGCTGGTTGCGACGGCCGATGCCTGTAGCGCCAGTCGCCCGGGGGCGCGTCGAGAGTCACTCGAACGTTATGTTCGGCGGATGGAGGAATTGGAGCAGATTGCCAAGCGTTTTGACGGGGTTCAGCAAGCTTTCGCAATCTCGGCCGGTCGTGAACTGCGGGTCATCGTCAACGCGGATAAGGCGGACGATCAGCGTGCGGCGCGTATCTGCCGAGATGTCGCTAAGGCGTTTGAGCAGGAACTGACTTACCCAGGTGAAATCAAAGTCACCGTCGTCCGTGAATCGCGATTCACGGAAGTCGCCAAGTAAAACCCATTTGCCGCGGCTGCTGGGCGTGATCGACGGAGCCAAACGACGAACGCCGCCAAGCGGTCTGAACCGTGGCGGCGTTCGCGAAATCATCAGCTTCGGGCTGTCTATCGGCTTAGGCTGACTTGCTCGTCGGCATTGGGAACAGCTTGCGTTTGCCGGCCACGATCGCCTCATCGATCGTGAACTGGCTGCCTTCGGGTTGCTCTGGGAGGTCGTACATGATGTCGAGCATCACCTCTTCGAGAATTCCCCGCAGTCCGCGTGCGCCGACGCCTTTTTCGAGCGCCTGCTGTGCGACCATTCGCAACGCTTCCGGGGTGAAAATCAGTTCGCAGTTTTCCATCCGGAATAGCTCCTGATACTGCCGAATCAGGGCGTTCTTAGGTTCGGTGAGCACCTGCACCATGCCTTCGATGTCCAGCGGTTGCAGATAACTGATCACCGGCAACCGCCCGACGAGTTCTGGGATCAGGCCGAACTGCAGAATGTCTTCGGTCTGCACCTGGGCCAACAGCTCGCCCTCGGTCTGTTCGTTCCGGTGGCCTATTTCGCTACCGAATCCGAGCATTCGCTTGCCGAGTCGCTTGCGAATGATGTCTTCGATACCTACGAACGTGCCACCGCAAATAAACAGGATATTGCTGGTGTCGATCTGAATGTACTGCTGTTCGGGATGCTTCCGACCACCCTGCGGCGGTACGTTCGCAACGGTCCCTTCGAGCATCTTGAGCAGGCTCTGCTGAACGCCTTCCCCGGAAACGTCTCGGGTAATCGAAACGTTGCCGCTGGTCCGCCCGATCTTGTCGACCTCGTCGATATACAGAATGCCCCGCTGAGCCGCTTCGACGTCAAAGTCAGCCGCGTGCAACAGCTTGAGCAACAGGTTCTCGACGTCCTCGCCGACGTAGCCGGCTTCGGTCAAAGTCGTGGCATCACCGATCGCGAAGGGCACGTTCAACATCCGGGCCAATGACCTGGCCAGCAATGTTTTGCCGCTCCCGGTCGGACCCGCGAGCAGAATGTTGCTCTTTTCGATCTCGATCTCGCTCCCACCCTCGAAATCATTGGTCAAACGCTTGTAATGGTTGTGAACGGCAACGGCCAAGATGCGTTTGGCATTGGTCTGACCGATCACGTATTGGTTCAAGTGCTCGACGATCTTTCGCGGGGTGGGGATATCCGCGAACAGCGCCTTGGAAGGACCCCGTCGCCGCTGTTCCTGATCTAAAATCGACTGGCACAGCTCGATACACTCACCGCATATGTAAACGTCTCCGGGACCCTCGACGAGAGGACCCACATCGCGATAGCTCTTTCGACAAAACGAACAGAACGCGTTTTTCTTGGTCGTTCCGCTTCCGCGGCGCGACGCACTGCTGGGGGTTTCCTTCGAAGGCATGCACGGTTCCTTGCTGCTTTATTTACCACGCCAAAATTAGAATAACGAAGATACCACGCACCGTGAGCCCTCGCTCGAGTGGTTCATCATCGTACTCGTCATTCAGGTGGCAACGGACTGGGGTGTCCACAACTCGATCGCTTCCCGGAACGATCCGGGCGGGGCTTCCGTGACCTCGAAGCTCGAGCTAAACGTGGTGTGAAACTTCAACGATTGTAAAAAGCCCGCCAATGATCCGGTGGCTCGCCAGCGGCGCGGTAAACCGCGTTCCTGGGTTACCTATCCGAATCCCGCTCGCCTGACGGCAAAGCGAGTTCGAGGGAGGAGATCACTGGTTGCTGAGTGACAGCCAACGTGACTCGCACCGTTGCAGAACCAGAAGTTGCCTCACTGCAAGGTGGGCCTATCCGGTCGTGCTGAAATGCTATCGCCACGTGACTTCGCCATTATTTTTCGGTATTCCGCCTCGGTGATGTCACCCCGGCCGAGCATTTCCTCGAAGTTTAAGGGTACCGAAAGCGGGTCGCGCCCATCCTTGGCGGCGTAGTCGCGAAACCTTGCCATCAGATAAAAGACGGCGGCTAACGTGATGCCTAGGACCACTATCGAAGTTACAGCCTGCAACTTCGGATCGGCCCACATATCGGTCCAAACCGGATCCGTCGGCCGGACATCCGCCGGGATTGACACCATCACCTCACCTCTCGTTTCCGCCGAAATCATACGCAACGCCCCCGCTCGGTCCAGGATAAAAATCGGGTTTTTTCGGATCTCTTGCGGCAGCCGCCGACGCCCCTTGCTCAGGTCCTGCGGAGCAACTTCGACCGCGCTTCGGATGTGCTTTTCGCTCGATCGGTTCGCTGGTAGCGGCGAAGTTTACGAATCGTCTCCGGGTCAGTGTACGATTTGAACGATTGGCAATGAGTCCGTCACAGGTAACAATAGAAGAGTCCCCTGCTCCACCCCGCCGAGCGACGTTCGAACCCGCGTTGCTAGCGTCATTTCCCAGTCATCATCCCGCCCCGACCATGAACCCTACATTCACGTCTAATCCGATCGAGTTGGGATCGCTTATCAAGCTAGAATCTGATTCGCCGGCCGGGCGCTGGGCCGGTTTCTCGTTGTCAATTGGCAAGGTTTGTCGGATTTCGTGGGTCCTTCTCGTTACTTGGAGCGGGCTTTCGGGAAGCCTTGGGTTAGCCGCGGAGTTGGCTGAGCAGGAGACCGTCGACTTCTCGCGACAGATTCAGCCTTTGTTGGCCCGACGCTGCTTCGCCTGTCATGGTCCGGATCACGCGGAAGCTGGTTTACGGTTTACCGATCGTGAGGCGGCTTTGGCCGCGGCGGAGTCGGGTCAGGTGGCGATCCTTCCGGGGAGCTCCGTAGCGAGTACGTTGATTGATCGCCTTGTCAGTCAGGATGAGGGGGAGCGAATGCCGCCCGAGGGTGAACGGCTCACCGATTCGGAGGTCGAAATGTTTCGGAGGTGGATCGACCAAGGGGCGGAGTGGTCGAAGCATTGGGCTTTTGAGCCGCTCTCCCAGCCTACTCCGCCCACGGCGGATAACCCGCTCTGGAATGAGAGCCCGGTCGATTCGTTCATTTACCAGTCGCTCGCCGCTGCGGGCCTAAAGCCGAACCCCGAGGCGGATCGCAGGACCCTAATTCGCCGCGCGTACTATGACTTGATCGGGCTTCCGCCGTCGGCCGAGCAGGTCGCCGCTTTTTTGGCAGATGAAGACCCGCAGGCCTACGAAAAGTTGATCGATACCCTACTGGAATCGCCCCACTACGGCGAGCGATGGGCTCGGCACTGGCTGGACTTGGTGCGGTTCGCCGAAACCAACTCCTTCGAACGCGATGGTGCCAAACCGAACGCCTGGAAGTACCGCGATTACGTCATTCGTTCGTTCAACGAAGATAAACCGTATCCGCAATTCGTCCGTGAGCAACTCGCTGGCGATGAGTTGGATCTGGTCACGCCGGATTCCCGAACGGCCACCGGGTTTTATCGACTCGGCATCTGGGATGATGAACCGGCAGACCCGCTCCAGGCTCGGTATGACGAGTTGGACGACATCGTGACCACCGTTGGTCAAGCCTTTCTCGGGTTGACGATCGATTGCGCCCGCTGTCACGATCACAAAATCGATCCGATCCCTCAGAAAGATTATTATTCGCTGTTGGCATTTTTGGGGGACGTCACGCCCTATGGGACGCGCGGTAATCAGACCGCCAATAACCAAATCGACGTTTCGCCCGAAGAACTCCGCCAACGTTATGCCGACAACGAGGCACGCCGTCAGTCGATCGGATCGCAACTCCATGAGATCGAACAATCGGGAATTGCGAAAATGTCGGCGCCTGATCAACGGGCGACCGAGGGTAATCCTCGCGATCGCGAAAAGGTGCTTCGCGAGAAATTGCAGCAGCATTTAGATCCCGAACGGTGGCAGGCCTACACGGAACTCCAGGATCGTGCCGCGGCGATCAAAGGCGAGTTCGAGTCGCTGCCCCCGCGCGAGGTGGTGCTCGGTTTGGCCGTAACCGACCCAACCCCCGACCCGACTTTCATCCTTTTTCGAGGGAACCCACATTCGCCAACCGATCAGGTCTCGCCGGCTTTTCCGACGTTGTTTGGCGAGCCGGGCCCTGTTCTCACGCCGCGGGGTCCGGACTCGCAATCCTCGGGGCGTCGTCGGGTTTTCGCCGATTGGGTCGTTAGCCCCGACAATCGATTGTCCTGGCGAGTGATTGCCAATCGTGTTTGGCAATTTCATTTCGGCCGAGGCTTGGTGCGCAGTCCCAATAACTTCGGCCAACTCGGCACGCCGCCAACGCATCCGGAATTGCTCGATCATCTGGCCCATCTATTGATTTCGTTCGACGGTAGGCTCAAGCCGCTACACCGCTTGATCATGACCAGTCAGACGTATCGGATGGCTTCGGACTCACGCGAGGATGCGATCAAGATCGATGCCGGTAACGATCGGTTCTGGCGGTTCGATCCCCGTAGGCTGAGTGCCGAAGAGGTTCGAGATTCGGTACTGGCCTCCAGCGGCGCGTTGGACCTTCGCTTGTTTGGCCCCAGCGTCTATCCGAAACTGTCGCGCGAGGTTCTGGCGGGCCAGTCGCAGCCCGGTTCGGGTTGGGGAAATTCGAGCCTTGAGGATCAAAGCCGTAGGAGCATTTACATTCACGTCAAGCGATCGTTGCTTGTACCGATGTTGTCCGCGTTCGACCTACCCGAACCCGACCGCACCTGTGAAGCGAGGTTCATGACGCTGCAACCAGGGCAGGCGCTGGCACTGCTCAACGGCGAGTTCATTCATGAGCAGGCTCGCCGGCTGGCGGAGCGGATCGGCGGTCCAGAACAGGATGACGAGACGCTGGTTCGCGGTGCCGTGAGAACCGTACTGGCCCGGGAGCCAACGGATCTCGAAATCGGCCAGGCGAGAGAATTGTTGACCGCTCTCCAACTGGCCCACGGGTTGTCCCGCGCCGACGCGGTCGACCTCTTCTGTCTGACAGTGTTCAATTGGAACGAGTTCATCTTTTTGGATTAGATCGACCGCGACATGTTTGGGTGTGACGATTTGCCCAACCCTCAACCACAGATTCGGATCATGAAGACTTTTCAAGGCTCTCGATGTGCCGGTACCGGTGCTGCCTTTTGTGGACGCACACGCCGCGAGTTCATGTGGCAAGCTGGCGCCGGATTCGGTGCGGTGGCGCTGACCTCACTGCTGCAGTCAGACGGCTTTTTTAGTGGGACCGCGGTGGCGGCTGATTCGCCGCTTCGTAGCCCCTTGGCCACGAAACCCCCTCACTTTGCCCCCCAGGCGAAGTCGGTCATTTTCCTGTTCATGTACGGCGGTCCAAGCCATATCGATACGTTCGATTACAAGCCGAAGATGATTGGCATGGAGGGAAAAACCGTCGACGTCAAGACCTTCGGCCGCGGTGGCCATCGATCTGGTGGCCGGATCGTCGAACCACGTTGGATGTTCAATCAGCATGGCCAATGTGGGAAATGGGTCAGTACCCTTTTTCCCAATGTTGCCAAGCATGTCGACGACATCGCGTTCATTCACTCACTCACCGCCGACTCGCCGATTCATGGCTCAGCGATGTTGATGATGAACAGTGGCAAGATCCTATCGGGAAGTCCCGCGCTGGGGTCCTGGCTGAACTACGGCTTGGGGTCGGTCAACGAGAACCTTCCAGGTTTTGTGGTCATGCTCGACCCGACCGGTGGCCCGATCAGTGGGGCCAAGAATTGGAGCAGCGGCTACATGCCAGCGACTTATCAAGGGACCGTATTCAGGAGCGAAGGGGCACCGATTCTCGATCTCGCGCCACCAGCCGGATTGTCTGCCGGCGTGCAGCGTCGCTTGATCGATTCCATCCAGATGATGAACCAGGAGCATCTGGCAACGCGACCTGGCCAGGGAGATCTGTTGTCACGCATTGCGAGCTACGAGCTGGCCTACAAGATGCAAGCCAGTGCCCCCGAAGCTGTCGATCTTTCCGGAGAGGACGCGGCGACGCTCGAAATGTACGGGGTCAACCAGCCACGAACCCGAGATTTTGGCAAGCGGTGTTTATTAGCCCGTCGATTGGTCGAGCGGGGTGTGCGGTTTGTCCAGCTTTACAGTGGCGGCGCCCATAACGATGACAATTGGGATGCGCATGGCGATTTGGAAAAGAATCACAACTACCACGCCGGCAATACCGATCAGCCGATCGCCGCACTCCTGGCTGACCTAAAACGGACCGGCTTGCTAGAGGAAACTCTGGTCGTCTGGGGCGGCGAGTTCGGTCGCCAACCGACCGCGGAATATGCCATGGGTACCGGTCGGGACCACAATGCCTACGGCTTCACAATGTGGATGGCTGGGGGTGGGATCAAGGGCGGCGTGAGTTTTGGTACCACCGACGAACTCGGATCGGCAGCCGTCGAGCATCCGATACAGGTCAAGAATTTGCATGCCACGATCTTGGAGCTGATGGGGCTTGATCCGAATCGACTGGCCTACTTCCATGGCGGTTTGGACCAGAAGTTGGTCGGCGTCGAACCGGTCGAACCGATTCGCGACATCATCGCCTAGTCAGTTCGTGGGTGCCGCCTGGCCATCCCCGCCGACTGGGGCGTCCGGGAATCTCAGACTCTGCCCAGGATGCGATCGAGCGAATCGGACGTTTGATAGACGAGTGCCTCAGGGTAATGCGGGTACGGGTGGAAGTATTCGAATGTCAAATAGCCGCGGTAGCCGGCGTCGTCGAACGCTTGGGTCAGCGCGGGCCAGTTGGTAGTTCCGTCTAGCAGCGGACGGAAAGTTTCTAACGAGTAATCGGTTCCCTTCTTCGTGAACTCCTTGAGATGCACGTTCTTGGTACGCTTGCCCAAGATCGGTACCCAGTGTTCGGCGTGCTGAAACATCGCGATGTTCCCGGTATCGAAATGCACGCCAACGTTGGGGCTGCCGAAGCTGTCGACGAAATCGTTCATCTCCATGGGTGTCATCAAGTATCCGTTGAAGAAGATGTTCTCGATGTTCAGCGAGACCTTCAGTTTCTCAGCCGCGGTTGCCAACTTCCCGACCGCTTCGCGGGCGCGACGGTCGCAGACGTCGTTAGGTACCGGCTCATGGTCATCACGCCAAGGGATATGAACGGCGCCGGGAACCAATAAAACGTTTTCGATTCCCAGGTGGTTGGCCGCTTCGCCGATCAGACCGGCCAATTCAAGTCCCCGGTTTCGCTTCGCCGTATCGCTGCTGGTCAAGGGATAGGGCCAAAAAAGAAATGAACAGAGGCCGCTGATTTCGATCCCGATCGAATCCGCCAGGTGGCGAATGCTGGCGATGTCCTTCGCGGTGGCTTTGGGGGACAGATCATTATCCAGGTCGTAGTTCAACTCGATCCCATCGAAGCCAGCGTCCTTGGCCAGTTGCATGCACTCCTTCAGGTTCATGCGATCAGGGTACGGGAAGGCCCAAAGGTTGATCGACTTCTTCATCGCGAATCGTCGTGGCGATGCGCGTCGATCGTCCGTCGGTCGATTGGCTAGCGAGTTGGGCGCTGCCGCGGTTTGGCCAACGGCCGCAGTGGCATGGGCGGACGCTGTTCCCGCACCGAATACCGCGAGGCCGCTACGGATGGCCGAGCGGCGATCGATGGCCACCGTCTGGGCGAAGGGTAGGTTGAACGCGACTTGGCGATGCATCGACGAAGCTCCCCAGGGACAAGGTGATTGGCACACTTCGATAGAATAGTCTGTCGTCCAGCAACGCGGGCGCGAGCGGTTGTTGCCGGGTTAGTGGGAAACGAGCTCCGCGGGCAGAGGCTGACCACTTATCCCAACTCGATCATCAGTTCGGGGCTGAGCTTGAGATTGGTGCTGACGCTTTGCACATCGTCATTATCATCAAGCATTTCGAGTAGCTTCAACGCGGCGCGGGCGGCATCGACATCCAACTCGACTTCGGTCTGAGCGATCCGGGTCACTTCGCTGTATTCGGTTTTCAGTCCGGCTTGGCCCAGCCCTTCCGCGACCGTGGCGAATGCTTCTGGCGAACAGGTGATTTCTAGCTTGCCCTGATCATTGATCTCAACATTGTCGGCACCCGACTCCATCCCGATTTCCGTCACCAACTCCTCGCAGCTGCCACTCACTAGAACGAATAAGCCCTTGCGATCAAATAGATAGGAGACGCAGCCGGTTGATCCTAAATTCCCGCCGTACTTCGAGAAGATACTGCGAATTTCAGGGGCGGTGCGATTACGGTTATCGGTCATGATATCGCACATGATGGCGACTCCGCCGGGTCCGTAACCTTCGTAGACGATTTCCTCGACATCCCCACCCTCCAGTTCACCGGTCCCGCGCTTGATTGCACGTTCGATGTTTTCCTTGGGCATACTGACCGCTTTGGCATCGTCAATCGCCTTGCGGAGACGGATATTTGCGTCCGGGTCCCCCCCGCCCAGCTTCGCGGCGATGATGATCGCTTTACTGAGACGGCTCCAGAGTTTCCCACGCTTATTGTCGACCAAGGCCTTTTTATGCTTGATGCCTGCCCAATGTGAATGACCTGCCATGAGGGAGCGTCGGTGGGGTGATTGAGGGAAAAGGTGGGTTATCGCGGTTTACGCTTTGTCAATTTCTGATTTCCGCCATCAGGTAGTTCTGGCGGCGTCGGCTTGGTTTTACCTTTTTCTTCAGCGACCTCTTTTGCGGGGGCTGTTTTCTTAACTGGATGATTAGCCCCTTTCGCAGGTTGAGATTCCTTAAATTTGGGAGTTGCCTCGGGAGTTGGTTTGGCAATATCCGGTTTGGCCACCGCGCCGCCTTTCGGCTTTGCCGCGGCGACTTGCGGTTGATCCGTTGCCTGCATCGTCGGGCTCACACTCACCTTGTCGCCTGCCTTAGTCGCGGGCGGCTTGGATTTGGTCGCGGCGGCGGGGGTCTCGCCTCCCTTGACAGGCTTGGTCTTGGGAGCGGGCTTCGCAGTGACCGTGTCCTCGTCAGCTTTGACTTTGATCCCCGGTTTGGCTGGGGTCTGTTTGCCGGACTTGGCGAGAGTTTCCTTTGGCGGCTTCACCGTGGCTGGTTTTTCGGCTTTACCGGCCGCTATTTTGGCTGGTTTTTCCGCTGCTGGCTTGATAGGCTTTTCCGCCGCTGGCTTGCCGGGCTTCCCTACCGCAGTCGCTTTTCCTGTAGGTGGGGCTTTCGGGTTCGAACCGGCTGGTGATGATTTGGCCAAGGGTGCAGCGGGGGATGACTTACTTGAGCCCTGGGCCAACTCACCAGCCTTTCGTTTCGCGCTCTTCCGTTGGGCTGACTTGCGTGAGGCCTCGGATTCGACCGTAGGCAGCTCGGCTTCGGGATTCGCCGCCAAAATGATGTCCTGAACCAGTTTGTCAAACGGATCGGCGGCGAAATGGATGGCCGCTTGGTGCAGCGTCGAAGCGAACTCGATCGCTTTGTTCTTCGGGATTGCCCGTTCCAAGCCAGGAACTTTGCCGGTCCGAGCTTCCTGCGGAGTAACGATCCCGACCAGCGACATGATTCGCATCGCTGACATGTTGACTGGGATAGCATGACCACCCAAACCGTGCTGGACGACATGACTCAGAACGAAAGGGGTCACGCCCGCCATCGTTTCGAACTTGGCGACGGCCTTACCCAAATTTTCCTTTTTCAGATGGTCGATGTCGAAGGTATAGAAGGCTTCGAAGATCCCTTGAAGGCAGCGTTTGAGCCGCACGGCGGTCGAGGTGGGCGCGGGTAGGTGAGCGAGCACTTCGGCCAACTCCGTCACCGACGTGACGCGAACCTCGTTCCAGTCGAAAAATTCTTGCTCGCACTTGGCATAGCCTTCGTCCGCTAAGTCGACGGGGGCCTCCTCGAGGAGCGCGCCGTACAGCACGTGCTCCAACAGTGGTCGTCCCGGACTGGCGGGTGCTGGTTTGAAGCTTTTCTTCAGCAAACCTTGCAGCTTACTGATCAATCCGGCTCGATTTTTTGAGGTCATCGCGGAGGAAATATCGTACTTGATGAAGGGAAACGGCACCCGGGACCCGATGAAACGGGATTTGCCGCGGGAACTGGCTGGGCTGTGCGAGATTTGGCGACACTAAGACGAGGCGGGCGGATTGAGGGTTGGCGTTGACTGGCGCCCGGGAGCGTCCTCTCGATGCAATGGGTCCGCAGGGGTGACCGTCTCCGATGTTTGCCCTGCTGCCGACGCTTCTCCAGGGTCTGCTGCATCCGCAACTTCCGCTTCCTGTTCCCTGCGGATACGGGCTAGGATTTCGCCGACGGCGAACACACTCTTAACGCCAGGGTCGAGCACGAAGCGAAGTTTCGGGATATAGCGAGTCTCGATCCGCTGCGCAATCTTGGCTTGAAGAAATCCGGCGGAGTTCTGGAGGCCTCGCAGGGAAAGGTTCTGTTGGGCCTCATCCCCCATAACGCTGACCGACACTTTGGCCTCACGCATATCGGGGCTAACCTCCACGCCCAACACCGTGACCTCCTGCACTCGAGGGTCACGGATGTCGGTTAAAATCGATGTAGCAACGACTTCTCGAATGGCCTCGGCGGCTTTGAGTTGGCGACGACTGGACACGGGGTTTGGTTAAGCACCTGAAACGGGGATGGGAAGGGCTTCTAGACTGCGACGGATGTTGACGGGATCACATATCCAAGGTCCGCGCGACCTGTTCGATGCGATAGGCTTCCAACACATCGTCTTGCTTGATGTCATTGAATCCGGACAACTTAATACCGCATTCCAAGCCTCGGGAGACTTCCTTGACGTCGTCCTTGATTCGCCGAAGGGTTTCCAACGGATAGTCTCCGATCGTTCGACTGTCACGATTGACCCGGATTCGACAACCGCGTTGGATCGCGCCTTGGAGGACATAACATCCGGCAATCGTCCCGACACGGCTGATCTGGAAGACCTGTTTGACCAAGGCGCGGCCGAGTTCGACCACTCGCTCTTCGGGTCGAAGTTTCCCTTCGATCAGCGATCTGATGTCGTCGGCCAGCTTGTAAATGATGTTGTAACGACGGATTTCGATGTTCCGCTCTTCCGCCAAGCTGCGAGCGGCATCGTCGGGAATGACATTGAAGGCCATGATCACTGCATCCGAAGCCGAGGCCAGCGTCACATCCGCCAGCGTAACGCCACCGACGCTTCGCTGAAGCACGCGGATTTCGACTTCAGGATGATCGAATTTCGACAATTCGTTGTCGATCGCTTCCAACGATCCGCGGGTGTCGGCTCGCAGGATGACGTTCAGCCGAGATCGCTCCGGTTGCTTACCCAACTGCCCTTCCTGGAGCAATTCCTGGAACTTCTCGAAGGAGACCTTGGTGCTCGAACCGGACAGGCTCTGGGCACGGCTCCCCTCTTCGCGTGATGCCGCGATCTCTCGTGCCTTGACAATGTCATCCAAGACGTGGAATCGATCCCCGGCACCTGGCGGCTGATCGAGCCCATAAACATCCACCGGACAGCTCGGCCCAGCCTGCTTGACATTCTTGCCGGTGAGCGGGGCGATCATGGCGCGAATGCGGCCGTGCGACGAACCACACACGACGACGTCGCCAACTTTGAGAGTCCCGTTCTGGACGATGAGCTTGGCGCTGACACCCCGCTCCCCATCCTGTCGAGCTTCCAGGCAAACACCGAGCGCTTGACGATCGGGATTCGCTCGGTATTCATGCAACTCGGCTACCGTCAATAAGGTCTCCAGCAACTCGTCGAGCCCTTGCCCAGACATCGCGCTGGTGCGAACGACTTCGACATCGCCGCCCCATTCGCTAGGCGTCAATTGATGTTCGGTTAGCTGGGTCAAAATCCGCGTGATGTCGACCCCCTCCAAATCGATCTTGTTGAGCGCCACCACGATCGGTACTTCGGCGGCTTGTGCATGACTGATCGCCTCTTCAGTCTGTGGCATGATCCCATCGTCGGCCGCCACCACCAGCACCGCAATGTCCGTAACGTTCGCACCGCGAGCTCGCATTTCGGTGAAGGCGGCGTGACCGGGCGTGTCAACAAACGTGATTTTGCGGCCTTCCCGATCTACCTGATAAGCGCGAATGTGCTGTGTGATTCCCCCGGCTTCCCCGCGAGCCACATTCTTGCCAATCAATTTGTCGAGCAAGCTCGTCTTGCCGTGGTCGACGTGCCCCAAGAAAGTCACGATCGGCGGTCGCCAGACCATGTCTTCTTCTTCATCCACCGTGTCTTCCAACGCGGAGATGACATCGTCTTCGAGCGTTCCGACTGCCTGGAGATCAAGATCCAGCCCCAATTCCGCCACCAGCATTTCGGCGGTCGTCAGGTCGATCTCCGAATTGATGTTGACCATCATCTGCATGCCGAGCAGTACCCGAAGCACTTGCGCGAGGGGCACCCCGGCTGCTTCGGAAAACGATCGTAAGCTGCAGGGCAGCTCCAGCTGAACTTTGTCCTTGCGGGGGGCCGCGGTGTTCGTACCCTTGCGCTTTAGAGTCTTGCGTCGACGCCCGTCATCCCGGCCGAAGGAAGGCTCGATCTCTTGGCGTTTGCCCAATCTCCTGCCGGCGCCCACTCCCGTCTTCGAGCGATCCGCACGAGCTGATGCCATACCGGCTAGGCCGGGCTTACGCCGCGGCTCGTCTTCTTCGACGACCGCGACTCCAGTGCGTTTACCCTTGGCCTTATCGCCGGAAAATCCGCTAAGACCACCGCTGCCAATCTTCTTCTTGTCGCTCTCGGCCTTGGCAAGCTTCTCGAGCGGAGCGCGAACACCCTGCTTGTGCCCGGCGATGACATCCTTGGTGAGCTTGATATCGGGCTTCTGAGCGGGGCTTTCCGTAGGCGATTGCTTGCGGGTAGGGGTTGGAGCCTCCGGCATCGCGGCTAAGTTAATGACCGGATCGCGACGTTTGACCGTCTTGCCCGCACCGCCAACAGCTCCACCCGACGCCGTCGGGCTATCGCCGTCACGCCGCTGGGGACGGCCCAGAACGCGTATTTTCGAACCGCCAGTCGGCATCAACGAGTCCCGACGAATCGGTTCCGCGGGTTGATCGCTCTCGCCTCGCCCGCGGCCGGCCAACGCGCCCGGACGAACGCTCGAAATCCCAGCCGGGCGTTCGCTAACAGAGGACTCGCTCGTCCGCGGGCCGGACGTTGCCGTCAACGGCTGCGACTTCAAAGCCGGTTCCGGAGCCTTGTCGGCAGGCGTTGTCGATTCGACAATGTCTGCCTGCGACACCGTGGGTGATGAGGTCCCGAACTCGCCTGATCCAACCGGTCGAGGCGCAATCGGCGCCTCCGAGGCAGCCTCGGACTCTTCGACGCGGGGCGTCCCGAGGGGATTGCGAATGACTCGACGGGGCGAGCCGAGAGGTGGCAACTGGCGAACGGGAGCGAGCACAGCGGGTTCGCGAACCGGCACCGGGGCCGTGGGTTGTGGCTTGGCGGCGGAAGCCGAAGCCGTGGAACTTCCCAACACGAAATCTCGCATTCGCTGGGCTTCCTCGTCCGTCAAGCTGGCCAAAGCCGAACCCTTGCCGGTAATGCCGGCTTTCTTACAGAGGTCAACCAAGTCCTTGCTATCGACCTGCAAATCTTTCGCGAGCGAGTAAATACGAACGGGCACTGATGAACGATCCTATCAAGGTTTGCGGCGGGAACCAGCCGATCGACACGCCACGGATGAAAGTGACCGCGAGTGGGGCATTGGTCGCCGCTGAAATAATTTTCACATATGAACAAAACCCTCTACTGAACGCGATCGAAGCAGGTCAATTTTGACACTTGAGCTTCGAAGCGAACGCATGGCGGCGACATCCGTCGTTTTAGGGATCGGACAAAACGGTCCGTCACCCGAAAGGAGTGAGCGGTGCCGCCAAAACCTAAGACGACTTCGGTGACGAACCAGTCGCCTCCGCCGCATCCTCCACTTGAACGGAGCTCGCGTCGGCATTTCCCGACGCATCGTCCGATCCTAATTCTGCAATCAACCCTTCTGCAATCAACCCGGAACCCGGCAAGTCCTGCCCATCGTCAGTAGGTTCAAGCTCAAGGCCCCCCATCGAACCGATCTCCGCCTCCGCTTGGCTTTCCTCTGTCGATGACTCGGGAGCGGCAGGCTGATGCTGAATCGGCCCGGCATCTGATTCGGCCTGCGATTGTCGGTCGCGGTCTTTTCGTGCCCGCCTCTCCTCTGCCGCAGCCTCCTCCGCGTCGTGCGCCCTCAATTCCGCCTGCTCTACAATTTCATCGATCTGTTCGGCGCTCAAACCACTCATTTCCATCAACACATCGGGCTCGATCACCGAAAGGTCATCGAACGACAAGTACCCCTGCTCGACCAGACCCTGCGCCAATTCCTCGGTAATCGCAGGAATGCTGCTAAACCCAGAGATCGCAACGTCCATCTTCTCTTCCAACTCGGCACTGGTCATGATTTCGATGTCCCAGCCGCATAGCTTGCTGGCCAAGCGAACGTTTTGACCACGACGACCGATCGCCAACGAGAGTTGGTCTTCTTGGACGAGGACAATCGCCCGACCGATCAGATCGCAAAGCAGAACCTGTTCGACAGCAGCGGGCTGCAACGCGTTGGGAATCAGCACCTGCGGATCGGTGCTGTAGCGGACTACGTCGATGTGTTCGCCCGCCAACTCTTCACGAACCGCTTTGATCCGACTGCCGCGAAACCCGACGCAAACGGCGATCGGATCGATTTGCGAATCGACACTGCTCACCGCAACCTTGCTGCGGTAGCCCGGTTCACGACTGATCGATTCGATCGCAATGACCTCTTCGGCCAATTCCGGAATTTCTTGTTCGAACAGCCTTTGCACGAACTGGGGCCGGGTTCTGCTGAGTACGACCCGCACCCGGTTGCCACTCGCCCGGACTTCGAAAACGACAGCCCGAACGCGTTCATTGGCGTGCAGGGTTTCGCCCGGAATCTGCTCACTCCGGGGTAAAATCGCTTCCACATTTCCCAACTGGACTGTCGCGACGCCACCGTCGGACCTGCCGATCACCCCGTTGACGATCTGGCCGATCAATTCACGGTACTCGACCATGAGCGCGTCGCGTTCGGCTTCCTTCACCTTCTGGATGATCACCTGCTTGGCCGTCTGCGCACCAATTCGGCCGATCTGATCATCTCCGAGCGGTTCTCCCCCCATGAAGGCCCGAATTTGCCCCGTCTTGCGATCCAAGGAGACGACGATGTCGGAGTCTTCACCGTATTGCCGTTTGGCCGCAGTTTGCAATGCCGCCTCGATCGCGGAAAAAACGATCTCTTGATCGATATTCTTCTCGCGATGCAACGAATCGACGTAGCGGAGAATGTCTTGTGGATTCATGCCGGGGCGTGGTCGGTAACTCGAAGGGAGGGGCTCGGAGTCTCCCCCTACAAAAACGGCCCGGGGATGCTAACCCGGGCTCGTCAGCGGATCATCAACGGATCGATCAGGTTACCGACGAGCGCTCTCGTTGTCAACTAACAATGGCGCGTGACGTCAGTGAGCCAACCCCCAGGTCAGGTTGCCCGCAGCGGACCTGTGCGCGGAGCGGGCATCGGCCGCGATCGGTCGGGAACAACCGTTTCCTTCGGCGGACTTTCAGCTTTCTTTCCAAGCGCGGATGTGAACGGCGGAAGCCTGCCCTTGCGGGGTGACATTGACACTCAGGAAGCTATCGCCCGCCGCCACCCCCGCACGATTGACCACCCGAATGCGGCAGGCTGGGTCAGGGTGTTCACAATTTCGGATCGGGAACAGTTCCCCTCCCAGCGATTTGACGCTCGCGACGATCTCGACCATGCCGCCACCGGCACCCAAGTTTCCGAAATGACCTTTCGCGGTTGTCACGGGAATCTGCGGCTGGGCTGTTTCGAAAAGCTCAGCGATCGCATCGGCTTCCTGTCGATCGGCGTCAATCGACCCGAGCCCATGTGCATTGATGTGTCCGATGCTCGCGAGATCGGTGCCTCGCGTCGCCATGCGCATGGCGTTCACCAGTGCCCGTTGCAAATAGCCCGCACCAGTTTGCGCGGTGACTGCGCTGCTGCCACCGCCAATGACTTCGCCGAGAATCTTAGCGCCACGGGCGGTGGCATGAGCGGCCGTCTCCAGGATCATCGCTGCAGCGCCCTCTCCCAACACCGAGCCTGTCCGGCCGGAGTCGAACGGGCGGCAGCTCGCGGCCATCGCGTCGGGGCTCGCCGGTGATGGCAAAGTGGCCAGATTCTCCTGCATCGAGGCGTGCAGTCCACGAAATGGCTGGACGCGCGAGCCGGTTGAGCCCACGATCAAGACGTCCGCGTGGCCGCGACAAAGCGTCGAGTGAGCTTCCCATAAGACCGCGCCGGGCGAAGCTTCTCGGACAGTGATCGAATTGTTCGGCCCACGTAGGTCATTGTAGATCGCGATATGGCTGGCCGGCATGTTGGGCAGATACTTCAACAGCCAGAGCGGATTGACCTGAGGCAAACCCTTGGAGGCCCACTCGCTGAAGCGAAATTCCCCCGCTTCATCGAGGCAGTTTCGGATGCCCGCCGCGAACTCCTCGGGGAGTGTCATGATGTAATCGCAGCCGTAAACAACGCCGGTTCGATCGGAGTTGCGAGTCTCGGGCGTTAAGCCGGCGTCATGCATCGCCAATTGCGCCGCGGCGACCCCCATTTCGATTTCGCGGCACATCAGCTTCGTGCCTTTGCGAATCGTTCGTTGGAGGTTCTTGTCCAGCGGCCCGTAGTCCTCGATCGCGCCGGTAAAGCCTCTCGCCTCGGCACCGTGGTTGATGTTCAACACGCCAGACGGGATGGCGGTCAGCACATCGACGCCACTCCGGCCGGCGTGCAAACCGGCGACTAATTCGTCAGCCGAACAGCCCAACGGGCTGATCACACCGAGACCAGTGATGACGACGCGATCGGAAGGGGAGTCATTCATCGCTGAAAAACGGGGCAACCCGAATGCATGGGGCGGGGAGGGTATCAAGCGGCAGGAGTGCCGACGATCGACAGCAGTTTGCGCGATCGATGCGAATCGGCAAAGCACGGCAGCCGCGGAAAATCGAATCGCGGGCTTTCCCGATCGGAAACCGGCTAGAGCTCAATACCGTCCGCGATTCATGGTGCCGTTACTCGTCGGGTTTCCATTGCTATTGCTGATTTGCGGAGTCGAGGGGAGGTTTTCGGTCGCTTTGCCGCGAAATTCGATGAACATCAATGCGTCAGCACGCCCCGCGGAGACTCCGGTTAAGGCGTTTAAGTTGAAGAATGGCGCCGCCGGGTTGCTCTGCGGGGCTGGGCTGGCAACCACGCCGCAGGAAAGCAGCAGGACCATGTCGGTGGGCCAACGGAAACGCTCCTTCAGACGCCAGCTGACAATTTGAGGGACATCGATTCGAGCCCGATGGGGTTGGCCAGACGGCAGCGGTAGCTCCAGATCGACCGGAACCAACTTGTCGACCTGATCGATCTCGATCTGAATCAGACAATCGAGGGCCTTGCGATCGACCGTCAACAAGGGGCTGATGTCGATCCGATAGCCTTCCTGGACCTCCCCCATTTTGGGTTCGTAGGGCGGCCACCCGCTAGGAGCATAGCCGACATTCTGGGTGTAGTTGCGGCCGCGGACGCTCGACAATTTTTCTGTCTGGCCGTTGTGAGTGACTAGGTCGACCGCTTGGACTTCACGTACGTCGGAACGCTGGCGGAGGGTTGCCAGCACCAACGCGGCGTTTTCCTTGGTTAGCAGCCAGGCCTGCAAGCCGGGGGTTTGAACACTGACGTGTTGCATCAGCGAATGCGTTCGGGAACGCCAATTTGGGCTACCGACGTTCAATACCCGCAGATTCAGCACCTGGGGATCCTTATCGCCGGCAGTGAACCGTTCGACCATCGACGCGATGACCTCATGGACCTCTCGCGTGTGATAGACCGATAGCGAGTCGCGGTTGGCGCTCATGAACCCGAACGGTTCGGTAAACCACAGGTCGGTCCCCGTTTCTCGCAAAATCCAATCGACGACTGCTTGTTGAGGCCGATCATGCTTCGTGAGGTAGCCGGTATAGGGACGGAGGTCGTAAACCCGATGTTCTTGGCCGTTGCCTTGCGGCAGGGCGCCCCCACCCGCTTTCCCGGGCGGACTGCCCGCGGGGATTCCTCCCTGCAGGCTGGGGGGCGTGGTGACTGCCGGTGTGGCCGGGCCCTGGGCGACGCTGAGTTGGACGACAGAGAAAGCCAAATAGGCCGCCAAAGGAACGCTGGCTCCCAATCGCCAGCCTGCGATCCCTCGAACGCTCGCGACGGTTGAAAGGTACGCCCGCCAGGCCAGTTCGACTCGATTCGGTGAGGACAATCCTTGCATGACCCAATCCTTCTGTCTCGCGTTTCGGGCTCTCGGAACCGCGGTTGGTTGAAATGAGAGCGGACGCGTCGCTCGCCAGCGGTCCTACGCCCCCACACTGGCTCGATAGTCGATTCTCGTCCTTCTGGACAAGCCCGATTGATGGAGAAGCGTTGGGCACGGGCGGTCGGGCGCAGGTTGAGGTCGTCCTGGTGCTCATCCGCTTCAGAATTCGACTGAGCGGGAAAACAGGCTGGTCCAAAGGGGCGGCGAACGGGCGGGTTGAGGACGCGAACCGTTTGGACCGGCACGGTTCCGGCAAATATGAGGGCCAAGGAACGCGTTGCGGCTAACTGAATTTTCTTGCGAGCGGCCGGCTGATTGGCGGCGGGCGATGCGGGGCTTGTGGCGTTTTATTTCCCCGTCGCGCGCAATCGCGGGCGACGCAATGCTCCCTGCCAAGGAATTTTAAAAAAAAGCTTGGAAATGATGAATTCTTGGCGATTAAACTCGGTTTAGCGGTCGGTTTTCGTCTGCGAGCCCATGCGGCTTTATTTTGATTCTTTGTTTCCTCGGAGAGGTCTTCATGAAGGTTCACGTTCGGACTGCTCGTCGCCCCCGGGGTTTCACTCTGGTCGAGTTGTTGGTTGTCATTGCGATCATTGGCGTGATGGTCGGGTTGCTGTTGCCAGCGGTTCAGGCTGCCCGCGAGGCTGCCCGCCGGATGCAATGTTCGAACAACATGAAGCAGATCGGTTTGGCTGCTCAGAACTTCCATGACACCTATAAGCGGTTGCCTCCCGGCAATCTCGGGCCGGTAGCCAACGTGCCGACCGGGTCGAATGACAGCGGCCACCAGTATGTGAGTGCTCTGTTCTACCTGCTGCCCTACATCGAGCAAACCGCGGTTTACGACAACGTCAAGACAGCACTCGATATCGACATCGACCATTACCCCGGGATCACTTATAGCACCACCAGTTCGCTGCCCGTGCAGAACTGGTGGGCTAATGATGTCGCTTGGTCTGCCGCGCAGACCCGCATGCCGACCTATGAGTGCCCGTCGGCAAACTCCTACGACAATGCTCAAACGTTTGCCTACACCTATACCCGTGATCTCACCGTCACGGGTGGGGTTTGGGCGTCCAACATGCCGCAACTGGGACGCACAAATTACGCCCCTTCCGCTGGTGGTATCGGCCAATCGCACGTGAACGCAGGATGGGCCAGGTACAAGGGACTATTCTGGCCGCGGTCGAAGAATAAGTTCTCAGACGCCTTGGATGGTACGAGCCACACGATCGCTTTTGGCGAGGTCCTTGGCGGATATGTCGCCAACAAGCTCGATACGGCATTTGTCTGGATGGGGGTCGGGGCCATGCCTGCGGCTTGGTACTTGCCCCAGCCGACGAACCGGCCCGGTTGGTATCAGTACGGGGCACAGCATCCGGGTGTGGTTCAGTTCTGCTTGCTGGACGGATCCGTCCGCGCCGTTTCCGGTTCGGTACCGCAGGGTGATTTTCTCTTTGCCACCGGCACGCAAGACGGTCGACTACATACTGTCACGAACGATTGAGGTCGCGGCAGTCTGTCAAATCTCTGGCCAACGTCGATGCGCTGGCACTTTTTCCCCTCGCGAAGGATTTTTTATGTTGCGTCAGACCCGTATCGCCTGCGGTCTCGCGGTGGTCCTCGGCCTTGGCTTGGCCGTCGGTTGTAGCGATGGTCCCGCGGAGGCACCCGCAGGTCAGGCGGATGCCTTGCCCGTCGCGCCGGCCGAGGCGGCTCAGGCTCCCCCGGCTTTAGGGCCGCCCCCCCCTTGACCGCTTTCGGAGTGACTCCGCTCCGCCAGCCTGTCGCAACTCGGCTAGACGGTCGTTGGATCCTCTGGCCGAGTCGGTCTTAGCCTTCGGGTTCAGATCCCGAGGGCCTGTAAAGACAGGTGGTCTCCTGGACCCCCTTTAGCTGGGCACGAGCACGGTGATCGCTTGTGTCACGCAACCCAGCACGATCGTTCGTCTCGCTTGCCGAGGCATCCGGTGGATCAGTCGATGATTTGAAGCTCGGCCAAATAAATTGCCGTGACGGGTTGGTTCTGCCGATTTTTTTCGTGCGAGGAGTACCAGGACACCCAAGCCTTGCCCCCTCCCAAGTCGATCCATCCGGGATAGGAATTGTCGCCGTCGCTCGGCAGCACGGCGAAGTCATGGAGTGCTTGGCCGCTGAGCCAGGACAACACGGTGCGCGGACCCACTCCAGGCACGTTCACTCGGCCTCCGACGACCGTCCTCTCGTCCCACGACGCGAGCAGCGGGCCGCCGATGTAACGGCCAAGATCATGGCGTTCCCACCGCTCATAGGGGGGGCGCCGCGAATCAATTCGGCGGTTTCGCGGCCACGGCGTCCGACGGCTAACAAACCGCCCTCGTCATCGAATCGAAATGCGACCTCATCGCCCTGAACCTCCTGGAACGTCGCCCTGGTCCGCCAGATCAAGCCGTCCTCGCTTTCGAGCATGACGGATTGGACTACAGCGTCTGCTTTGGGACCGACGGCAAAGTCCTTTTTCCGTCGGCCACACAGGTACGCGCGATCGCCATGGGTGGCGGCGCGCCAGATATAGTGGCCGAAGGTCCCTTCGAGCGGGATGGGATCGCTCCATGAGCGGCCGTCCGCAGTCCATACGGCGTAGCCGAGATGCAGATTCAGGTCATATTGATTTCGAGGCAACGTCGTGTCGCCGCTGAACCACGTACCGGTGTAGACGAAAAGCCGGTCACGAAAGATCAGGAAATGCGGGTCACGGGTATCTCGTTTCTCAATCTGGAATTCTGCAACCTGATCCCAAGATAAACCATCTGCACTTGAGAGGACACGGATCGAGGAGGTGGGATGCACCATGTGCCCATCGGGGCAGCTGCGAAAAGTCAGATAGTACTTGTCCGCGAACCGAATCAAGTCGGTAAACGCATTGTGTTGACCGTTGTCAAAAACCTTCCTGATGTTGCTGACACGGACTTGCGGAAGTCGTTCTTCCGCCAGCCCGCTGGATCCCGGCAGGAGCAATCCCATACCGACTGCGATCACCAGCGGAAATATTTGTCGGCCGAATCGTGCGAGTCCGATGATGGAAGCCCACGCTGAAAGTAATTGCATTTCGCATCGGATCATCAAGAATCTGCCTGCGGAAACAGTGAGTCGGCTCCGACGGGTCGCGCCCGAGGCTCGTTTCGTCAGCCGTCCGGAAGTTTCAGCTTATCAGGCAGTCCGATGAGTGGGGCAAGTCTTCCCGCGACTTGCTTTCCCGCGGAGTCCGGGCGAGGATAAACTTGAGCCCGCACCCACAATTTTCGTTCACGGTCGGAACCGCCCACCACCCGAGTGCATCATGCCTTTCCCGCGGAAGGTTTTCTCCGTCACCCTGCGGTCATCGGCCCTCGCGTGCATCTTCTTGGTCGAAATGTTCATCGACTCAGCGCAGTCCCGATCGGCCCCACCTCACCGCTCGCCCAACATCATTTTCATTCTGGCCGATGACTTGGGCTATGGCGACTTAGGTTGCTTCGGCCAAAGCCTGATTCGGACGCCGAATCTGGACCGGCTGGCCGCGCAGGGGATGCGACTGACCCAGCACTACTCGGGCAATGCGGTATGCGCCCCGTCACGCTGTGTATTGATGACGGGGAAGCATCCGGGGAATGCGATCGTCCGCGACAATCGCGGCCTACCGGCGGCGGCCGTTCGCGACGGAGTCCCTGACCGCGAAGGTCAGTTTCCAATTCCTGATGAAACATTGACCATCGCCGAGCGTCTGCGTCCGCTCGGCTATCGCTCCGGAGGTTTCGGCAAGTGGGGATTGGGTGGTCCGGATTCGTCCGGCGCGCCGCTCCGCCAAGGTTTTGACCGTTGGTTCGGTTATAACTGCCAGGCGGTCGCCCACAATTTCTATCCGACTTATCTGTGGGATGACGACCGTGCGTTGCGATTGCCCAACACCGCTTTCCCCGCACATGATCGTCTGCGTGTAGATGAAGCTCCCGAGGATCCGGCCAGTTATCGCCGATTTCAAGGCCAAGCCTATTCGGCAGACCTGATCGCCGAACAGGCCTTACGGTTCATTCGCGAATCGGCGGATCAACCGTTCTTCCTGTATTGGCCGACCACCGTTCCGCACGTCGCCCTTCAAGTTCCCGATGATTCGTTAGCGGAATACGTCGGCAAGTTTGAGGACATCCCCTACCCCGGTGGGCGAGGTTATTTGCCGCATTTTCGACCCCGCGCCGCCTACGCGGCGATGATCACGCGGATGGATCGCGAGATCGGTCGTGCGATGGACCTGATCTCGGAACTCGGACTGGACAGCGAGACCATTTTTGTCTTTACCAGCGACAACGGTCCGCTGCACGGAACGCACGAGGGCTTGGCGGGTACCGACAGTCAGTTCTTCAATTCGCACGGCGGCCTGAGGGACGGAAAAGGGACGCTTTATGAGGGCGGAATTCGGGTACCCACGATCGTGACTTGGAAAGGGCATATCGCTGCGGGTGCGGTCAGCAGCCGAGTTTCCGGATTCGAGGACTGGATACCGACATTGTTGGAACTGCTCGGCGCGGCTGACTCCATCACCCCCGATATGGACGGCATCAGCATGGCTAGGGAACTGCTTGGCCAACCGCAAGAGCCTCGAGGATTCCTCTATCGCGAGTTTGCTGGCTATGGGGGTCAGCAATCGATTCGCGTCGACGATTGGAAGTTGATTCGCCGTGGCCTGAATCCTCGCCCCCGGGATCGCGACGCGAAGATCGCTACCGAACTTTACGAGTTGGGGGCCGATCCCTCGGAATCGACGGACGTTTCTGAACGGCATCCGCAGGTGGTCGTCCGTTTGCAGGCGATGATGCGAGCCAACCGCAGGCCCTCGACGGATTTCCCGATCCCGGAATTGGATCGAATCGATCGGTAAGGTTTGGGCAGGGATCGACCTATGATCGCGTCGGTATGACGAAGCCGCCGCGATTAAATGCCCGCTGGCTCAGCTGGTGCCGGTCGGGTTGAAGTAGGTAGGCTCGGCGCCTGGGATCCATTTGATGTTGCAGCCCAGGCTCGGGGTTTGATGCTCCAATGGCGGTTCGTCTGCTAGCAGACGATCGAGCGCCGCGCGAAGATCAGTGCCGGTAACGGGCTTCCCATTGCTCGGGCGACTGTCGTCCATCTGCCCGCGATAGACGAGTCGCTGCGATCCGTCGAACAAAAAGAAGTCAGGCGTGCAGGCCGCATGGTAGGCCCTGGCGGTTTCTTGGGTCGGGTCGAAGAGATAAGGGAACGCGTAACCACGGGCGAGCTTTTCCTGCTTCATTTTCTCCGGCGAATCATCCGGATAGCTGGCCGCGTCGTTGCTGCTCACCCCGACTACGGCGACCCCCTTGGCGAGATAGTCATCGGCGAGTTGCTTCAGCCCATCGGCAATGTGTTTGACGTAGGGGCAGTGATTGCAAAGGAAGATCATGAGCAAGCCTCGCTTGCCTACGAAGTCGTCCCGGGACACGGTCGATCCATCGGTCTCAGACAGCGAAAAGTCAGGGGCATGAGTGCCCAGGGGCAACATCGTGGATTGAGTACGGACCATGCTGCGTATCTCCGTTCGCGGACAGTAGCGTTTTGAAGGTTCCCCGAGCGGTTGGTCCGCCGGATTATCGGGAGTGGGCCGGCTTCGGAGTGCCCAGATAGCTTTCCAGCAGCCGGACAGTCGAGGGATCCGAAATCGCGAGCTTACCAAATCCGTGTACGCCACCCGCCGCGATCGATTCCGCTTGGTGCTCTTCGTAGTTGGTGATCAACATGACCGGCACATTCGCCCAGCGAGGGTCCGCCTTGATGCCGCGAATGACATCGATCCCGTCCGTATAGTCGCGATCGAGTTTACGATTGACGGTGACCAGATCGATCGGACGCTCCTCCAAGAGTTCGAGCGTGTCCTGCAAACCATGGGTCTGGAGTACAACGGCTTCGAATCGCGACTGGACCAATTTGCGGACTGCGTTGTAGTCGGGGCCGCAATTCCCGCAATCAATAACCGTTTTTGTCATCTTCCGACCGCAAAGAGCCTGTCTCGGGTGCTGATGAATAGCGTATTTCCGACGGCCGTTGGGGTGGTGTGCAAGCTAGCACCCATGTTGATCTCCACGATCGGTTCGACATGTTCCATCCCGAGTCGAAAGACGGTGATATCGCCGTCTTCATCGGCCAGAAAAACGCGCCCGTCGGCAATCAGGGGACTGCTCCAGCTTTGTGCCAACAGATCGAATGTGTAATGAACCTTAGCCTGCCCATTTTCACCTCGCGCGTCAAGGCAATGGAAAATCCCGCCCAGATCGACGACGTACAGCAGATCGTCGGCAATCGCGACCGAGCCGAGCGTGCGATGCATCGTTTCCTCGAACGCGATCTTGCCGTCGCCGTTAAGGTCGGCCGAACGGTACTGCCATACGGCGGCTGAGTTCGGGTTCTTCACGGCTAATTCGCCAGCAGCGGGGTCAACCGCTCGCGGGCTGCGGTGAGGGAGCACTTCCTGGCGACCGTTCACTCGGCGTACCGCCAATTCGGACGAGACGTCACCCCGGCGAGTGGGGTCGATGCACCAGACGCAACCTTCGCCTTCACCCAGTTCAGGGTCCTGGCCCACGGCAATGAAGACGCGGTCCTGATGGATCACCGGCGTGCCGATGATGTAGTTTCGATCACCGGCCCCATCGATCGTCCATTTCGATTCCTTGGCGTTGCAATCGAACTTCCAGAGCAAGACGGGTTTACCCGCTTCACCGCGATCCGCCTGAAAACTGTAGACCCAGCCATCCCCCCCAGCAAAGATGGCTTGCGGTACGGAACCGAGCACCGCCACGGCGGGACTCGACCACTGGCCATGGAGGACGTTGACGCCGGGGCTGTTGTCCGCCCACACGAAGTCGCCAGACCGCTTGTCTAGGCAGAGGAAACTGGGGGCTTCCGGAGACGGGAGTTGGGTGCCCGATTCGCCGGTCCCGTTGCCTGTGTTGACGAACAGCAATTCGCCCAGCGCGGTGACACTGCTGGCCGACATGTTGCGCTGGCTGACGCCTAGCTCGGCCATCATGTCATAGACCCAGATCACGTCCGCCTCTTGTGGGTTGTTCGCGATTTCGTCTCCATCAGGTTGCCCGTCATCCCGGCCGTCAAGAAATCCCTCGGTGTCCAGGCAACGGACTTCACCGCGACTGGTGACAAACCACAGGCGATTGCCCTCCACGAGCGGCGTGCTGCAAATGCCCTGCAAAGGCCAATCCTGAGCCCTACCGGACGCGAGTTTTTCGCTGCTGTGCTGCCACAGGAAGTCCCCCTTCGCGCGATCGAAGCAGAGTAGGCAACCGAGATCGGTATCAGCCGGAAATCGCTTCAAACGCCCACCACCGTTGTTGGTCCCAATGAACACTTTGTCACCGGAAATCACAGGGTTGCCATAAGTCTGGCTGCCGAGATTGGCTACCCAGCGGACATTTTCCGAGGAGTCCCGGTCCCAACTCCCCGTCCGTCGATCGAACTGGCCCGGTTGCCAGCTCTCCGGCAGAGAGACCCCGGGGGGGTGATTGTTCCGGAGTGAGCTGCCGCCCAATTGCGACCAGTCGGAAGTCGGTGCGGGCTCGACGGCCGAAGCGGAACTGCAGCCCGCGAAGACGGTCGATGCTAACATCCCCAACACGGTCGCAATCGCGATCAAGAACCAGGGAGAAAAATTGCGTTCTGCCATTAAATTTTTCCGAACTCCCGCAGGTGTCCGTGGGATCAAGAAGGACCTTTACCCCGACGCCTCATCGCTCAACCACCGCGACCATAATCCGCCGAGTTGCTGGAGACTTGGTGTCGCCAAACTTCCTCGCTAGTTTCTTCCAGTTCTGATCCTAGCGAAACCCCCATTTGGGGAGATGGCGCGGGATGGATCGATTGGGGCCATTCTGACGACACACGGCGGAGGACGGTTACGGTAGCCGGTAGACGGCGTAATGTTTCTCGAAATGGCTTCCCGCTGCGGGACTAACGGGGGGGTAGATCTGCACCAGCGGCAGAGAAGGGCCGACGGCACGGCGGTCGACGACCATGAAACGCACTCCATAACGCGATCGGAATTGGACCAGGTCCGGATAGCGAATTGTCGTCCGAACGGTCCCCAGACGCTGGGGAAAGATCTCGGTGAAGCGGTGGTGCCAGCCCACCATCGACGGGGCATCTTGCGGAATGTCTTTCCAGTTCACGACTTCGGCCCGCTCGGCAAACCACTTGAAGGTCTGTTGATGCCTCGGGGTGATCAAAATTTCATCCCGGGGCATCGTCCTGCGGATCCATTCGCAGGTTTCCCGCCAATCCTGGTAGGCCTGCCGCTGTACCTTTACGGACTCTCGGTTGCTCGGTCCGCTACGGACCCCCTCCGGAAGGGATAAACCCCCTTGAACGAAAAGTGGAAGGGCCAGGAGGACTACCGAGGCGGGGGCCACGGCGGCCCATGCTCCCCAGTCCCGCGGATTTCCGAGGTTCGCGGCGGTGTCGTTCGCGCCGATCGCGGCCCGCTGTTGGCAGTGCGTCACAATCGCCAAACCCAGCGTCAGTGGAGTGAGGGCATCGGTTGGCCGAAACCAATAATACCGCAGCAGTTTGGCGGCGATTGTCGGCGCGAGCTTGGGTAGCAGCCCGATCGCCAAACCGCAGGCGGCGATTCCGAGGCAGCCGACCAAGACCCAGAAGAGCCCGCGGAAGCGTGGCTCGCGACGGAGTGGCCAAGCCGCTCCCAGGGTTAGCGAGACTGAGACAAGGTGCAACAGGTACGCCCGGCCCGAAAAGGCCGACGGGAGCAGGTGATGGGGGAGTCGCCAATAGGTGTAGATATGGGCGGCTAGGGAAGCGTCACGGGGATCGTTGGCCTGGGATGTCAGCAAGGCGGGCCACAAACCGATCAATGCGATCGCGCCGCCCAAGGCCAGGGGGAAAATCTGAGCCCGCGGCAGCGAGCTTTGGCGCCCGACGACGAGGTAGGCGAACATCGCTGCTAACACCGTCCAACCGCCGACCAGGACATGAAAGGCGCTAGCGATGCCCAGCCATGGCCAAACCCGGGACCAGTTTCCAAGAGCTAGCTGCGTCAAGGCGAGCAACACGAAGGCATAAGCTGGAACTTTAGCCTCGATCCCGCCGATCACCCATTCGCCCGAAAGGTTGAATTGCTGCACGCCAGCGATCCAGATCGCCGCGACAGCGAGGCAAGCGTAGGGCAGATCGCAAACCGTTCGGGTCAACCCTCTTAGGGCGACCGCGAGCATCGCCCAGCCGAGCAAGCGTCCGATCCAGGCGGCCGCGGGCAGCGTCGCGACTTGAGTCAACGCACCGAATGTGGCGTGAAACACCAGATGCGTTTTAGACGAGGCGATGAACGGGTCCGTGTCGCACCAGTTTGGCTGCCAAAAGTTCTTCGCCAGGGCTAGGTAATGGGCCTCATTGATGCCTGGCGGCGGCGCACCCCCGACGGCAAAGAACAGTAGCACCAATAGGCCAACTTCGGCCAACGCCGTCCAACGCCAACCGCGTTCGGTCGGGCCCATCGGGGCTGGCAGCATTCCGGTCATGCCAAATCGCTCGCCATGCGGACCGCCGCCATCAGGCTCGCTTCGCTGGCCTTTCCCGTCCAGGCGATATCCATGGCCGTCCCATGATCGACCGAGGTTCGCAAAATCGGCAGGCCCAGCGTCACATTGACGGCTTCGTCAAAGGAGATTGCCTTCAAGGGGATCAGGCCTTGATCGTGGTACATGCAAACGTAGACGTCGGTGATTTGGCGTCGCGCCGGAATGAAAGCGGTGTCAGGGGGGAGCGGGCCGGTGACATCGATGCCTGCATGCCGAGCTCGTTCGATCGCGGGTATGATGATCCGCTCCTCTTCGTAATGGCTCATCAAACCGTGCTCACCCGCATGGGGATTTAGCCCGCAGACGGTCACCCGGGGTGGCCGTCCGAAGCGGGCGCGAGTCTTGCGGTCCGACGCGGCGGCTCCCAGTCGGATCGATTGAAATACATCCTCATCGGTCAATCGCGTGGCGACGTCAGCCAGAGGAATATGCACCGTCGCCAGCACGCACGACAACTCGTCACTGGTCAGCATCATTCGTACGTCGTCACAGCCAGCCATCTCGGCTAGAAGCTCGGTGTGTCCCGGGTAGCGGATTCCGGCAGCGTGCCAAGCCTCTTTCTGAATCGGCCCGGTTACCATCGCGTCGAGTCTGCCCGAGAGCGCCGCCGAGGCGGCGAAGCGAACCCACTCGTACGAAGCCGCTCCCGTGTCACATGACCATTGCCCGGGTTGAACGGCATCGACATCAAGCTTGCCAACCGTGACCGAAACGACCCTCGATATCGGCGATAACGACTCAGCGGAGCGGTCGGTGAGCCAGCGGTCAACATCCATCCGGGCCGGTAGCGGCAACCCAAGCTCACCGGAGACTCGCGTCAGGATCGCGTGATTACCGATGAGCGTCAGCTGGATTTCGGGAAGCTCGTGGATCCGCGCTGCCACCTGGAGTGCCAATTCGGGGCCGATACCGGCCGCGTCACCGATGGAGATACCGATCCGTTTATACGTCAAAGCGTTTCCTCACTCGCGAGATTCGGGGGTTGGTCGACTTTCCCACCAAGTCGGATCGGGTTCGAATTCAGGCTGTAAAAATCGGGCATGCTGGGTTTCCAGTTGGGGCCAAAGCTTGTCGCGGATTTGAGTCTGCTTGGCCAGCCCCGCCGCCGCGGTGTAGCGCGGATCGGACTGGGGAAACCGGGCGTTGACCGAATTCAAGTAGCGGAGCAGCCCGCCGCGCATCCGGGTCACCCGTTCCGGTTCCGACTCGGCCAGGTCTTCCCGCTCCCCAGGATCACGGTCGAGTCGGTAAAGTTCGTCACGATCATCCTCATAATAATGAATCAGCTTCCAGTGGCCGTCACGGTGGATTCCGCTCGGTTCACCTCCCTGGTTCCCATAATGGGGGTAGTGCCAAAATAGGGGGCGATCGGCAAGCACCCCGCCCTTCAGGACTGGCACCAAGCTAAGGCCGTCGCGGTGTTGCTCCTGCCGCGGTTGCAGTCCGGCGAGTTCCAGCAGCGTCGGATAGAAATCGGCCCCTGTCACCGGGGCATCGATGTCCCCGCCGGCTTCCGTCAGGCCGGGGACGAGAATCAAGAAGGGTACTCGTAGGCCGCCTTCCCATTGGCGTCCTTTGCCACCTCGGAGCGGCAAATTGCTCGTCGCGTAAGCATCGCCGGATGATACCCCGCCATTGTCCGACGTGAAGATGATGATCGTCCGTTCCGCGATCCCACGCGCGGTGATCGCCCGCAGCACGTTGCCAACCGCGGTGTCGAGCGTTTCGATCATTCCCCCATAGATCGGGTTGTCTTGGACCTTCCTTACCGGCAGGGTGCGGTCAATTTCGAATCTCGCTTCCGGCGCCGGTTGGGCGGTCGCCTTGTCTCGATATTTCCGCCAGAGTTCGGATGTCGTTTGAATCGGACTGTGAACGGCATAAAAAGACAGCATCGCAAAGAATGGCTGATCACCAGCGGGACCGTTGATGAAAGCCACCGTTTCATCGGCTAACCGCAACGTGAGCGATTCACCCGGCGGGCCATCGAGCAGCTTGGGGTTTTGGTAGGGGCTGAAGAACCCTCCCGGCGGCGATCCGCGGTGATGCCCGCCCCGGTTGATCTCGAAACCGTGATCCTCGGGGTAAGAACCTTCGTTTCCCAAATGCCACTTGCCAGCGAAGAAGGTTCGATAATCTGCTTCTCGGAATGCCTCCGCCAAACTCGTCTGCTCGGCGGGCAGCCGCTGGGTGTAGTCCGCCGGAAGTAGCTTGTCCTGGCGATTCCAATCCGCTCCCGTGGCTGCTCCGATCCAGTCCGTGATCCCGTGGCGGGCAGGAAATTGTCCCAAGAGAATGCTGGCCCGTGAGGGGCTGCAGACCTGACAGCATGCATATCCTTGCCGAAATCGCATCGATTTTGCAGCGAGCGCATCGATCTGGGGCGTTTCGTAAAAGCTGCTCCCTTCGTATCCGAGATCGTGCTTGCCCAGGTCATCGACCAGGATCAAAACCACGTTCGGAGGGGCCGCTGCTGCCAATTGGCAACTAGCAGCTAAAATCACGGCGAGCAGGATTGCCGATCGCGTTGTGAGCGGAACAGTCATCGGGTCGCTCTGGGGTACATAGGACGAGGGGGCGAACCTTAGATGGTACCTAACAACCCTGTGCCGGGCAGCGGGCGTCCGCACCGTTGCGACCCCGTTATTCGCCACCGCGGGGTGAAAGATCGGTTGTCCCGGAGGCGATTCGATCAGGCCGACGGGTTGGCTGACTCGATGGTCATGCTGCCGGGCATGGGCTGCTGCCCGGAACCACAAACGTATCTTGGCCCGGTGGCCCTTCCTCTGATAGTCTCCCGTGAGCGACCGCCCTCGCCATCCGGAATCAATCTACATGAAATACGCTCCTGCTCGAGGAATGCTCTTTGCCCTGCTTGTCGTGTCAGGGGTCGGGGGATGCCACGGCGGCGGCCGCTGGTTGGCACCACCTGGGCCGCTGAATCAACAGCAGGCGAGTGCTGTAATCAACGACCCATATCCGCAAAATGACATTGGCCCTTCAGAGGCCGGCGCCAGGCCGCCGTCCTATCAGAATCCGCTGCCAGAACCGGTCCGAAATCGAATCGTGAAGGATTCGATGCCATGGGCCAGTCGCTAGAACGGTTGATTCAAGTTGTTCATCGCACGCCCGGAGCGGGCATCGGGTCGATGTCGACCCCATCGATCATCCACTGCGGCAAACTGTCCTCCGTAGCGGGAATGAACTCCAACCGGACAATCAGCGGCGAGCGGATCGTCCTGGAGCGGTCCCGCCAGTAGGTGGTTAAGAGTTGTCTGCCCGCGAAATGATAAAGATCCGCGGGGCGGTCTGGCTCCCATTTCACCGCGTCGCCGGCCCTCAGCATCTCGAGGCCGGCAGGCGTTTGTTTGAAATTCTCAATCGCGGTTTGACCTTCGGCACTGCTCTGGTAGTAATCGACCAGCGACATCGAAGTCGTCTGTCGGAAACTGGGATGCTGATTCAATTGCAGGGCCAGTTCGATGTCGCCCTGGGCTACGAGGTCGAGCCAGCGTGAGGCGAATTGGGTCGCCTGGGCCGAGAGGGTCTGATATTTAAGGCGCCGCTCGGTCGCTCCCCAAACGCCGAACAGAGTCGCGAGGACCAGGCCGATCAGCGCGGCGGTAAGCCCCATGGGCCGCAATCCCGAGTAGGGCCGCATCGCTACTCCAGCCGCGATGACGGCCATCGAGGGCACGATCATCAGCGGGCCTGCGAAGAGGGCGGCAAAACTCATCACCCCAAGCAGCAAAGCGATAAAGCCGCTGATGCGGACGGTCGCTTGAGGTTCGCTTAACAGTTCCGCTTCACTCCCGACCGTCATGGCCGGCGAGCTAAATACGGGACGGGGTTTCTCCGTTTCGGACATCGGGTGACCTGAGGGGGGCGACGGACGAGACCGCGCGAGGCAGAAGGGGGAATCCGTCCTGCCTGGCAAGCCAACGTATATAGTCGATCAGGCGTTCGGCCGTGAAAAGCCCCCGGACTAGCGCATCCCCAAGCGACCGCTGTACAGGCTGCGTTTGGATTTCTTGGGCACCGCGATCGGAGTCGGATTAACGTCGAACGGGATGGAGGCGACGTGTTTGGCTTTGATCACCTGCCCGAACTGCGTCGATTCGACTTCGTTACCGGCCCGGTAGGTTTCCATCACCTGCAGGATCTCCGGTGCATAGTCGAACTTCCCGCCAGGCCGAGCGACACCTAGCTTTTCGAACTCCCCGATGGTTACGACGCTGCGGGTCCGGTCGTGGAATTGGTAAGCTTCGATTCCCTGCTTGCGCAATTCCCGGACCATCTTGTCGGCATTGACGGCGCAGGCATCCATGCGTTCGCTGCTCGGTTCAAATTTCTTGTCCAGCGTGCCGTTGGCGATGGTCGAAAAGCCCGCGAATGTCCCCACCACGACCGTGAACTTGGCCGGGTTGTCGAGCAGGCTAAACTCCACCTGACTGTTCAGTTCCATCACGAAAGAATCGACCTCGGGGGCAAGAAAGAACTCCGATGGCAGCAGTGGGTTGGTCGTAGCGAAGGCATTGTTCATCGGCCCCAAGCCCGATTTACCGACCATTTTTAGCAGGTCACGCTGCAAATTTTTGACCGCATCGAGTGGTGTTTTGGCGGGTGGTTCCGACACGTAGGGTACCCCTTCCGTCGTGTCGACCGGGACTGGCTCACTTGAGGCCTGGTCGGCGGCAAAGGCCTTCGGATTGGCGGATTTGATCCGTTTCAGATCCTTCACCAAATCGGGGTGGTCGACCGAATCGTATTCACCGACCAGCACCGCATACGCCTCGTACTTGGCCCGATTGGCGTAGCGAATCACTTTTCCGTCCGTTTCGGGGCGATTGAGCTTTGCTGAGAAGTCGAAATTGGCTTCATGGATGAATGTCGGCATGCCAAAGTCTTGGGCCAGTTCGTCGGCGAGTCGTTCCGCCTTCTCCCGCCCTTCGGGGCCGGCGAACGAGGCGGCTAGAATCATCCAAGGACCATCGACTTCAGACAATTTACGGGGATCCTGCGCAGCGGCTTTCGCCTCCGGCGTCTGGCCAAAAATTTTCAACAGACCCGGGGGGGCCGCTCGGGTGGGCGAAAGGACCGGCCCGATGAATCCGAGTGAAATCGACAACGCGGTGATCCAATTCCTTGACGCGGCCATGGTTGCTCCGGCTAAGTCGATCCGTGGGAAGGACGCATTCAGCGGTCAATCAACCGCTCCGACGGCCTGATTAGCAAACCGAGTGTCCCGATTGGAAGAGGGTTTTCGCATCCGAAGGCGCCGCTCGACATTGCAACGACAGGGGGAATCGACGAAACTTAAGCTGCTCGACGGTCGGATTGGCCTGTTCCGGAAATTGCCGGATTTGTCAAATCGTGTTGCCGCCAAAATCCGCACCGCCCCTATATCCTTTCCGAATCCAGAGCGTTCACCACGCGATTTTCTCATGGTTTCCGCCCACTCGAACCCGATCCCGCCCTCCACCGCACCAGCGGAATCCGCTGGGGCGACGCCGTCTGAAGAGCCTCGACCGGTGGCTGCGGCCGTCTCCGACGTGCGGGTGGAGGAACCGGCGGGCAACACCTCACCTAAGAAGCGGGGTGTCCCCGAGGGACTCTGGATCAAATGTCCAGGCTGTTCCGAGACGGTTTATCGCAAGGAGGTTGCGGGACGGTTGAACGTCTGTCCGAAATGTGACTATCACTTCTACGTTTCGGCCACCGAGCGGGTCGCCCAGGTGCTCGATGACGGTACCTTCGAGCCGATGAACGAGCATTTGAGGCCGACCGACCCGCTCCAGTTCTCCGATCGTAGGCCCTACTCAGAGCGTCTGGTCGCCGAGCAGAAAAGGACCGGGCTGACCGACGCGGTCCTTACCGGTACCGGCATGATTCGCGCCCGCCGGGTCGCTTTTGCCGTTACCGACTCGGCCTTCATCATGGGCAGCATGGGCTCGGTCGTCGGTGAGCGATTGGCACGGTTGGTTGAGCATGCGACCGCACACTGCTTGCCGTTGATCATCATCAGCGGCAGTGGCGGCGGCGCCCGAATGCACGAAGGAATTCTGTCGCTGATGCAGATGGCAAAGGTTTCTGCCGCTTTGGCACGCTTCAGCGCGNNCCAAGGCCTTGATCGGCTTTGCCGGACCGCGAACGATTAAGGCGACGATCGGGATCGAGTTGCCCGAGGATTTCCAAACCAGCGAGTTCCTGCTGAAGCACGGCTACATCGATCGGATCGTTGCCCGTCAGAATCTCAAAAGCGAGATCGCCCGAGCGATCGACTACTGCGGCAAGTGACGATGGGTCTGATCGATTCTTTCAAGTCATTGTTCACCTCCCAGAGCGGCAAAAAAGCCCTCGACGTTGGTGACACGAAACCGGTTCGCGGTAGCGGAGTGATCCGTGGCAAGGTCAACATTGAGGCCCGTTTCGAACGACTCCGTTCCAGCGTTAGCGGGACGATGAGCCACTTCTATATCGCCCGTGACCTGACCACTGGCGAAATCGTCGGTGTGAAACTGTGTGATATCGAGAAGGTCGATTTCTTCGAATCCCGCTTCAAGGGGCTGAGCAAGCCGAGCGAGGGTGAAATCGCACTCGGGATGAAGCATCCGCTGATCGCCGAAACCTACGAGATCGGCTATTCGACCAAGAACGAACCGTTCCTGGTCATGGAATACATCGACGGTCCGACCTTGCAAAAGGTAATCACCGATCGCAGCGAAAGTTTGATCGGGAAGAGTCGCTTGAACATCATCCGCAACATGGCGGAATCGATTCATTACGTTCACGAGCGAGGTTTTATCCACCGGGACATCTGCCCACGGAATTTTATCTGCCTGCCTGATTATTCTGGTGTGAAACTGATCGATTTCGGGTTGACCGTGCCTGCAACCCCGCCATTCATGGTCGAGGGGAACCGTACCGGGACCCCGCTCTACATGTCACCCGAAGTCGTACGCCGTCGACCGACTGACAAACGTGTCGACATCTTTTCGTTTGGCGTTAGTTGTTACTGTGTCTGCACCTTCGAGTTCCCCTGGCAGAACGCCTTGACCAATGGCCGCGCCGCGCTCAATCACGATTCGACGCCCCCGAAAGATATTCTCGAGTATCGGCCTGATCTCGATCCCCGTCTGGCCCGTGCGATCATGCAGGCGATGAATCCCAGGGTCAACGACCGCACCCCGTCGCTCGATCTCTTCCTCAAGCAGATCCAGGCCGTGACCTCCGCGACCGTCTGACCTGCCGCCCAGGACCTGATCCCGCCGCCAGGTCGCCCTGCCCTCCCTCTTCATGACGAAACGCCGATGCCATCGACCGAAACTATCAAATCGCGGCTCGAGTCCGGGAAACAGGTCAACGTATTTTCCGTCGGTGCGATCCCTTCGCCCAAGCTGATCGACTTGGTCGCGTTGGTCGGCGGTTACCACGGCATCTGGATTGACGAGGAACACGCGGGGCTGAGTCTGCCCCAGATCGAGTTGCTGACCCTGGCTTGTCGCAGCGTCGGACTCGACTCTTATGTCCGGTTAGCGCCGCTCAACTACGCCGCCGTGATGCGACCGATGGAAGCGGGGGCGGGTGGGATCATGGCAGCCCAGATTCGCAGTGCCGAGGAAGCCCGCCAGATCGTTCGCTGGGCCAAGTTTCCCCCACTCGGCGAACGAGGGCTCAATGCCAGCAACTTTGAAGGGGAGTACGCGACCCGACCGCTGGCTCGGCACGTCGAAACCTGCAATCGAGATCGTTGGCTGTCGATGCAGATCGAAACGCTCGAGGCCCTCCATGAAATCGACCAGATCGCCGCGCTCCCCGGGGTCGACCACCTCTTTGTCGGGCCAGCCGACCTGAGTCTGGCGCTGGGAGTCCCGGGCGAGTTTTTGCATCCCAAATGCCTGGAGGCACTTCGGCAAGTTTCGCGGGCCTGTGAGGCTAGCTGCAAAACCTGGGGCATTCTCGTTCGCGGCACCGATCATGCGGCCACTTGCCGCGATCTGGGATGCAAGCTGTTTGCCTACGGGAATGACCTCAGCGCCATCATCGCGGGACTCCGCACTCTCCGTGGCACCTATGCCGATTTCTTCGACGCCTAGCTAACCAGCTTCTCGAGGAATTCGCGCGCCGCTCGCGCATTCGCCGTCGTGGTTGCCAGGTCGCCCGGGGCTAAGGTTTCGACAACCAGCGGACCCGACCGGAAGCCACCGGCTTTAAGTCGCTTCATCAACTCGGGAAACTTCACTCGCCCCGTTCCCGGATTGACCGCCACGTCACGCGGGGGCACAAAGTCCTTGACGCACATCCCGGTTACCAAACCGGCCACGCTCTCGACGTCGACCAGCGGATCGATCGCGCCTTCCGAGTAGTACAGAATATTGCCCGGATCGTACCACAACCGAAACGCGGGATGATCGATTTTGCGAATGATCTCGCGGCATTGTGGCCCCGTCGCGTTCAGGCCCCCGTGCGGCTTGAGCACCAGCATGACGTTCTTTTCCGCCGCGTCGTCACAGACCGCCGCGATGGCCTCGTAGTAGGCTGTCTTGATCGACTCATCGGCCGTACCTCCCAGCACGATCGCCGCGCAGCCCGTTTGTTGACAGTTACTGATCAGCTTGCGGATGCCTTCGATCCCTTCGGTCAAGGAATTCTTGACCGGCGGACCCCCGTAGTAGGTCACGGAAATCACGAGTTTGCGTTTCGCTGCTTCGTCGCGAATGGCACCCAACTGCGCTTCGTTGGCATCGGCCAGGGTGACCGTCCCGCTAGGCAATTTGACTGCCATCAGGCCGACAGACGCGAACCCGGCCGCGGCGATCGCGTCGAGCGTCTCGGAGTAGGTGAACTCCGAGAAGGGTCGAGTGAAACAGCCGATCTGCCAGGAAGAATCCCTGCTGGTCGCCGGTTCATCGGCTGCCATCAGATCCGGCCCCAGCCCCGCCGCAGCCAACCCGCCGAGCGCACCCAATTGGCGAACAAATCTCCTACGGCCCAAAGCATATTCGGTGGGAAGCATCTCGTTAGCCTTTCGATCGAGTATTTAGTGGGGTGATGAAGCTGCCGTCGATTTCCGCCCCGCAAGGTGTCGGTACGCCCGAGGCTCTCTAGCCGTTCCAAGGCATTGAAATCTTCAGCCCATTTCGGGGGTCATTTTCGTTCAACGTTCGCAAGTTCAATTCCAGGCCAGCTGCCGTAACCCGTGCATCGACCCAGCCATTGGGGCGATCCTCGGCGAAGACATAGGCAACCGGAGGAAGGTTGATCATGTGTAATTTACCGCGCCGGCTTACCGACCAGTCGTGCGAGTGGCCGAAGACAAAGGCCTTCACGTGAGCGTGCTGATCCAAGCAGGCGAACAAGGCCTCGGTGTCTTCGATCCCGGTCCAAGGTTTGCCTTCCGCGGGCGGCGTGAACTGAGGATTGTGATGAACCACAACCACCGCGGGTTTGTCCGCACGGGCAGCCAATGCGGCCGACAACCAGCTCAACTGGCTTTCACCAACCTGACCCGTTACCAGGTCGACTTGTTTGAGCGAGTCGAGTAGGAAAAAATTGGCATGTCGCATTTCGATCACGCTGACGTGTTTCGATTCTACGGGCGGGTTTTCCGGGCGTTGGTCAGCCAGGGCATCATACAGTGGTTCGCGGTTGTCGTGATTGCCCATCGTCAGGTGGAGCGGCAATCCCGCAGTGGCCAACGGTGCCACGCACGCGGCAAAGTTCGCATAGTCGTTGGGCAAGCCCTTCAAATACGCGCAGTCGCCATTGACGATGACTCCCACCGGACGCGGGTCCAAAATGCAGATCTGTGAGACGACCCGTTTCAGGTTCTCGGTCATGTTCACACCACGGGCCGTGACGTCCGGTGTGCTGGGGATGTGCGTGTCGGACAGCAACGCGATGCGATCGGTCGCAATCGCCCGCTCGGCGGCCGAATCGGCCGAGCTGGCCCAGGGCATTTCGAGGAATCCGAGGCCGACAACACCCGCCGTACTCTGGGTCAACCATTGACGTCGTGACAGGGGCGAAACGTGGATGGGCATGTGGCACGAGAGGTTGAAGGTGACCGTCAGAAGATCGCGTGCGAAGCGTCCTGAAGTATATCAGGCCATCGCAAGAGCGCGACGTGCCGCTGACTTACCGGATAAAGTAAACGGATTCGAAAGTCAGCGAAGGCGATTGGGCGACGCGGGTCATTCCCGTGTTGGCAACCGAATCGCCGGCCTCGGGTCGGCGGGATTGTGTGCAGTTAACAAGGCGAGGGTTGGAGATGGGGTTGGACAGTTGCTTAACGATCCGGCATTGGCTGCTGAGCTTCGCCGTTCAGGTGCTGACGCTGGTGATTTCGCTTGCGGAGCTGCATGCCGGAACACACGGCGAATTGGTTCTTGATGAAGCCTTTGGGTTTCAGCGAATGTCCGATATGCCGGCTCCCGCTTCGACCCCCGGGGAGAGCTTCGTGGCACGGCGTTACCGGGACTACGCTGCGATCGAATGGCAGGTCCGTTTGCAAGGGTTGCCGGACGCGGGTGCTGTGCTGCATGAGAATCTGAGGTCCGCGGATTTCATCGTCAGCCTTCCATCCGAAGCCTCCCCGATGTTGCACTGGAGCCAAGGCAGCCATGCGGAGGCCAGTGATTTCCGGCCGCGGGTCGATCCGCTGGTCATGGGTCAGATTCGCGAACTGGAATCCTTTGGCGGTCGATCTTCGGATGGCGTGATGCCTTACTTCAACCTCGCCAGCGAGGGTGGCGGTTTGATCGTTGCGATCGGCTGGTCGGGCGACTGGCGGGCTGCCTTTGAATCGCTCGGCGAAGGGCGGGTCCGCATCATGGCGGGCTTGAAGCATTCACGCTTCAAGCTGCCGGCGGGCGAGAACTTGCGTCTACCCTCGGTGTTGCTGATGGCCTATCGGGGGACGTGGTTGGATGGTCAAAACCAATTTCGGCGGCTGATGCTGCAGCATTTTACGCCGACGACCCACCCACCGCTGACGCTGATGCCGGTCGCTGCCAGCGTGCATGGGATGTTGGCCTTCAATGACACCACGGCGACGAACCTGATCGATCTGGCTCGAGAGATCGCCGCATTGAACTTGCCGATCGATACCTTTTGGCTGGACGCAGGCTGGAACGAGGGTGGCTTTCCCGGCGGCCAGGGAAACCCGCAGTCCGATCCGGTGCGGTTTCCGCAGGGGCTCGCGCCGGTGGGGAGCGCGGCTCGCGCGGGCGGGATGCGCTTCCTCGCCTGGTTTGAGCCCGAGCGTGCGATGCGTGGGACCTGGTTGCAGAGTGAGCATCCGGACTGGCTGCTCCGCCCCAGTGAAACTCCCGAGGCGCTGCGGTACCAAGAGCACGATGGCTTTCATCTGCTCGACCTGGGGAACGCCACGGCCCGGCAGTGGGCGCTGACGACGATATCCCAGCAGATTCGAGATGCGGGCGTCGACATTTACCGGCAAGATTTCAATGAGTATCCGGCCTACTTTTGGCAAACGGGTGAAGCCGCTGATCAGGTTGGACTTCGGGAAGTGCGATACATCAACGGGCTATACGATTTCCTCGACAAACTGATCCGCCAGAATCCGGGTTTGATCATCGATAGCTGCGCCTCGGGCGGTCGTCGCCTGGACTTCGAGATGATGCGTCGTAGCGTGTCGTTGTGGCGCAGCGACAGTTGCTGGGACGACCCCGCTTCGCCTCGCAACATGCAGGCGATGACGCATGGGCTGTCGCACTGGCTGCCACTGCACGGATTGGGGGCCGTAGCCGCGGACGATGCCTCGCTCCGCAGCGGCATGGGAGCCTGCGCGTCGTTCGCGATCAACTACCGCGACCCTCAAGCTGTGGAATCGCTCCGCCAACACCTCGATCGCTATCTGCCCTTGCGGGCGCTGTTCACCGCCGATTTTTATCCGCTAACGCTTTGGAGTGATAACCCCGCGGAGTGGTTGGCGTTCCAATTTCATGACCCGACCAAGGGTGCCGGAGTCGTGCAGGCCTTTTGCGGGCCAAGCGGATCAGCCGGGCCTCTTCGTTTGATATTCCGCGGTCTCATGCCGGACCAGCAGTATGCCGTCACCGATTGGGACAGCGAGTCGGCGGTTACCGTATTAACCGGGGCCGAACTCGCCGACACGGGGCTCGAACTCCAGCTCCGCGTCAACGCTCAGGAATGTCGGGTGTTCACCTACGTGCCTGCCCCGGATTAATGGCTTCCGAGGGACTCAGCAGATTTGCGTCGCGACCCCGGTTTGTCAGCAGTTGGTTTAGCGGAACTGCTCAGAGCCTTCGGCTATTTTCTCAGCGATCCTGGCCAATTTATCCGAGGCCCGTTCACCTGGCGGCAGAATCCAAGTGTTGTTGGACATCAAACGGTACGAGACCGACGCCAGGTCGGCTTGGGGGTTCACTTTGGGGCTCCAGCCGCGAAAATTCATCATCGCTAAATTGTCCACATACACCTGCGGATACCGGCCGGTCTCCGCTTGCCATGATCTCGCCACATGTTGGGCGTATTGGTGCATCAAGTCTGGATTTGTGGCGAAATCTTTCAGCTGCCGAAAGTTTAAGTCGGGGTGATAGTTCCAGACGATTCGGGGGCGTTCGGAATCGAGGCATACGAACCACCTTGGCATCGCTTGCCAGGCGCTCCGCGGCATCGCGTCCAAGTCGATCAAGACCGCGTATTCATTCGTGCCGCTCAGCCGTTTCCAAGTATCCGTGGCCGGATTGGTCGATTCATCTCCGGCCGCAGCGATGGGAGCCACGGTCGCGACTAGAAACTCCCAACCTTCGTAGCGTGCCCCTTGAATCTGGAATGGGGCCAGTTTCGCTATTGAGGATTCGGTAAGCTCCCGCAGTTCAGGCTTCAGTAACGTCGTCACGCAGTCAATCAGCATCAGGACCTGATTGCTACCGACCGACTCGGGTTGGGTGGCGAGTTGCCACTCGACGGAATCTATCAAATCGAGGGCCTCACGGGCAATTTGAAGCCGGCTAGCGGTAAGTTCTGACGACGGCGTGAGCGGAAGTCGCCCGCGGATTTCGGACGCGGCTTGCCCCAAAGTGAGGGCGGCAGACACGGCGATCGACCGTCCCGCCACCTTCGATAACTTCTGGCTAAACACCTCGCAGCGATCGTTCCGAGTTTGCGGGGAACCAGCACCGGATTGATCTGCCAGCTTCCTGCTGGCGATTACCAAACGTTCGCCCAGCACCGGTTCGCGCGTGATCGTCGGCGCTACATAGTGTCGCCAATCGAGGTCCTTGCAGCGGATCGAGGTATAAACGGCCCTGGGAACCGAGGCATCCAGGGCCTCCCAATCGATTCGCTCCGGGCCGGCACCGTCACGCCTCAGGAGCGTTTCATCCTCCACGTAGTACGTGACGTGGCCGGCGTTGGTCGTTCTCAGCATCATTCGCCAAGAAAACTTCTGCCCCTGCTCGGTCCAATTCGCATCCCCCGGGATGAAGTTGTGGCGAAACGGAATCAAGGTTTGCGTGCTCGTCCACACGATCACGAACAACAAAACTCCGAAGGACAGTTCCGGGGAAAATTCTGGCGGGCCTTGTTTCGCGGCAGATACCAACAAGCTTTGGCCGGCCCGTCCCGTCCCGGCGAGTACCGAGGTCGGCACTTTCTCTGTGGCAGCAGCGTCGAGCCACCCGCTGCGGTAATCTCGCCAACCCAAAGCGGCGCCGACCACGGGAAATGCCAAGGCACCGGGGATCAGCCAGTTCAAGTCGGGGCGGCTGATGGAAGGCTTGCGGAGCCAACGATA
>DITY01000280.1:0-11601 GCA_002422955.1 Planctomycetaceae bacterium UBA6172
TAACCGATCCTGGAGTGATGACGCGGAGGAACTTCGAAGCAGGGGAACTGCAGTGCGGTGGGCGTTCGGGCAGATGAACCAATCCCCCAACCACACGTGGCTCGGATTTAGCCGGAACTGACGACGTTGATCGGCTCCGGGTCGGCGATGGGGGCGAGACGATCGAGATTGCCTTCCGGCGGTGGAGCGACCCAGATTTCGGTTTCCTGAGGCTCTGGTGCGCATCACATGGATCGCACCCGTGGCACATCTCGGAGTTATGATCGTTCAGCGACTCGGCTAGGATCGGCCCCTCACCCCCGACCCCTACTCCCCAAACAAGTTTGGGGCGAGGGGAGCCAGAGTAGGGGGAGTTCATGGCTCTCAACCTCAGGCTTCCTACAAGCCCGTTCTGTTCCCCCGGTCGAAGTGGCTGCCGCGATCCGTGGCGCGCTGATCGTGAAGCGGGAGAGCTTCATCTTCGAGACGGTGTTAATCCGTCAGGGAGCATTCCGCGGTGGGGGTAAGGAGCGGAAGCGTTGGGAGACGCCGCAGCTGGCTGGGTCAGTGCGGCTTCGGTTGCGGTCGCGTGCTCAGGGTTTGGTGCGGCTTTTGGGGCGAGCGGTGGAACCGGACGGGGTGCCGCTTGCGGTTCCTCCGTCACCCGTCTCACTGGTCGCGCGGCCGATGTCGAGGGCCACGAACTTGAGCAATTCGGCATCCGGCATCTCGGACAGCTTCGGCAGTCCTTCGCCGTCGAGGATCTGATCCGCGATGACCCGCTTGTCCTGGATCATCGCGTCGATCCGTTCCTCGATCGTCCCCAGGCAGACCAACTTGTGCACCACCACATTCCGCTTCTGCCCGATCCGAAACGCGCGATCGGTCGCCTGATTTTCGACGGCCGGGTTCCACCAACGATCGAAATGGATCACGTGCGAGGCGGCCGTGAGATTGAGCCCGCTGCCGCCGGCCTTGAGCGAGATCACGAAAAACGGTCCCCCGGTGTCGGCTTGAAATTCCTTGACCAACTCGCTGCGCCGCTTGATCGGCGTTTGCCCATGCAAGACGAGACCGCTGCGACCGAAGATCTTGGCCAGATACTCGGCTAACGGTTCGCAGAGCGACTGAAACTGGGTGAAGACCAGCACCTTCTCCTGCCCCGCGATGATCGGCTCGCAGAGCTGTTTCAGCCGCAGGAACTTCCCGCTCTGCTCGGGCGCGAAAGCCGACTCCCCAAGGAATTGAGCCGGATGATTGCAGATCTGTTTGAACTGCATCAGGGTCGCGAGCACCAGCCCGCGGCGCTGCATGCCATCCGCCACTTTCAGTTGTCGTTTCAGGTCCTCGACAGCCTTGCCGTAGAGAATCGCTTGCTGCTGCGACAGGCCGCACTCGGTCCGCATCTCGATCTTGTCGGGCAGATCGGGCGCGATGGCGGGATCGGATTTTTGCCGCCGCAAAATGTAAGGCTGGACCAACCGGCGTAGGCCCGCGAAGGCCTGGCCATCGTTCCCGCGATTGAGCGACGCGACGTATCGTTTGAACTCGGCAGCCGAACCGAGCAGCCCCGGCGATGCGAAGTCGAACAGCGACCAGAGTTCACCGACATGATTCTCGATCGGCGTGCCGGTCATGACCAAGCGACGCTGCGCCGACAGGCTTTTGATCGCCCGTGATTGTGCGGTGCCGGCGTTCTTGATCGCCTGCGCTTCGTCGAGAATGACGAGCGACCAGGTCAGTTGTTTCAGCCAGGCCTGTTTGAGGACCATGCCATAGCTGGTCACGACCAGGTCGCAATCCTGGAATCCGGTCTGTGGGTCCGCGGTGCGGCGGGCCAGTTCTTCCGCCGACATTTCGGCTCGGTGGACGACGCAGACTCGCAGCGACGGGGCGAAGCGGGCCGCTTCCTGTTTCCAGTTCCCCAGCAGCGACGCCGGGACGACCAGCAGGCTGGGCGGCACCGCGCGCTTGCCCGCGGCTCGCTTGCGCTGCAGCAGCAAGTCGAGCACTTGGATGGTCTTGCCGAGCCCCATGTCGTCCGCCAGGCAGGCCCCCAAACCCAGTTCCGTCATGAACCAGAGCCAACGCACCCCGACGGCTTGATAAGGACGTAGCGTCGCCTGCAAGTCGCGGCCGGGTTGGCAGTCGGCGGACGCCTCGGGCGAACGCATCCGCTGGAGTGTTTCGCGCAACCAATCGCCGGCGACGATGCTCGTCCAATCGACGACCCGTTCCGCGGTATCGGCGGCCTTGCCGATGTTTGCCCCCGCGAGCAACCGCATGCCTTCGATCATGCTCAATCCGTCGGCGTGTTCCTTGCGGAGCTTTCGCCAATGGTCGAGCGCCTGTTTCAGTCGTCCCTGGTCCACTTCGACCCATTTGCCGCGAAGCAGTTTCAACCCCGACGATTCCGACATCAGCCGCTCCCACTCCTCGGGCGACAAGGCTTGGCCATCGATGACGACTTCGGCGTGAAAGTCGAGCAAGGCGCTGAAACCGACCTTGGAGGGACGTTTTTCGCCCAGCCGAATTTGCACTTCGGGACGCAGAGGCCGACGGGCTGACCACCAATTGGGCAGCCGGATCACCACCCCCGCCGTTTCGATTTCCGGTGCTTCCCGCAAGAACCGGTAGGCCTCGTCGGCGGTCCAGGCTTGCGGCGCGAACAGCCGCTTGGAATGCAGCAACTCCGCGACCATCTTCGATCGCTCCGCGGCCCGCCGCACCGGTTCGAGCAGCCGGTCGATCTGGTCCTGGTCCCCCGTTGCGACCGACCGCATCAGCGCGTCGGCGAGCGGCCGGTGCTGTGGCTTCGCGTTGGCGGCCACTTTATGAGTGAACGTCGCCAGAAACGCGAACGGTCGCTCGGTGTCTCGTTTGTTCTCAGCCAAGTGAAACGTGACCTTGCCCACCAGGTGAGCGAGCGGGTTGACTCGTCGCAGCCATTCCGCCGCGCCTCCCGGTTCTGCTTTCGCGGCCACCGCCGCATGCTCGCAGAGCTCTTGCCAAATATCTTGGAGTCGCGCCACGGTGACCCATTCGAGTCCGATCATCGGTGGGGCCGCGGCGACGAACTCTTCGAGCTCGTTTTGCGATGGCGGAGGCAATGTCCGCCAACTCGCCCCCGGTTCCCCTTCCACGTGACAAACGGCTCGAAAGAACTGTCGTGACCAACTCCGCCAAAACGCGAAGCTGGGGGGCAAGCTTTCGGGCCACGCCGGCGAAGCGAGTTCCACGAGCCCGGCCGCGTTCGAGCGGGCCAAGGCGGCTTCCAATTGCGAGAGCGACTGCGCCGGACCTTCGAGCGGCAACCCATCCGGATCGCATTCCAGACGCAGTCGCCCCGTCGGACCGATCGCGATCACATTCACCGCCGGGGTCGATTCCGTCTGCTTCACCACCGTCTGTCTCCTCGTTTTCGTATCCTGTCCTCGACTCGCCGCGCCGACTGGTCACAGCCGTGGCGGCAGGCCCCGTTCCCGGGACGCTCAAGTTACTGATCCGCCAGTGGCTTGGATATTGCCGACCGCGACGGCTGATCCGCCGCGACGGGATCGGCTATGATAGGGGTCCGGTGAATCGGGTTTAGAGGAGTGAGGCTGATGGCGGATCAGGCGGCTACTTGCGAAGCATTTGCGGCGGAGCTTCCGCGATGGATTGCCAAGGGCGACTTCCAATCGCTGATCGATCGGCTCTGGGAGTTGGGCTATCGCGTGATCGGCCCGACGATCATCCAGTCGGCGATCGGCTACGACGAACTGCGGAGGGTCGACGAGTTACCGCGGGGCTGGACCGAACAGCAGTCGGCCGGAAGCTATCGGCTGGTTCAGCGATCTGATGGCGCCTGGTTCGGCTTCAACGTCGGCCCCCATTCTTGGAAGCGTTACCTGTTTCCTCCCCAGTCCGTTGTCGCCCGCGCGGAGCGACAAGGCGACTGGTGGCAACTGCACGACGTACCCGATGACGAGCCGGCATTCGCTTTCTTGGGCGTCCGCGCTTGTGAGTTGGCCGCGATCGCGATTCAGGACCGGGTGTTCCTGAATGAGCACCACACCGACCCGACCTATCAGCGGCGGCGGGAGCGAGCGTTGCTGATCGCGGTGAACTGCACCCAAGCGGCACCGACCTGTTTCTGCACGTCGATGGGGACCGGCCCGCAATGCTCCGCCGGCTTTGATCTGGCGATCACCGAAACGGCTGACGGTTTCACCCTGGAGGTCGGTTCCGAACGCGGTGCCGCCGTGATCGAGGGCTTACCGATCCGGCAGGCGACCGCCGACGAATCGGCGGTTGCCGAAACCGAGCGGGCGCGTGCCGAGGAACAGATCAGCAAGCGACTCGATACCACCGACATTCGTAACCTGCTGTTGGGCAACCTCGACCACGCCCGTTGGGATGATGTCGCTCGGCGCTGTTTGTCCTGCACCAACTGCACGCTCGTCTGCCCGACCTGCTTTTGCCATTCGGTAACCGACGTGACCGCGCTGGATGACGGCAGCATCGACCGCGTTCGACAATGGGACAGCTGTTTCAACGCGCAGTTCAGCTACATCCACGGCGGCGTGATTCGCGCCGATGTGCGGGCTCGCTATCGCCAATGGCTGACGCACAAGCTCGCCTCCTGGATCGATCAGTTCGAGACCTCGGGTTGCGTCGGCTGCGGACGCTGCATCACCTGGTGCCCCGTCGGCATCGATTTGACCGAAGAGGTTGCCGCGATTCGCGAGGTACCGTCATGAGTTCCGCGGTCACCAGCGGCGTCGCGATCGCCGCCAATCCCTGGTTGGCTCAGCCCGCGCGGATCGCCGCGCTCACGCAGGAAGTCGCGGGCGTTGCGACCTATCATCTGCGGTTCGTCGATCCGGAGGTGAACGCCGCCTATCGATTCCGCGCCGGGCAATTCAACATGATCTACCTGCCCGGGGTCGGCGAGGTCGCGATCGGGGTTAGCACGGGTGGGGTCAGAACGGGTGGGGTCGCCGGGCCAACCCCGCGGACCGATGCGGCGGCGGCCGAGGGGCCGACTTGGGACCACACCGTGCGGGTGGCCGGGCAGGTCACGACCGCGCTCTCCCGGTTGGGGGTCGGCGGCACGTTGGGCTTGCGTGGCCCCTACGGATCGGTCTGGCCGCTCGACGAGTTTGTCGGCAAGGACGTCTTGCTAGTCGCGGGGGGAACGGGGCTGGCATCGCTGCGGTCCGCGATTTACGAACTGTTGAACAACCGGGATCGCTACGCCAGCGTCCGGTTGTTGTACGGCGCTCGCAGCCCCGACACGCTGCTTTACGCCAGCGAGTATCCGGCTTGGATCGATGCCGGGATGGAAATTCAAACGACCGTCGATCGCGCGGCCGCGGGCTGGACGGGGCCGGTCGGTGTGGTCCCCCAATTGCAATCGCGGCTGCGTCCTTGGGCGCCGGAGCGAACCGCGATGATCTGCTGTGGCCCCGAAGTGATGATTCGGTTCGCCGTTCGGGCCGCCCTCGCCCGTGGCCTGAACGAGCGGCAGATCTGGGTCTCGATGGAGCGGAACATGCAGTGCGCGGTCGGTCTCTGCGGACACTGCCAGCTCGGCCCGCAGATGATTTGCAAGACGGGCCCGGTCGTCCGTCTCGATGCGATCGAGCCCTACCTCGCCGTGGAGGGACTTTAGATGTCCGCTCAACCCCGTTTGGCCGTGTTCAAGTTCGCCTCCTGCGACGGTTGCCAGTTGTCGTTGCTGTCGCTGGAAGACGAGCTATTGCAGCTCGCCGCGCGGGTCGACGTGGTGCACTTTCTGGAAGCGACCAGCCGGATCGAGCCCGGCCCCTACGATGTGGCGTTGGTCGAAGGTTCGATCACCACGGCGGATGATGAGCAGCGGATTCAGCAGGTTCGCCGTGATTCCAAGTTTCTGGTCACCCTCGGAGCGTGCGCGACGGCGGGGGGCATTCAGGCGTTGAAGAATTGGTCAGGGTCGGAAGCGTTCGTCAACGCGGTCTACGCGCGGCCGGACTACATCCGCACGCTGGAAACCTCGACCGCGATCGCCGACCACGTCGCGGTCGATTTCGAACTCCGCGGTTGCCCGATCAACAAGTACCAGTTGCTCGAAGTGCTGCAATCGTTGCTGGCCGGACGCCGGCCGCGGACGCCGACCCACTGCGTCTGCGTCGAGTGCAAGCGGCGCGGAACGGTGTGCGTCACGGTCGCGCAAGGGATCGCCTGCTTGGGACCGGTCACCCAGGCCGGTTGCGGCGCGCTCTGCCCGGCTTACGACCGCGGGTGCTACGGCTGCTATGGCCCCAGCGAACAGCCGAACCTTGTGCCGCTGACCGACCACCTCCGGGCCGGTGGGATGAAAGCGGAAGCGATCGCGACGGCGCTCCGTAGCTTCAACGCTTACGCCCCGGCGTTTCGTCAAGAGAGTGATCGTCTGGCGGCCGAAGTCGCCGAGCGGGAGTCCACGCCATGAACCAGGATGATTCCGGAACTCGCAAGATCCGTGTCGCGGCGATGACCCGCGTGGAAGGGGAAGGTGGGCTCGATGTCCGCGTGACCGACGGTCGCATCGAGCATGTGCGTTTGCAGATCTTCGAGCCGCCGCGATTTTTCGAAGCCTTCCTGCGGGGCCGACCGCTGGAAGAAGTCCCCGACATCACCGCGCGGATCTGTGGGATCTGCCCGGTGGCTTACCAAATGAGCTCCGTCCATGCGCTCGAGGCCGCGCTCGGCGTGGAGATCTCGCCCGAGATCCGCCGCTTGCGTCGGTTGCTGTACTGCGGCGAATGGATCGAAAGCCACGCCTTGCATGTCCACATGCTCAATTTGCCCGACTTTCTCGGCTATCCAGGGGCACTGGAGATGGCGCGGGATTTTCCCGAGCACGTCGAACGCGCGTTGCGGTTGAAAAAGCTTGGCAACGACATGCTGGAATGCCTCGGCGGCCGCGCGATCCATCCGATCAATGTCGCTGTTGGCGGTTTCTATCGGGCGCCCCGACGTAGCGAGCTGAGCGAATTCATCCCGGGCTTCATCGCTGGCCTGCAGTTGGCCGAGGAGGCCACGCGGTTCGTCGCGACGCTCGACTTTCCGGATTTCCATCAGGCCTACGAAACCGTCGCCTTGGTTCACCCCGACGAGTACGCGATGTGCGAGGGGCGGATCGAATCGAGCGACGGGCTGTCGATCGCGAGCGATGACTTCGGGACCCATTTCGTCGAGCGACAAGTCGAGCACTCGACCGCCATGCAGGCGGTGCGGCGCGAGACGGGCGAACCGTACCTGCTGGGGCCATTGGCGCGGATCAATCATTCCCGCGATCGCTTGTCTCCCGCGGCTAAGCGATTGGCGGACGAGATCGGTTGGGAAACCCCCTGCCTGAATCCGTTCCGCGCGATCGTCGCGCGGAGCTTGGAATTGGTACATGCCTTCGAGGAGGCGTTGGACATCCTCAAAAATTACACGCCCCCCCAACCGCCGCGGATCGCTTATGGCTATCGCGCGGCGGCCGGCAGTTCCGCTACCGAGGCGCCGCGGGGCTTGCTGTATCACCGCTACCAAGTCGACGAGTCCGGCAAGGTCACGCAAGCGGAGATTGTGCCTCCCACGTCGCAAAACCAGACCCAAATCGAACGGGACCTCCGCGATTACCTGCCGCGGGTGATTACGCTGCCCGATCCCGAGGTCGCGGAGGCCTGTGAAAAGCTGGTCCGTTGCTACGACCCTTGCATCAGTTGCTCCACGCACTTCCTCAAAGTCCGTGTGGGGCGTTCATGAAGCCGCTGGCATCTGACCAGGGCAACGACGTGCCGACCTTGGTGATCGGGCTCGGTACGCCCCACGGCGATGACGCGGTGGGACTGGTACTGGGCCAAGATCTGGCAACTTGGGCCACCGATCAAGGATGGACGCAGGTTCAAGTTCGGAGCCTGCGCACGCCCATCGGCATTCTCGACATTCTCGACGGCTCGGACCGCTTCGCGCGATTGGTCATCCTCGACGCCTGTGTGTCGGATCGTCCGATCGGGCATTTCGAGTGTTGGAGTTGGCCGCACGACGCTTGGGAAACCGCCCGCTGCACGGGCAGCCATGACCTGGCGCTGCCCGACGTGTTGACGCTCGCCGAGAGGCTGCGGCGACTACCCCGGTCGGTCACGATCTTGGGGATCACGATCGCGCCCCCTTCGCCCGCGGCAGAGTCCGGCCTTTCGGCGACGCTCCAGGCGGCAATGCCGCGGCTGCTGCGACAGGTGCGACGCGAAATCATGCACGACGATCCGGCGGCGGTGGCCCCATCCGCGGTCGATTCGACATTCGAGAATGGTTCCCGGACATAGGACTACGGAGGATAATGATGACGGGTAAACAGGCGGCGACGGACTTGAACCGACTGGTGGTGCCGCTGGAGCAGTTGACGCTGGAAGACCTGCCGCGAGTCGGTGGCAAAAACGCGTCGCTCGGTGAAATGCTCGGTCAGCTCACTTCGGCCGGCGTCCGTGTCCCCGGCGGCTTTGCCCTGACGGTCGAGGCCTTCCATCTGCACCTGAGTCGCGCCGGGATCGAGCAATCGATTCTGGATCAGCTCGAGCATTTGGATGTGACCGATACCCGCGCGCTGGGGGAGACCGCCGCCACGATTCGCCAGCAGATCATCAACGCGCCGCTGCCCGCGGAGGTCCGTTCGGCCGTCGAGGAAGCCTATCGGGAATTGGGGATCACGCACGGCGACGCGGCGGTCGACGTGGCGGTCCGGTCCAGCGCCACGGCCGAGGATTTGCCGACCGCATCCTTCGCCGGACAACAGGAAACCTATCTCAACGTCCGCGGCGCGGAGGAATTGCTTGCCGCGGTGCGGCGCTGCATGGCCTCGCTGTTCACCGACCGCGCGATCGTCTACCGGACGCAGCAGTCGATCGGGCATCGCGGCGTCGGCCTCTCCGTCGGCGTGCAAAAAATGGTCCGCAGCGACGTCGCCCCGGACGGCGCCGCGGGGGTGATCTTTACGCTCGATACCGAAAGCGGATTTCGCGACGTGGTGCTGATCACCGGAGCGTGGGGGCTGGGTGAAACCGTCGTCCAGGGCCGCGTGAATCCCGACGAGATCCTGGTTCACAAGCCGACCGCTCGGCAAGGGTTTCGCTCGATCGTCCGCCGCGAGGCGGGCGATAAGCTGCTGAAGCTGGTCTACGCCACGGGCGGGTCCAAACCGGTCAAGGAGGTCCGCGTGCCGCGGCAAGATCGCCAGCGGTTGGTGCTCAGCGATGACGAAGCCCTGCAGTTGGCGCAGTGGGCGATCACGATCGAAGATCACTACTCGAAGCGTTCGGGCCACCCGACGCCGATGGATTTGGAATGGGCCAAGGACGGCCGCAGCGGCGAGCTGTTCATCCTGCAAGCCCGCCCCGAAACGGTCCATTCCCAGCAGGACGTTGCCAAGATCGAACTGTTCAAGCTGAAGCAAAAAAGTCAGATCCTGGTGCGGGGTAAGGCGGTCGGCAATCGGATCGGCGTCGGCGCGGTCCGCGTGATCCGTTCGGCCGCGGACCTGCATCGGTTTCAACCCGGCGAAGTGATCGTGGCCGAAATGACCGACCCCGACTGGGAACCGGTGCTCAAGCGGTCGTCCGCCGTGATCACCGAACATGGCGGACGAACCTGTCACGCCGCGATCGTCTCGCGCGAACTCGGCATCCCTTGCGTTGTCGGTTCCGGCGATGCGACGGACGTGTTGACCGACGGCCAATTGGTCACCGTGTCATGCGCGGAAGGGGACGAAGGGCGAGTCTACGAGGGCAGCCTCGATTTCGAGCGTCGAGAGATCGATCCGACGACGTTGCCGCGATCGCCCGTGCCGCTGATGTTGAACCTCGCCAACCCCGATCGGGCGTTTCATTTGGCATCGATGCCAGCGGCTGGGGTCGGTTTGATGCGGATCGAGTTTCTGATCACCAACTGGATCGGCATCCATCCGATGGCGCTGATCCATCCCGAACAGGTCGCATCGGCCAGCGATCGCAAGAAGATCGCAGCCCGCACGCTCGGTTTCGAGCGGCCGCGGGATTATTTCGTCGACCGCTTGGCGCAGGGCGTCGCGCAGATCGCGGCCGCCTTTTACCCCCGGCCGGTGATCATGCGGTTCAGCGACTTCAAGACCAATGAATACGCGGGGCTGCTAGGTGGACTGGCATTCGAACCGGTCGAGTCGAACCCGATGATCGGTTTTCGCGGGGCCTCCCGCTACTATGACCCGCGATACCGCGATGGTTTCGCGCTCGAGTGCGCCGCGGTGCGCAAGGTCCGCGACGAGATGGGTTTGAGCAACCTGAAGGTGATGATCCCGTTTTGCCGCACGCTAACCGAAGGCCAGCGGGTTTTGGATGAACTGGCGAAAAACGGACTGGTCCGGGGCGAGCGTGATCTCGAGATCTGGGTGATGTGCGAAATCCCCAACAACGTGATCCTGGCGGACGGATTCAGCGACCTGTTCGACGGCTTCTCGATCGGCTCCAACGACCTGACTCAACTGACGCTCGGCGTCGATCGTGATTCGGATCTGTTGTCGCACCTGTTCGACGAAAGCGATCCGGGGGTCAAGACGATGATCGAGATGGTCGTCGCGCGAGCGCACGCCAAGGGCCGCCGGGTCGGCATTTGTGGCGAGGCCCCGAGCAACGATGCCGAGTTCGCCCGCTGGCTCGCTTCGATCGGGATCGATTCGATGTCGCTGAATCCGGATTCGTTACCGGGTGTGGCCAAAAAATTAGCCGAGTCGGCATCCTGATTTGCCGTTGGTCGCTCGCTTGAGGATGGGCGGATGAGTTACCTGATCGCGTTGGGCACGATGGTCGTGATCGTCTCGGTGCTAGCGACGCTGCTGGTCGTCGCCAATGCCTGGTTGCGGGTCGAGGAAGATCCGCGGGTCGCGGCGGTCGAGCGGATGTTGCCGCACACCAATTGCGGCGGCTGTGGATTTCCCGGATGCCGCGCGTTCGCGGACGCGCTCGTCGCCGGCCAGGTCCAGCCCGCCCAGTGCGGCGTCGGCTCGGCGGCGGATCACGAGCGGATCGCCCGATTCCTCGGCATCGATGCTGGCGAAGCGGTCCGGCGGGTAGCCCGCTTGGCCTGCGCCGGCGGGGACAATGTCGCCCGCCATCACGCGCGGTACGTCGGCACGCCGTCGTGCGCCGCGGCGACGCTGGTGGCTGGCGGCGGCAAAGGCTGCTTTTGGGGCTGCCTCGGGTTGGGCGATTGCCAGCGGGCTTGCACGTTTGACGCGATCCGGATGGATGCCCATCGCTTGCCCCAGGTCGACGAGGACGCCTGCACGGGCTGCGGCGACTGCGTGCGAGCCTGTCCCAAGGATCTGTTCTCGCTGCAGCCGATCGGTCTCCGGTTGTGGGTCGCCTGCCGCAGCGAAGCCGCTGGCGACGAGATGCTGGCCGATTGCCAAGTCGCCTGCACCGCTTGCGGGCGTTGCGCCGCCGACTCGGAAGGGAGAATCGAGATGCGCAACAATTTGCCGGTCATTCGCGGGAATCCGGCGAAGCTCACCCCGCAGCCGACGCGCCGCTGTCCCACCGGCGCGATCGTCTGGATCGACCCGTCGGCCGGTCCGTTGAAGGGGCCGGCCGCGGCGCA
>DITY01000280.1:11623-12204 GCA_002422955.1 Planctomycetaceae bacterium UBA6172
AGGCACAACAATGACACGAGAAGGCCAACCAGGTCACCTGCAGGCACAACCGCTCGGCCCGACAACACGGTCGGTCCAGCAAGCTCATCCAACGGTTAGGAGGCGACGATGAAATCGAATGCCCGCACGTTCAAATATCCGGGCATCCCCGCGGCGCTGGATGGCAACAGCATCGTCGTGATGTGCGAACGGGAATCGACTGACGCGGCCGGGGCCTACCCGATCACGCCCTCGACCCAAATGGGCGAATACTGGGCCGAAGCGGCCGCGCGAGGACATCTCAACATCTCCGGCCGGCCGCTGATCTTCATCGAGCCCGAGGGCGAGCATGCGGCGGCGGCCGTCACCGCCGGGCTATCGATGACCGGATTGCGGGCGGCCAACTTTTCCTCCGGCCAGGGCGTCGCCTACATGCACGAGTCGCTTTACGCGGCGGTCGGCAAGCGATTGACCTACGTGTTGAACATCGGCGCCCGCGCGATGACCAAGGCGACCCTGAACGTCCATGCCGGGCACGACGATTATCACTGCATCGACGATACCGGCTTCTTCCAACTCTTCGCCAAGGATGGCCAAGGCGC
>DITY01000280.1:12378-35337 GCA_002422955.1 Planctomycetaceae bacterium UBA6172
CGGCCCTATTTCTTCGACCACATCCGGGAGTTGACCGATGCGGCGTTCGACGACTTTTACGAACTGACCGGCCGACGCTATCAGCGCGCCGTCGGTTATCGCGTCGAGGATGCGGAGTATCTGTTGATCGGGCAAGGGAGTGTGGTCGCGACGGCCCAGACGGTCGCCGATTACCTGCGAGAAACGCGTGGCCTGCGGGTCGGCGTGATCGACGTGGTGATGTGGCGGCCCTTCCCCGGGGATCTGATCAGCCAAATGCTCCGCGGGAAACGGGCCGCGACGGTGCTGGAACGACTCGATCAGCCACTAGCGGTCGAGCTGCCGTTGATGCGCGAGATTCGCGCGTGTGTCAGTCGCTGTTTCGAGAATGGCGCCGCGCAAGATCACCCGCCGTTTCCCGAGTTGGCTGCCTATCGCACGGTCTCCGACGCGCCCGCGCTGCATTCCGCGTCGTTCGGCATGGGCAGCCGCGACCTGCAACCTGAAGGGCTGATCGGGGCGGTCGAGAACATGCTCCCCTTGGGACCGAAACGTAAGTTCTTTTACCTGTCGATCGATTTCGTCCGCCCCACCGCCAGCGGCCCCAAGGATCAACTGCGGCAGGACGCCATCCGCGACGCCTACCCCGGGATTGAAGGACTGGCGGTGCATGGCTCCGAGAATCCCGACCTGATGCCGCCGGGCTGCATCACCGTGCGTTTCCATTCCATCGGCGGTTGGGGGGCGATCACGACGGGCAAGAATCTGGCGATGACGTTGTATGAATTGCTGGGTTACCACATCAAAGCGAACCCGAAATACGGATCGGAGAAAAAGGGGCAGCCGACAACTTATTACTTGGCGGCCGCGCCGGAACCGATCCGCGTCAATTGCGAATTTGTCCATGTCGACGTGGTGATGTCACCCGACCCGAATGTTTTTCGCCACACCAACGCCTTGGCCGGACTCAAGCCGGGCGGTTGCTTCATCATCCAAAGCGACTTGGCGACTTCGGAAGCGGTCTGGGCCAGCATCCCATCCCCCTATCGCAAGATCATCGTCGAGAAAAACATCCGGCTGTTTTATCTCGATGGGTTCGGCATCGCGCGGGAGGAGGCCAGCGATCCGGACTTGCGGTTGCGGATGCAAGGGATCGCCTTTCAAGGCGCATTCTTCGCGGCGTCGCCCGTCGCGGCCAACGCCCGTTTGACCCAAGCCGCGCTGCTGTCGGCGATTCATGAGCAGCTGCGCCACAAGTTCGGCGACAAGGGGGCGCGGATCGTCGAGGAAAATTTGAAGGTGGTCAAACGGGGCTATGACGAGGTCAAAGCGGTCACGCCCGGGGCGATCGAGGATCCCCCGGCGACGGTCGCGGCCAATGCGGCCAAGCCGGCCCCCGCCTTGCCGGAACTGCTCCGCCAGACGCCTCCCAGCGCCTCGGCGTTGTCCGACCCGCACCGCTTCTGGGAGCAGACGGCCAGTTTTTATGCCCGCGGCATGGGTTCCGATAATTTGACCGATCCGTTCATCGGGCTGAGCGTGATCCCGGCCGCGACCGCCGCGTTTCGCGACATGACGTCGATCCGGTTTCAGTACCCGCGGTGGATCGCCGAGAACTGCACCGCCTGCGGCCAGTGCTACACCGCTTGCCCGGACACGGCGATCCCGGGCTTGGTGAGCGAAATCGGTGACGTCTTCGAGACGGTCCTCACGCGGCTGCGGAAATCCGGCCGGCCGGTGCGGCACTTGCCCAAAGCCGTTCGACTGCTCGAGCCCCAGTTGCGACAGCTGCTGCAGGACGCGTCGACGGGCAACCCCCAGCCGACCGCGCCCGTGCGCGAATTGCTGGAGGAAGCGATTCGGATCACCACCCGCCGAACCGACTGGACGGAGCAGCAGCGCCAGGAATTGGCCGAAGAGTTCTCTGGATTTTCCGAGGAGCTCGGCGATTTTGCTTTCACGCTGTCGCAGCCCTACTTCAGCGTTCCCGAAGCGAAGGCCGCCGGTTCCGGCGGTTTGCTGAGCATCACCGTGAATCCGAACACCTGCAAAGGGTGCATGCAGTGCGTGGAAGTCTGTCCGGACGATGCGCTCCGCTCCGAAACGCAGACCACCGCCGCGATTGCGAAGCTGCGTCGCGACTGGGACTTTTGGCTCGATCTGCCCAACACGCCGCGGAAGTTCATCCGGATCGATGACTTGGAGGAAGCGGTCGGCGCGCTGCACACGCTGTTGTTGGATAAACGCAACTATTCGGCGATGGCGGGTGGCGATGGTGCCTGCCTCGGTTGCGGCGAGAAGACGGTCATCCATCTGTTCACCGCGACGGTCGAAGCGCTGATGCAGCCGCGGGTCGAACGCCATCTCGAGCGGTTGAAGGATCTGATCGCGCGACTGGAAAGGCGGGTGCAACTCGCCTTGGTACATGAGATCGATGTCAGCGATCCGGCGGTGATCGCCGCGGCGCTCGACGATTCCGGCGAAGGCGACATGACCTTGGCCCATTTGGCGGAGAGCCTAGAAAAGCGAACGGGCGGGGAACCGCTCGACCGAATTTGGCTCCGCCGCGTCACCCGACTGATCGGCGAACTGAAGCAACTCCGTTGGCAGTACGAGCAGGGGACGACGGGTCGCGGTCGCTCGCACCTCGGCTTTCTCAACTCCACGGGCTGCTCTTCGGTCTGGGGCAGCACCTACCCTTACAACCCGTATCCGTTTCCCTGGGCCAATCACCTGTTTCAAGACAGCCCGTCGGTGGCGATGGGGATTTTTGAAGGGCACATGTCCAAGATGGCCGCCGGCTTCAAGGCGATCCGACTGGCCGAGATCGAATTGGAGGGTGTCCAAACCGCCGAGAAGGCCGAACAGGAATTGACTTATTTCACTTGGCAGCAGTTCACCGACGAGGAATGGGAGTTGTGCCCCCCCGTCGTCTCGGTCGGCGGCGATGGCGCGATGTACGACATCGGCTTTCAAAACCTGTCCCGCGCGATGATGTCGGGCAAGCCGATCAAGGTGTTGGTCCTCGACACCCAGGTCTACTCCAACACCGGTGGCCAAGCCTGCACCGCCGGCTTTATCGGTCAGATCTCCGACATGGCACCGTTCGGACAGGTGATGCAGGGGAAACAGGAGACCCGCAAGGAGATGGGGCTGATCGGCATGGCGCATCGGACGTCGTACGTGATGCAAAGCACGATCGCTTATCCCAATCACATGATGGAGGGCTTCATCCGGGGGCTCAAATCACGCCGACCCGCGCTGTTCAACCTGTACACGTCCTGTCAGCCCGAACATGGGATCGGGGATGATCAGAGCACGCATCAGGCCAAGTTGGTCGTCGAAGCGCGGGCCTATCCGCTGTTTCGTTACGATCCGTCCGCTGGGGTGCAGTGGCATGAGGCGATCGACTTGGAAGGCAATCCGGCGCTGGACCAAGACTGGCCCACTTACGACCTGCACTATCAGGAAGGCGGCCGCGAAAAGGTGATGAACCTGCCGCTGACCTTCGCCGATTTTGCCGTCACGGAGATTCGCTTCCGCAAGCATTTTCGGGTCGCCCCGCCGGAGACCTGGAACGACAAGCTGGTGCCGCTGCACGAATTCCTCGAGTCCGCGGCGGCGGACCGCGAAGGCAAGTTCCCTTACATCTGGAGCATCGATCGGCAGCAGCGGTTGAGCCGTTTGTTGGTCGCCGGGCCGATGGTGACGGCTAGCGAGGAACGTCGCGACTTCTGGAAATTGCTCCGAGGGCTGGCGCGAACCGACATCCATGCGCCCACGCGTGAGACGCTGGAAGCCGACGTCCGGCGCGATGTCACCCAGCGGATCGCGCAAGGCATCGCCGCCTGGGTCACGGAACTGGGCGGCCAGGTCGGCGACGCCACGAATGGGCAGGCAACGAACGGGCACGCCTCGCTCGCCTCGTCGCTGGAATTCGTCCCGGGGACAGACTCCTCGCCGGCAACGCCCCAGACCGCTTCGCCAGCAGCTTCCTCGACGTCAGTCGGCGCTGACCAAGCCGGCCTGGCCCCGTGGATCGATTCCGATCGCTGCACGGCTTGTGACGAGTGCATCAAGATCAACCCCAAGCTGTTCGTTTACGGTCCCGACAAGAAGGCACGCATCAAGGACCCGCGGGGCGGACCTTACAGCGACCTGGTCAAAGCGGCCGAACGTTGCACGGCGCAGGTGATCCATCCCGGCTTGCCGCTCGATCGGTCGGAAAAGGATCTGGAGCGGTGGATCGCCCGGGGCAAGAAGCGGAATTGACGATGAGTCTGTGGAACACCAAGACGTTCGCCCATGGCGTTCATCCGCCGCAAGCGAAGGACGACACGCGGAGTTTGCCGATCCGGCAATTCCCGTTCGCGCCCGTCTTGGTGATCCCGTTGGCGTTGCAGGTCGGCCGTCCCTCCAAGCCGATCGTCGCGGCGGGGCAGGAGGTCGTTCGCGGTCAGCGGATCGCCGAACCGGATGGCTTCTTGTCGATCGCGATGCACTCCCCGGCGTCGGGGGTGGTCCGCCAGATCGGCCTGGCCCCCAGCATTTCGGGCAAGATGAACCCCGCCATCTTCATCGAGCCCTTCGCCGCCTCGAGCCAGGAAATGCTGACCGGCCAACCGTGCGAGTTGGAGACCGCGACGGCGGACGAGATCGTCGCCGCGATCCAGGCGGCGGGTCTGGTCGGACTCGGAGGCGCCGGTTTCCCGACGCATGCCAAGCTGCAACTACCGCCCGGCAAGCGGATCGACACGCTGCTGATCAACGGGGCCGAATGCGAACCCTACCTGACCACCGATCATCGCGTGATGCTGGAGCAGCCGCGGGACATCGTGACCGGCATTCGCTACCTGCTGAAGGCCTCTGGGGCGGCATCCGCCGTGATCGCGGTCGAAGCCAATAAGCCGGATGCGGCCGCGGCAGTACGTCAGGCACTCCCGGCCGAGTTGCCGATTCGGGTCGAGATCCTGCAGGTCAAATACCCGCAGGGGGCCGAAAAGATGCTGATCGAGGCGCTGCTGGCCCGCGAGGTCCCGTCGCGTGGTTTGCCGAGCGACGTCGGCGTGCTGTGCTTCAACGTCGCTAGCACCGCGGAGATCGGCCGGTTGCTGCCGCGAGGCGAGGGATTGGTCGATCGCGTGGTCACGGTTGGCGGTCCGGCCGTGAAGAAGAAAGGGAATTACCGCGTTCCGCTGGGGACGCCGCTGCGGTTCCTGCTCGAGAGCGTCGAGACCGCTGATGACGTCACCGCCGTGTTTCTGGGTGGGCCGATGATGGGGCAAGCGGCTTCTTCGCTCGATATCCCGATCGGCAAAGGGACGACCGGGGTGATCGCGCTGGGGCCGGCGGAAACGGGACAATTGCTCGGGGCGCCGGAGTATCCCTGCATCCGCTGCGGTTACTGCCTGGACGCCTGCCCGATTTTTTTGAATCCCTCGCAACTCGGACTGCTGGCGGCCCAAGGCGAATTTCATGCGATGGCCGAGTCGCATCATCTCTTCGACTGCTTCGAGTGCGGCTGTTGCACCTACGTCTGCCCGTCGCACATCCCGCTCGTGCAGCGTTTCCGAATCGCCAAGGCGGCGGTCCGCAAAACCGGTCCCACCTGATCACCCGGCGGTGCCGTTTCGCGGCGGCCTGTTCATTCCTGTATCACCCCTTGGTTACGCGAGACTCGATCGATGCAAGGCCCGTCTATGAACGAAGACACTCAGAACACACCCGCTGACGACGCGGGGGCGAATCGCTGCGTCTGTCCGGTGTGCGGCGGCGCGACGATCGAGATTCGCGGCAAGGCCCAGTGCTCCCGCTGTCACACGATTTGCGAAACCTGCTGCGAGGGTGGCCGGCAATGACGCCTGCCCCCGACACTCATTCGCCGCTGGGCATCGAAAAGGAATGTCGCCAGACTTGCGAACTCGATGCGACATTCCAGGCGGACAGGACGCCCTGATCGCCCCAGATGTGCAGCGTCCGATCCGGGGCGAATGCCATTCCAGTCACTTCACCCACGTCGGGTTCCAGCCTCGCCAGCACCCTGCCCGTGTTTGCCTCGAGAACGTAAACGCGATTGACCGTTCGATTCGCGTTTTCCAATTCGCGAATGACTTGCGCGATCAGCTGGTCGTCCGGCGATAACGCGATGGGAATCTGTGTCGTCGGCAGCGGCAATCTGCGCCACATTTCGTGGCCGTCGTGGAGGTCGATCGCGATCAGTCCTTCCGTGACGTTGCAAACGAAGAAACGGCCGTCGGAGGCCAGTGTGAGCGAACGGATCGGATGCGGCGCCGCAACGGTCCGCAGCAACTCGCCGTCCGCGACATTTCGCACCTGCAAACCCTCGTCCGTGGCCGACAAAAAGACTTGCGAGTCGGCCGTGATCGCCAGGCAAGGCGGGGTCGTGCTGTCGTGCGGCCAGCGATACAGCGTGCGCCGTTGCTCGACCGACCAGGCGAAAACATGCTCATCCCCGGCCGCGATCACCTTGGTCCCGTCCGGGGTCCACTGCAACCGGGAAACCCAATCCGGCTTGACGCACCCGAGCACCTCCACCGATCGCTGAGGACCGGCGAGGTCGATGAGCGCGAGTTTGCCGTCCCAGGTCGAAATGACGACCTGCTGCCCCGACGGCGAGATCGCCGATTGGATCGCGACGAGCGAATCGGTCTCGAGAGCCGCTTTGACTTGGGGATCACTCAGGTCGTGCTGATACAACGCGAAATGCAGCGGCAAGCCCCGCGCCCCCAACGGTTCGATCAAGGCGCGGGACACGCCGTAGCGACCATCCTTCGACAACGAGAAGTCAACCACATTGACCTTCCTCGCCGTCGCGCCCGCGTCGCCGCGGGGGTTGGTGTAACGCAACGCGATCCACTGCACGGCCCCGAGAACGCTGATCAACACCGAGGTGCCGAGCAGGAACACCGGGATGCGTTTCAAGACGCCCCGAAGGCCCTGCTGGGGAGTTGCAGTTGGAAACTGAGGAGGCATGTTCCGCGTCGCCTCAGTGGGTATACAGGTAGGTCAGCAAGCCGCCTTGGAAAATCGCGATCGGCCAGGCGACGGCGAAACCGAGGCGGCGCGAGTATTCGAAGAGGCTGCCCAACACCGCGCATACCACCGCGGTGCCCGCCATTTTGACCAGGATGAACAGCGAGACCGAGCCCGAATCGAGTGCGATCAACCACCGGCCGAGCGGGTTTTGCTCCATCTCGTAAATCACGTCCTGGTTGACCGCCACCAACGCGGCGTCATGCACCGAAACCGAGGCGATGAACAGGATCAGCGCCAGAAACGGCAACACCGTTCGCCAGTCCCAAAGAGGTCGGAACCGCTGCGGCAATTCGACAGCCAGTGTCGAGCCCCCGATCGAATAACTACGACTCATCAGAACTCACTCCCAAGTCGATGGCCTGAACGTCAGCAAAACAGGTGGGGGCCGAGCGGCATCTCCTTGCCTGGTGAGCTGAATCCGCTCGGCTGATAGGAAAATAGCAGTTTCCAACCCTTTTCCCGCGTCCGAATTTCGGAGATCCTCCCGCCAAACGGCTAAGGTTTCGTTTTCCTCCCTGACGGCAACGGCTACGGCGGGGCGGAGGACGTCACAGAGAAAAATAATTTACAACGAAGGGTTCTCTTCCGCAGAGAAAAATGGCTTGATGCCGCATGGTGAATGGATCTGCCGACCGATTTCCCGATATTATCGGAAAAAAACGAGGCCAAGCGGCTTTCGACGAGCTGAACCCCGAGTTCGTGAATTAATTGTTAAGGTGATGTTGTCCGCCGTAGGTGGTGCGGCGAGGTGCTTCGGTGCGCAACTGGGATCTGACGCCTTTCCGCGCTCGCCTCCGCCGTGCCGGGACGCGTTCCCGGCGCGGGTTCGGGCGCACCGCGGGCGCACCGCGGGCGATTCCCCTTGCGAGTCTTGGGCTCGCATTGGTACGGAACCGCCTGCAGGGGGAGCATCTCCCCATGCAGGCTGACCCCAGCCACCGATAGCCAACGCGGGCGTGCGTGCCGTGCCCAACGCCAGCACCGACACCGCTGCGTCGATATCCGTTTGCTCCGCCAGCTTTGAAAATCGTCCATGCATCACCCGCCAGGAACTCGCACCCGCGGTGCTCGAAACCCAGGACGTCTGCTGGTCTTGCTGCCGCTGCTCGCCTGCTGGGGCACGTTCGGCGATCGGGCATGGCCCCAGGCCCGAGGCGAAGACGGCTACGTGCTGCTGCAAAATGGCAACGTCATTCGGGGCGAAGTGGTCACCCTGGGGGACCTGGCGGTGATCCGCCGCGACAACGTGGAGCGGTTGAAGCTGCACGCCTCCGATGTCGCCCATGCCGCCGGCACGATCGACGAACTGTACCAGCATCGGGCTTCGAAGCGGGGCCAGTACAACCTGCAGGGTCTGCTGGACGACGCACGCTGGTGTTTTCGCAACGGCTTGCCCGCGGAAGCGGAGCGAGCGCTGAAGTCGGCTGAAGAGTTGGCCCCGGGGCACCCCGTGGCGATACGACTGCGGCGACAATGGCAATCCTCACTCCAACCGACCACCGCCGAGGATGCGGATCGCGTCCGCGTCGTCGCTTTCGAGGAACCGATCGCGAAAACGGCGAGCGAGCAGGCCGAATCAGAACTCGACCAGCAACTCCAGGACCTCAGCGTGCCCGACGGGGCGTTGGCCCACTTCAGCCGCCAGGTGCAGCCGCTGTTGATCAGCCGCTGTGGCAATAACGGCTGTCATCGCAGCCCATCCGAACGGGGCTGGGTACTGACCCATCGCGGTAACCACGTTCGCCCCCCCGGACGGATGACGAAACAAAATCTCGCCACGACGCTCGATTGGGTGAATCGCAACGAGCCCGGGCAAAGCGAGCTGCTGAGGCACGCCTTGCTGGCCCACGGCGGTAAGAAAGATCCGCCGGTGAAGCAGTCGGACGACCAAGCTCTGCCGGTGATTCGCGGCTGGCTCGATTCGATAGCGACCTGGGCCCCCGCCGCCAAAAACTCGACCGCGAGCGACTCCGCAGCGCCATTGACCAGCTTGGTTCCCCTGCCGGAAGGATCGGTCGCCGTTCCCTTGGGACGTGCCTCGGCCCCGTTCGCCGCGATCGTTTCACCTCCAGGCACGGACAGCCAAACGCCCTCTGTCGCCGGCGGCCGAGTTCGCCAAGTCGGCTATCTGGAGGGGCCAGGCGATCTCGAGCCGGGCTGGCCGGCAACCACAGTCCCGGTCGCCCCCATCGGCTACGGCCAAGCGGACAACGGTCGCGTCGGTCCGGGTATGCCCAAGCGAGTGGCCAGATTGCCGACGGTTGACAACCCGTTTGATCCCGAAATCTTTAACCGCAGCTACCGACTCGCCAATTCACCCGCTCCGCCGCCGCCCAGGCCCCGGCAACTGCCCCCGCCGACCGAGTCGGACGGTTCACCGGCAACGCCCGCCGCGCCGTGACCGCTTGAAGCGGACGCCGACGCGGTTGCATTCCCGAATCGGTCTGGTCGGGGTTCGTCCGGTGGCCGTCGCAGCGATCACTCGCTCCCGATGTGGCGACCCCGACGATCGATCTCCTCCGATCCCTGGGCTGCGGTTGGCCGAAAATCGGCATCGATCGTCCGGTCTTCATCCGGCCCGTCGTAAAACTCCGGATGCGTCGCGAACGGCGGAACTCCCGGCCCAGGAAACCCTCCCGACCCAGGAAACCCTCCCGGCCCGGGCAGCACGATCGACTGGAACTTGACGTTGGCCGTTACGTATCGCACGAGAGCCTTGCGGATTCGTGCCCGCGTGGCGGGAATCAGCAGCAGAAACCCGAGCGTATCGGTGATCAATCCCGGGGCCATCAGCAGCGGCGCGGCGAACGCGACCAACATGCCATCGGCGATCTCGGTGGCCGGCAAACGGCCTTGCGCGGCCGCCGAGCGGAGCCGCCAAAAAATGAGCAGCCCTTGACGCCTGACCAACAGCCAGCCGAGGGTGGCCGTGCTCAGCACCACCAGGATCGTGACTCCAACCCCGGTGATTTTCGCGAGTTGGAGCAACAAGTACAATTCGACCATCGGCAGGATTGCCAGCAGCATTAACAGTCTGATCAACATGAGCTCCGCGTTCGACGTCTCCTCTTCCCATCCTCAGCTTTCAACCAACCGATCACGATGAATCCTTTTACCGCGGTGTCGGCGCCCAATCATATCCCTCGCGGCCGCGCGAGGTTGCCATTTTTCTTGGCCTGTGCCGCCTGGCTGATCTTGGGTCTGGCGAATCTCGCGGACACGGCGGCGCAGGACTCACCCGCCGCGGCCGATGCGAAGCCGCCGCTCAAGGCGATGCTGGTTACCGGCGGTTGTTGCCATGACTACGACACACAGCGGCTGCTGGTGACCGAAGGCTTGACCCAGCGGCTGGGGCCGATCGAGTGGACCGTTCACCAATACGACGACAAACGGGAAACCCGCGCGACCGTGTACGAGAATCCGCAGTGGGCTCAGGGATACGATCTCGTCGTTCACAACGAATGCTTCGGAGAGATGCGCGATCCCGTGCTGATTCGCAACCTGATCCAGGGGCATCGTGACAGCGGCGCGGCGGCGGTCCTGATCCATTGTTCGATGCATTCGTATCGGAATTCCGAGGCGGCCGACGAGTGGCGGCAATTCATGGGGGTCACGTCGACCTATCACGAAAAAGCGAAGCGGTCGCTGAAGGTGGTTTCGACCCCGGAGGGGCGTGAGAGCGGATTGGTCGCGAGCCTCGGCGAGGCCTGGGATACGCCCAACGGCGAGTTGTACATCATCAAGCGGGTGTGGCCGGGAACGAACGTCTTGGCCAAGGCGTTCAGCACGGAAGAGAATTCCGACCAGCCGGTCATTTGGCGTCGCCAAGGCGAGGGTTTCCGCGTCTTCGCCACGACACTCGGCCATCACAACGAAACGGTTCGTAGCGAACCTTGGCAGGAAGTCGTGGCCGCTGGCACCCGCTGGGCTCTGGCCCGTGAATAGCACNNACCACGGACGAACGAGTGTTGCCTACCACGGACGAACGAGTGATCGAAACCCCTTGGGAAACCGGACTCCAGCGCGATCTGCGGGGGATGATTTGGCAGCCGGTTGGGGCTCCCCCGGTCGGCAGCGTGGTCATGGTCCACGGGCTGGGCGAGCACTCGCAGCGGTACCGTACGCTGGCCGAGGATCTCGCGCGGGCGGGCTGGGCCAGTTTCGCCGCCGATCTGCCGGGGCATGGCAACTCACCCGGCCGCCGTGGACATGTCCAAAGCTACGAGCGGACGCTCAAGGAAATCGGCGAAATGTTGCGGTCCGCCGCCGAGCATTTTCCCGATCGGCCGGTGGTCTTGCTGGGGCACAGCATGGGCGGCAACTTGGCCGCGAATTACGTGTTGCGGCGAAAGGAGATTGCCCCGCTGGTCGTCGCGCCCGCCGGCCTGGTCCTGTCGGGACCGATGTTCCTGCCGACCAACCCGCCGCCGCGACCTCACATCTTCGCCGCTTGGTTGACCGGTCATCTGCTCCCCTGGTGGACGATTCGAGCGCCCGTCAATGCCGAGCGGCTGACGCGCAATGAAGCGGCCGTGGATGACCTCCGTCGCGACCCGCTGGTTCACAATCGACTGTCGCTGTACTTGGGGACGCAATTGCTCGCCCAGGGACGGCACGCGCTCGATCATGCCGATCGCATCGATCTCCCCGCCCTGCTGCTGCATGGCGAAGACGACCCGATCACCAGCCACTTGGCGAGCGAGTCGTTCGCGCTCCGCGCCGGCCCACTCGCCAAGTTCGTCAGCTTTCCCGGGATGCTGCACGAAGTCTTTCACGAAGCCGATCGCCAGCACGTGGTGTCGGTGCTGATCGACTGGTTGAACGAGTTGAGGGCCGACGCGTGAACCGACGGCGAAACAACCGCGACGACGATCGAGAACCGGACGACGATGCCTGGGAGGCGGACGAACCCTGGGATCAGGACGATGTCCCCGATGCGGACAGTTTCGGCTACGATTCGGACTCCGACGAGGAAGACGAGGAATACCAAGACTTCATCGACCGGGAATTCGGCGACCACCAGACGCGGCCCCGGCGATACTGGAGTGGCCAAGCCGTCATCGTCTACCTGCTGCTGCTCGCCTTCATCTTCCCCTTCCTGCTCGGATTGCTGCAGAGCTTCACGCGATGACCGCGACAGATGATCACGCGAGTCTGATGGCCGAGGATTCGGTCAGCCAGGCGGGCCTGCGGGCCTGTCAGGAAATTCTGCGTGAAGAATCCTGTCGGTCGGTCCGCTATTTCGCGCAAGTGGACTCGACCAATTCGGCCGCCTGTCGCGATTTGCACAACCCTTCGGCAGTCGACCCACTGTCCGACAAAACACAGCTGGACCCGACGCTGCCGCTGCCTCGCCTCTACCTCGCCGACGCGCAAACCGCGGGGCGGGGGAGACTGGGGCGCCAATGGCTGGCCGACGATGGGACGCTGACCTTCACGCTGCTCTTGGACGTCGGCGACGCAGGCTGTGCGACCATCCCCCGCGATACGCTCCCGTTGGTGGCGCTCGCCAGTGGAGTCGCCGTCGCGCGGGCGATCGAGTTTTTAGCCGCCCCGGTCGCGGCCAGAATCAAATGGCCCAACGATGTTCATGTCGGCGGGGGCAAGGTGGCGGGGGTGCTCGTCGAGGCGGTCGCCCATCGCCCGGACCGGTTGGTCGTCGGCATCGGTCTGAACGTCGCGACCCGATTGAGCGATTTCGCGGCCAATTTGCAGTCCCCGGCGCGGGCGCTGAGCGAACTGGGACGCGGTCCGACGGAGCGTTACGCCTGGTTGCCGGAATTGATCCGGCAACTGCGAGAAACCTACGCGCGGCTTGCCAACGATCCGGCGTCGGTGCTCGAGGAACTCCGAGCCCGCTGCCTGCTGACCGGCGGGGCCGTCCGCTATCGGTTCGGCGAAACCGAAGGGTTGGCCGACTGCGTTGGGATCGACGACGATGGATCGCTCATCATCCGAGACCCGTCAGGTTTGCGGACGCTCCGCAGCGGCGAGATTTGGCAGGTCCGCGGTGGCGTGGTCGGTTGAACGCGACGGGTAGGCACGCACGTCCGTCGTCGCCGCCCACGCCCAAAACCGGTCCTTCAAGCCCAAAACCCGTCCTTCAAGAGCGGGTAGAACATCGTTAGAGTGTCGATCGGTGCCGACCTCCGGTTCAACCCGGTCAGTCTTCATCGTTCGTGGCCAAGCGGTGGCCACCCGTTCGCTTCTCACTCCTGACACCCCCAGCGAAAGCTTCAGCGATGAAAGACCTTTTCCGGCTCGATGACGAAGTCGCCGTGGTCATCGGCGGTACCGGCGAACTCGGCGGGCTGATGGCGGAAGCGTTGGGGGCGTATGGAGCCCGTGTCGCGATCTTGGGACGCAACCCGGGACGAGGCGAAGCCCGCGTTCGGCAGATTGAACAGGCTGGCGGCGTCGCCAAGTTTTATGCGGCCGATGCTCTCGATGCCGACTCGCTCACCGCGGTCCGCGAGACGATTCAGGCCGATTTCGGCACGCCATCGGTCCTCGTCAATGCCGCGGGTGGCAATCGCCCCGAGGCGACGCTGCCGCCGGGGGCCGATTTTTGCAACCTGCCGCTGGACGCCTGGCGCGACGTCTTCGACCTAAACCTGGTCGGCGGTTCGCTGCTCCCAAGCCAGATCTTCGGCCGCGCGATGGTCGCCGCGAAGCATGGCAGCATCATCAACATCGCCTCGATGTCGGGGATGATCCCGTTGTCGCGGGTCGTTGCCTATTCCGCCGCCAAGGCGGCCGTGATCAACCTGACGCTCTTTCTCGCTCGTGAATGGGCCACCCAAGGCGTGCGGGTGAACGCGATCAGCCCCGGTTTTTTTCCCGCCGATCAGAACCGGAAACTGCTGTTCAATGACGACGGTTCCTACACGGCGCGGGGCGGCCAGATCATCGCTCACACGCCGATGTCACGGTTCGGCGAGGCCACCGAGTTGGCGGGCGTCGTCGTCTGGTTGGCGAGCCAGAAAGCATCGTCCTTCGTCACCGGCCAAAACATCGCGATCGATGGGGGATTCTCCTCGACCACGATCTGAGCCGACCCGCGCGGTGGCCGCAACTCGCTCGTCCGACCGCTTTCGACCTGACCCAATCGATCCCCTTTCATCCCTGAGGACTTTTTTAACATGGCCGCACTGAACATTCGCCAAGACGCTTGTGACCTCGATCTGTTGTCGCTCGGAGCCCTCGTACATCGACTCGATCCCGGCGTGATCCCCTTCCGACGCGCCAAATCGTTCGACGTGCACGTTTCGGGTGGCGAATACAACGTCGCGGCGAACCTGTCGTATTGCTTCGGCATGAAAACCGGCATCGCCACGGCCATGGTCGACAACGGGATCGGCGAACTGGTGCAAGGCCAAGTCCGCGAGATGGGCGTGAAGCCTTTCTACAAGCAGTTCAAGCATGATGGAGTTCGCGGTCCCAATATCGCGACGGTTTACAGCGATCGCGGCCAAGGGGTGCGAGCCCCCGTCGTCTTCTACAACCGGGCCAATGAAGCCGGCGGGATGTTGAAGCGGGGCGATTTCCCGTTCGCCGAGATCATGGCCGGCGGCTGCCGCTGGTTCCACAGCGGCGGGATCTTCGCGGCATTGTCCCCCACCACCGCGGACCTGGTCGTCGAAGGGATGCAAGCGGCCGGCGATGCCGGGGCGATCCGCTCCTTCGACCTCAATTACCGCGCCAAGCTTTGGGACACGATCGGCGGCCTGGAGCAGGGCCAGAAGATGATCGCGCAGATCGTCAAGAACGTCGACTTTTTGGTCGGCAATGAGGAGGACCTGCAAAAGGGGTTGGGCATCGCCGGCCCCGAAGTCACCGATAAACAGGAAAGCAAGCTCGACCCGAAGTCGTTCTTCCAGATGATCGACCGCGCCGTCGATAAATTTCCCAACGTCAAGATGGTCGCCACGACGCTCCGAGAAGTCCATTCGACCAATCGCCACAGTTGGGCGGCGGTGCTCTGGCTCGACGGCAAGCAGTACGTCAGTCCGACCTGCGAACTCGACGTGATCGACCGGATCGGTGGCGGTGACGGCTTCGCCGCCGGCCTGATCTATGGACTGTTGGCCGGCAAGGAACCGGAGCAGGCGTTGCGCTTGGGTTGGGCTCACGGCGCTCTGTTGACGACGTTCCCCGGCGACGTTTCGATGGCCAAGTTGCCCGAGGTCGANNCGCCAGCCCAGGGCGGATGCACCTGGGCTGAGTGGCGGAAGCCAGCCAGCCGTCGCCGGCTGGAGATTCCCGCCGAGGATTCGGTAAGCGTCGCACCGAGGCTTGCGCGAATCGATGCTTCGGCTGTCGGGCGAGTTAGAAGCGAACTCCCGCGGAGAATCGCATCCCGACGAGTCCGAGGTCTTGATTGGCATTGTTCGACCCGCCGTTGAGCAACGATAGCAAGGCGAATTGATTAAGGCCCTCACCTGATAAGAACAGCGGATTGATACCGCTAATCGCGTCCGAGTTGGCGGCATTCCCGGCGTCGAACCAGACCATCCCCACGAATCCAGACTCGATGAAGAACTCACGCCGCCCGATGTGGTGGCACCAGTTGGCACCCAACTCGAGTTCCCCGACCGGACGAATGCTGTCCGAGGTAGCAGTCCGTCCGAATCCGCCGTCCAAATCACCTGGACCGATTTCACCGAACGGAAACTGGCTGCGTTGTTCGGCCTCGCCGAACAGCAACGACCCCCGGCTCAGCCCATACAGCGATAGATTGGTCTGGCCGATCCGCCGCGAAACCTGCAACGAAGTCGTCGGTCCCACGCCGTCGAAGTCTTGCCGGAACAGGTTGATGCGTTCGCCCTCGACGCTCAACCCATACGCCTGATCCATCTGCGCATAGCGGACGCCGGCGGAGAACAGCAGCGACGTGCGGCCGAGTTGCGTGCTCCAAACCCCTTCCAAGTCGAAGACGTCCATCGACAGGTCGTGACTGAAGGTCAGCGGCGCACCGTCCGGCCCGCCACCCAAGAATGTCAGATTGAGCAAGCCCCCCACGCCGAGCATGTCCGGAAACTGGATGAACTCCGTTTCGCCTGGCGAGCTAGTAACCGATTTCGAAATTGCGTCGTTCGAACTCAAGGTCCACCAGCGGCCGCGAACCCCCAGGCCTCCCTCGCCGAGATAGCCCAGTTGGACCAACGGGGCGAAGTCAGCCCCATGGTCGAAGTCGACCTGTTGGCTGGTGATTCCAACCAGTTCAGGATCGGGATCGCCTTCTCCGAAAGAGAGCGTTTGCGACAGGAACGCCGGATTGCCGCCACCCCACTGCGGCTTCAGGACATAGAATCCGAGGTCACCGAACCAGCCGCCACGGCTCGGCCCGTGCAGGTCGCTGCGAATCGCTTGCAACTCGGTTTCGGCATGCGTGATCGGGGACATGCTGCTGAGAAACGTCTCCGCGGAGGCCAACGCCACCTCGGATTCCTGCCCCATCAGATCATCCCCGATCATCGGCAACCGAGTCGGTTCGTTCGCCCGAGCCGTCGCCGGCAGTAGCAGTGCCAACGATAGCGCGACCCGCTTCATATGCATATTCATATTCGGTCCTCCTGACCATTCCGCCACGAAATCCCAACCCGATTTGGGTACCTGGCGGATATGCCAGTAGGCTCCGCCATAGCGGATATGTCGGCATCCGGAGGACCATCCACGTGGAACAATTCCTGCCCACCGCATTCGAGGAACAACGCGGAAGACCGGATCGACCGTCAGAACCCGGACAAGCGATACTAAGTCGCGGAATGTCCGTCCCGGCGATGTTCCCTGAGCCAACGTTTTCCCGTGGCACCGGCCGTCGACACGCTCGGTTATCGTCCGCGGTCGCGTCGTGACCGGAATCGGTGGGCTTCACGAGAAGAACGAGCGGACGGCCAAACCGAAGTTGCTGTTGCCGCGGTGCTGGCGGAGTTGCTCGTCAAACTGATCGATTCGCGGCAATTGACTCAGTCGGGCGTGGGCGTCCGTGAGCGAGACCTCCTGTCCGGCGTGTTCGCGGACAAGCTCTTCAATCCGCCGCGGGGTCAATTGCTCGCGGGGAACTTCGATCCGCTTCAGGCCCAGCCGCTGCCAGGCCACTTGGGGTGAGCGGTCCGGGCCGAAGGGGGCTACCCTGTCAGCCGGCCCGCTGGTCGTCGAGGCAGCCTGAGCGGCGAGCGTTCGGCCGCCAGGCGTTTGCTGGCCGGAACTGGCATTTCCGGCGGGGAGGTAGATCGCCCCGGTGTAAAAGTCGACGGCGAAGGCGATCACACCGGGCACGAAGAACAGCACCAAACCGAGGCCATTCATCGCGGCGATCTTCCAGTCGATTTGGCCGCTGTGCGAGCGATGACGCCGCTCCGGGTGCAAGACGGTCCCGCAACCGGTGGTCGAGTAGGCTGCAACGACCAAGACGGTGTGTCCGACTGCCTGTCCAAAAAAGTGTCGACGCCGCATCGATCAGCCCTCGATTGTTGTCGCCGCGAATGGCTCGAGCCTGATCCGCGGAAGTTTGTAACGAATGAAGGGGTTTTATCGGTCGCGGGGCGCGCGTGCGCTCAACCGTTCCCTCGCGATCACCAGTCGAGGGGCGGTTCGGCTCTCGACGCCCCCTCACACGCCGGCTGGGCCCCCCCCACGCCGCTGGTCTTAGCTGGCTCTCGCTAGCAATTCTCTCGCTCGCGATCGGCATTCCCGAACGAGAGGCGGAGTCGTCGCGATTGCCGTCGCTGATTTCGCCACCTATCCTGAAGAAAATTGCCGCAAGCGAGGCGTCGGACCGTCGGGACCGCTTGTCGGCCGCCGCCCAAAATCACTCTTCAAGGACAATCGCCATGACTCCTCAGGAAGCGTTTGGGAACTCCTGGTTTGGAATTTCTCTGCTCGGGATAACGGCGGCGGTGCTGTTGGCAGTCGGGCTCGTCTGCCTGTTCGTCAGCCGCCGGCCTTCCACGGCCACCGATGGGTTGCGCACCGCGCCGCGCTGACGCGGTCGGATGACGTCGGGCGCGTGGCGGCACCAAGGCGTTCGTTTTAGGCAGATCAAAAAGTCGCAACTTGTAAGTCCCAGTATGAAAGTTACGTAGTAAAGTTCGCGTTTTAGAAATAGCGACTTTAAAAACACGACTCCTATAACGCGAATATTTTATTTCCTTAGCTGACGGTTCGGTTCCTCTCCGTCCCTCGAACGCGGTCAGCGGAGTGCGATCGGGCGAGCGACGATCGCGCCCTGGGCGCTTCGAGATGGGATCATCGGTAGGGCAACGCGGATCGCTCCGCGCGGTTTTATTTGCCTTTCGCGACTGAACCCCGTAAAATCATCAGTCAGTCCGATACGCGGCACATTAAAAGTCCTCTGCTGGGGCTTTAGAAAAAGCGGCTATTGCCGGTTGACGAACTCATCGCGTCTCTCGTCCTGGAAACGCTCGATCATGTTAAGACTTGCTGTCATTTGTTTGGTTGTTGCACTGATCTTAGCCCTGCTCGGATTCGGCGGACTTGCCGGTTCCTTCGTCGGGGTCGCGAAGATTTTGTTCATCGTATTTCTGATCCTGGCGCTGATCTCCGCCTTGGGCGGCGTGATGTCGCGGCGGTGACCCGTCGCGTCGATTGACCACCGCCGTGAGAAGCGAGCCAGTGGTCAACATGGCTGCGTGAGGGCCTCCGCGCCCAGTCATCACGTCGTCCCACGCGACGGCGTCCAAACGTTCGGTTGAGAGATCGCTCCACGTTGGTAGCGATCCGAAGTGTTCGATGGTTCTTCAATAGCAGGATGGTGGATCATGGGTGGCAAAACGGATATCGTCAAAGGTCGTGTCAAGGAAGCCGCAGGCGCGATCACGAATAACGAACAGCTGCGCGAAGAAGGCAGGGCGGACCAGGCGGTCGGTAAGGTGAAGGAAATCGCCGCCGACGCGATCGATAGCGTCAAGGACGCGGCCGAGTCGGTTAAGAAGGCGGCTAAGAAAGCGATCGATTGAGACGTCGGCTGCGTTGGTTACCCGCGGTTGATTCAGGAGCAGTAGGTGTCGACAGTTACGGCTAAATCAGCCCGGTCTGGCATGGGGGCAATTCCCTACGACGGGGGCGTAGCCTTCCGCGTGTGGGCACCTCATGCCGAGGCGGTATTCGTGACCGGCTCTTTCAACGACTGGTCGCCTGACTCGCACCCGATGGCCAAATCCGATGGCGGGTATTGGTACACGGATGTCCCCGCGGTCCCGATCGGTGCCGAGTATCGATACCGCTTGGTGAATGGCGATCAGGTGCTGCTGCGGATCGACCCCTACGCGCGACAGGTCACCAATTCGGTCGGCAACGCGGTCGTGCATGATCCGCATTTCGATTGGGCGGGAGACGATTTTCGACTTCCCCCGGTCAACGAAATGGTGATCTATGAAATGCATTTGGGGACGTTTCATGACATCGAGACGGGAAACTTAGACAAGTTCACCGAGACGCTCCAGAAGCTGGACTATTTGAAGCGTCTGGGGGTGAATGTCATCGAGTTGATGCCCTTGGCCGAGTTTGGCGGCTTCACTTCTTGGGGCTACAACCCGGCCTGCGTGTTCGCCGTCGAAAGCGACTATGGTGGCCCGCTGGGATTCAAGCGGTTTGTCAGAGCGGCTCACCAGGCCGGTTTCGGCGTGATCCTGGATGTGGTCTACAACCATTTCGGCCCCAGCGACCTCGATCTCTGGCAATTCGACGGCTGGAGCGAGAATGGCCAAGGCGGGATCTACTTTTACAACGATTGGCGGGCCGCGACGCCGTGGGGATTGACTCGCCCCGATTACGGCCGGCCTGAGGTTCGCCAGTTCATCCGCGACAATGCGCTGATGTGGCTGGACGAGTACCACGTCGACGGATTGCGGTGCGACATGTCGCTCTACATTCGCAGCGTTCGCGGCGACAACGACCCAGGGGCGGAACTGCCCGACGGTTGGGCGTTGATGGGAGCGATCAGCCGCGAAGTGGGCGAGCGTTTCCCGGGACGATTGCTGATCGCCGAGGATCTGCGTAACGACCACCGGATCACTCTGCCGGTCGACCAAGGGGGCACCGGCTTTGCCGCGCAGTGGGCCGCTTGCTTCGTGCATCCAATACGGGCGGCGGTGATCACCCCCAGTGACGAACAGCGATCGCTGGCCGGAGTCCGCGGCGCGATCGAAGGCCGCTACAACGATGACCCGTTCCAACGAGTGATCTACAGCGAATCCCATGATGAGGTGGCGAACGGCAAGGCGCGGGTGGCGTCGGAGATCGATCCGCAAAACCCCGCCAGTTGGGCGGCGCAGAAACGGAGCACCCTCGCCGCGGCCTTGGTGCTGACCTCGCCCGGCATCCCGATGCTGTTTCAGGGCCAGGAGTTTCTCGAGGACGGATGGTTCGAAGACACCGTGCCGCTCGATTGGGACAAGTCCGACGAGTTCAGCGGGTTGGTCCGCATGTATCGTGACCTGATCCGGCTGCGGCTGAACCGCGCGGGCGTGACTCGCGGTCTGACCGGCTCTGGGCTCAACACCTTCCATCAGAACCAAGCTGACAACATGCTCGCCTTCCACCGCTGGCACCAAGGCGGCCAAGGCGACGATGTCGTGGTGATCGTGAACTTGTCCCATCAGCCGCGGGAGAATTACGAATTGGGCTTCCCGGCGGCGGGCAGTTGGAAGCTGCGATTGAACAGTGACTGGAACGGTTACAGCCGCGGGTTTGGCAATCAGGCCAGTGCCGATGTCGTCGTCGAGCCGCGAAATCCCGCCGAATCGCAGGGCGGCGCCACGTCACGTGACGGCTTTCCGGCGAGCGCGACGATCCGCATCGGTCCCTACAGCGTGCTGATCTATTCGCAGGATCCCTAAGCCGCTCGCGGAGCCAACGCTGCGGGGGCAGAGCCCGCGTCGCGGGAAGGCACCGACGGGAGGAGCGATCAGCTCGCCCCGGGCAGGGTCAGCTGGGACGCTGCCGAGAGCGTGTAGTTTTTTCGGATGGCGGCCAACACGCGGCCGCGAGACTCCGCGTCGGACAGCTCCCGCAGGTTCGCAATGCTCGTCGTTTCGGCCGCCAGCCGGTCGTCCTTGATGCAGTCGCGAAACCACCGGCTGTAGTCGCCATTGCGGAGGTGAAATCGCCAGGTGCTGTCGTCGAGCCCTTCCGCTAACTGGCAGAACAAAATCAGGTTCTGCGCCCGCAGGTTCAACTTGCCTTCAGGTCCCCGAAAGTAGAAGCTCCGGTCGACCGGCAATTGGCCTTCGGCATATTTCCGCAGGTGCCGAGTATGTTCGCGATGGCTCTTCAGCGCAAGGCAGCGAACGACTTGCGGCGGGTTCCGAGTTCGCCATAGCCAAACCTCGCCCGTACCCAACGGCAGGGGGTCGAATGGGGGCGGATCGACCTGGGTCGCGGCGGTGAATTCGGCCGCGGCCCGATCCGTATCGGTGCCGACCAGGGCGAGCAATTCGACCCGCTTGAGGACCGAGGTGGGGAGCAGACGCGGACTGACCGTGATCAGGATCACATTCATCCAATTGACGGGCAACCAGTCGGCGGGTTGTGACCAGTCGGCGGGCATCAGGTGATGCGCTTCATCGAGGATCAACCAGTGCGGACGCCCGGTGCGAACCCGCAGTCGCATCAGTTCCGCGAGGACTTCCAAAAAGTAGGCCGGGCGGTCGGGGATGGGGACCCCGGTCAAGCAGATCACGACGTTGGCGCTCGGCTCCTCGAGCACATGGATCGCTTCCTCGACCGGCGGCACGGTGCTGGGACCACCCAGGACGACGGCACCATCGAGCGACTCATAGTCGCCCTCCGGGTCGATGATGCAGAATTGATACGCTTGCTCAGCGATCGAATCGACCATCTTGTTCGCCAAGGACGACTTGCCACTGCCGGATGCCCCGCAGACCAAGATGGGTGATCCGAAGGATGGCAACGTCAACTCTTCGCGATCGTGTGACACGAACGGCAGGCGGTGTCGATCGGACCTGCTATCGAACGACCGCAGGTCATCCACCAGGATGCGATCGATCAGCCATTCGACCCCGCCCCCGTGGTCGATCGGCAATACCAGATCGACTTCCCCCTTGAGCGACGCGAGCGCGTTGGCGACTGCCGCGGAGAACTCGCACACCTGAAGGAACGCATGGTCATTCTCGGCATCGCCGACACCAACCGTGTTGTGCAAGGAGAGCTTCATCTCCTTGAGCGCTCGGGATAGCCCGAAGGCTTTGTTGACTCCCGCGGGGAGAATCATCACGGCACCCTTGTTGAAGATGATCTGCAACTCCAACCCGAGATCGCGGATTACCTCCAGCACCACATTTTCATATGGCGTCCAAGTCGCCACGACGCATTGACCCACGGACAGGGCATGCACGCCGCGGCGACGCAGCGTTTCGACCAATTCCAACGACGGCGGGTTCCCGATCAGAACCTCCTTGTCGGTAGCCGGTTCATACAACAGCCCTCCGTTTTCGGCAACGACCCACTGAAACAGGTTCAGCTCCGGAAAGACCGACTTCAATTCCGGCAGCTCCCGCCCGCTGACCATGATCAACTTCCGGCCCGAGGCGAGGAACCGCTTCAGCGACCTGAGCGTCGGTTCGGAGACGCGGCCGTCGTGCGCGAGCGTGCCGTCGTAGTCGGTTGCGAGGACTTGATAACGCATGGCCTAGGATCGCCTTAACTGGGAGGGCTGCTCGGGCGGGTCAATGATTTCCTCCGCGATTCGTTGCCGAGCCGATGGCAGAAGCGGGCGGCACCGCGAACGGCTAGGTCGGCGGCCCCGCCACACCCGATCCCCACGCATCCTTGCCCCTCGCGCCGGGGAGCCGCGTCCAAGGCGAACGTGATCAACGGCGCACGAAATCTTATCCGGACTATTTTACCACGCTCGACAACCCCGGTCGCGACCCGGGGCTA
>DITY01000230.1 GCA_002422955.1 Planctomycetaceae bacterium UBA6172
GTGCGTGTCCGGCGTCGCTGGAGGCTGGTCATTCACCTCTTACTCGGGGCTTGTGGGGGGCTGATGATCGCGGCCGGCTGGGTCGGCCCAGGGGCTTTCTGGATTGCCGCATGGACATCGGTTGCGCTGCTAATGCTATGCATTCTGTTTTTGGCCGCCGCGGATGCCCTCCGGACTCATTGCCATCAGGCACGCAAGCTGAATCAGGCTCGGTTCACGGCGTCGGGCCGAGCCAACCGAACCGCGGACAGTGATGTGGTATGACCGGTCTCGAACGCCTCTCAGCCGCTAGACCAATTCTGAGATTTTGACTGTCTTTTGCTCTGGCGGTGCCTAGCCACTATCCGATACACCGAAATTGGACTGGTCGGCGATTGCCCTGACCTGGGCTCGCCCGCTTCGTCCACCAATTTACGACCCCGCCGCACTTTCATCCATCCGTGCGGTCCCGCACTGAGAATGTCGGAGGGAGTGTGATGAGGTGGTCACCGCTTTTGTCGGTTATGTTCGGCTTGTCCGTCGCTGTCGGTCGGCTCCTGTCCCAGGAAACGCCAGCGGAGGAGTCCTCCGGCGTACCGCGGGAATCGCTGCCATCGGCCTTGCGGGGCAGCGAGGCGGCTCGCTTTCGACTTATTTTGGGGCGGGTGGAGCTCGATCCCGTGCGTTATCGCAAGATCAGCCAGCGATTTTCGGGGCGACGAACGGCCCGAGGCGATCGGATCGACGAGACTCTGGCGATCGAGTCCTTCCGGGGATTGCCCAGGCTACATTACACCCGAAGCGGTGACTCTATTCGCATGTCATTGGATGTGGAGCAACGAGGCCTGCTTGTCATGCGTGCGGAGGTGCCGTCCGAGGCGGTCCGCGTTACGGCTACACAGCCTCAACAAGGGGCGATTACGGTTCGCTGGGAATCGGGTCAGCAGGTCCGAGAATTCCGGTTCGATAGTTGGATCCACTTCTGCATCGCTCAGCCCAGCTTGTATCGGCAATCCTTCTCGACCCTGCTGGATGACATGCTGCATCCGGTCGGTCTGGAGTCGTTGGCTGAACAGGCCCACCGGGAGTCACTGAGACGGATCACGCGTGAAATTGGACTGATGCGGACTAGTGACGCACCATCGAAGGTCCCGACCGAAGTTCAACGCTTGGATGATCCCGCTTTCGAATCCTTGATCGGTCGTCTGGGATCGAACAAGCGTAGCGACAGGTTGGCAGCGCAGGAGGAACTGCGGCAGCATGGCTTGGCAGTACTGCCGAGGCTGGGCAGATTGGACGCCAGCCGTCTGGATGCCGAGCAGCAGGCAAGGGTCGACGAATTACGCCGTCAGCTAACCCCTCGTGGCGAAGATTGTCCGGCTCGGATCGCGGTCTTGATCAGCGATGATCGGGAGTATTGGACCGCGGCCGAACCCCGACTCACGGACGCCGATCGCTCTCTGGTCGCGGCCCATTTCAACCGACAACCTCCGGGCCATCCCTCGAAAGCGGTCCGCGTTGCCACGCAACCCGCGAGTGACCCGCATTACCGCTGATGCGGTTTCACCGATCAGAGAATCATCTTCAGCAGGTCATCGACCGCGAATGGTCGCGGGGCGACAAAGACTTCACCCGCGGAAACTCCCGCCATCATGCCTGTCACGATCGCTGCCGCCCGTACCCGTTCCGCGATGTAGGGTTTGGAGGCGAATTGCGTTTCATAGCACAGGATCGACGCTAATTTGGCATCGAGCGTTTCGGCGATATCGACCGTGATGTGGCAGGGCTCTCCCGGCATCACACCGGGTTCCAGTGCCAGTCGAAAGTAAAGCTGGCGGGACACGGCATGTACCGGTAGGCCTCCGAAGTACTCGTCCCATTTGCTCAATCGGCTGTAGAAAACGGCAGCGTCGGTCAGCAGGGATGCCTGATAATGGTCAGGGGAGGCCATCGGCGTTTTCGCGCCGAATCCGATGACCAACCGAGGCCGCCAGCGACGGAATTCGGTTGCCAGAGCAACGCGGTTTTCGAACTGGTCGAACAGCCGCCTGTTGGGAAGATTGAGTTGTATCCTGCTGTGAATCCCTAAGACGCGACCGGCGGCCTCCGCCTCCGCCAGTCGAACCGGCGGGCCGGGCGAACCCGGAGTCGGTTCCCCATCCGTCAAGTCGATGATCCCGACCCGATAGCCTTGCCGAACCAATTTGGCCAGCGTGCCCCCACAGGCAATTTCGACATCATCGGGGTGCGCCCCGACAGCGATCACATCCAACCGTTCGGAATCCGATGTCATCATGCGAACTCTCCGGAAGCTACCAGTTCAAGCAGCCTGGGGACGACCTTACGAAGGGCACGAGAGCGATGGCTGAGCACATTTTTGATGGTCACCCCGAGTTGCCCGAAGGATTGGTGGTACTCCGGGATGATGAACAGCGGGTCATAACCAAATCCGCCCTCTCCCTGCGGTTCCGTGCCAATCCGTCCTCGGCAAACATCGTTGACTTCGATCCGGGCGATTCCCTGGGGTGATGAAACGCAGACGAAGCAGCGAAAAGAGGCCCCCCGCATTCCGGAGGGAAAATCGGCCATTTCTTTCAGCAATTTGAGGTTGTTTGCCACGTCGTCTCCGTGTCGCCCGGCGAAGCGGGCAGAGAAAACTCCTGGCTGTCCGCTCAAGGCGTCAACTTCCAGTCCGCTGTCTTCAGCCAAAACCCAGCGATTGAGGTGCTTGGCCTGGAGCGTCGCCTTGAGTCTGGCGTTTTCGCAGAATGTCAGCCCCGTTTCCTCAACATCCAAGGGGGTCTCCAGCTCAGACAGCGGAATCAGCCGAAAGCGGTCGCGTGGCAATAACGCCCTCAATTCCGCGATCTTGTGAGCGTTTCCCGATCCGACAACCAATTCCAGCATCGATGAACCAAGGATGATCGAGAACGCAAAACCAGACCGATCGGGCCTAGGTCGAAACAAGATCTGTAGCTTATCGAATCTTCGGATTCGAGCTACCCGACTAAAGCAAGCGTTGTTGGAACGGCCCACATCAAACCGACCGACGCCCGCAGTTGCGATGAGCTGGCCCGATCGGACCGTAATCGGGCCGGTGAGGCACAGCATGCCGTAACCAAATCGCGTCCCAGATCGTCCTGGGCCGAGCGCGGGACTTAAGCACGGACCACCGGAGGGTCGGCCACGAGTCGGTGGGGCTCGGTAGCGCACCACCGGCCCGCGGGGACCACGGGGCGGGGCCTACTGACTGGCAAGCAGCGGGTCGGGCATGACCCGAGACCGATAACGATCTTGATCAACACCTGTCAGATCCGAAGGGTGCGCGACCGCGATCGCCCGAAACTGTCCGTCGCGTCCCTTGGCAACGGATTCTCGGTATCGAGTTCCGACGCTTCGACATGGCATGTTTCCACAACCCTGGCACCCGGGCGTGCAATCGCGTTTGCCGAGTGTCTGCATCTCGCGAGGGTAATGGGGCGGTGTTTGCGGGTGTGCCGATTTCGGTTGGGCGCCGGCGAGGAATGCGCCGCGGAGGTTGTCGGCGTGGTTCGAGATACCGCCGCCAAGTGTGTCCGTTGTTGGCGGCAACGCGGGAAAATCGCAGAGCCGGATGTACGGGTTTTTCCGATCGCGGCAGGGTATCGAGAGTAGGCTGCTTGCGAAGGGTGAGTTTGGCCGATTCAACAACCGGCGAAGAACCGTAGTCCATTTGGGGTTTCGGTTCAGCTGAGGTGACCGCTGAGCAATTTTCATAGGCTCAAGAGGGCTTCATCGGGCGGCACTTTTTTCCCAAATGGTTCACGGAGGAACCGCAACCATGCCAATGCTCAGATCCATCATCGCATTAACGGCCCTGTCGATGGTCGTCGGTCAGGGGTCGGCCCTGGCGTTTGGGCCCCCACGCGGGCAGCTGTTGGGCGCCCACCAAAACATCGCCGGCTTAGGGGCCGGGGAGTACGTAGTCAGCTCCCAAGTGATCAGCGACGAGGTTGTCGGGGGCGGAGCTTCGGCCGGCGGAACTGCCACCGCAGCGAGTGCCTTCGTGGGAGACATGGCCAGCGGTGCGGGATTGGGAAGTTCGGCGGCCGGTTGTGTGCCGCGTACCTACGGGTATCCCGACCTGTTCTACAACAATTACACGCAGGGCAATTGCAACGCAACCAACGCTCAGATGTATATCTCGCCCGTTCCGGTACCGCCGCATGTGGGGCACACGTTCAACACCTACCAGCCCTGGTATCCCGAGGAAATGCTCTATTGGCACACCAATCGGTATCACAATTACTATGACGGCGGCCGAGGCATGAATCATACTAAGGTTCATTATTACGCGCCGCCGGTGCGAACCGCGTGGAGCAATTTGTATTGGAACAAGATCCGGATACCCCGCTAAGCGGTACGAGATTCGCATCCCCTACCGGTCCCTAACCTTTCGCCTCCGAGGCTCCGTTCGAGCATGAAGAAAATCTTGTTGATCCTGGGCGGCTTACTGCTGGCCGGCACTTTGTGCCCGGTAAGTGCCGACGCCGGCAATCCGTTCAATGCCTGGTCAGCTCAACACGCCAATCAGCGGCCTTGGCATGGCGGATATTATTACTTGCCTTACGGTCAGCCGACGGCCATGGTGGTTCCGCCGAACTCCTACATGCGTCAGACCTATGCGTGGGGCGTAAGCCAAAATCTGATGTATCCGCAAACTCACCAGTTTGGCCGCAGCGCTACATCACCTGGCGCCTTGCCGAACGGCAGTTTTCGGGCGACTCCGCAGTGGCCCAGTCACACGGACCAATTCGGCCTCTATCACGTTCGCGGTCCTTGGTGATCGCGAAACTGCGATCGGCTGAGTGACGGCGACAGCGATTTTCGGATCCCGCTGCTGGGCTTCGAATTGCTCGCAGGCTCCCGTGCCAACGGGTAGCCTGCGACTTGCGGTCACGCGACACGCCGTAGGCGTCCTGCTGTGATAGGCTCCCGGTTGTTTGTAAGCTCCGGATTGGCTAGTTTTGGGTCCGCCGCTCCAGCCTCCGCTACCGCTTTCTGGGAAGATTCGAGCTCAAGTCCGATCGTAGCCGCGAGTCGGGAACCGCGAATGAAAACGTGGTAGCTGCCTAGGCTCAATCCGAGGGTAGTCATTAGGGTGAGGGCCCATTTGATCTCCGGTGAAACGCCGGGCAGCAAGAGTTTCAGATCGAGGTGCAGCAACGCGACCAACGGGTGATGAACCAGGTACACCCAAAATCCGGCGGCGGCCAGGTAGGCGATCATTTCGGGAACGCCGCGTCGAACCGACAGCAGCGGTGCGATGCGGTTCGAGCAGCCGATGATTCCGAACGAAAGCGACCAGGCTGAGATAACGGTCAGGGAAGCGAGGACCAGACGAGGCAGCCAGCCGATCCCGAAAACGAGAGAAATGGGATCCGCTGTCTCAATGGCCCATTGGCCCATCAGAACCGCGGCGATCCCGCAGATCAGTCCCCCGATGGCGAACCGGCCCGCGTGCTGATCGCAAACCCGCCAGCCCTGGTTCTGTGCCGCGATCCATGCGCCGCCGAGAAAGTAAGTACCGCTATAGATCCACTTACTCGGAACGGGAAGGAATCCGTGTTGAAACCCGAAGACAACCTGTGGCGCGATCGACAGGACCGCGATTCCCGCGACGAGTACTCCGACCGACTGTACTCGGCGGACGCGGCAACTGTCCCAACGCAAGGCGCTGCCAAGTCGAGCCAGCGCGCCGGCGGTAGAGGACCATGGCAACGGCGCTGGCCGCATTTCCCCTGACGGAAGCGTTGCCGCCAGGCGGCGTTTTCCCAGAGAGCCGGGGAATAGACCCGCCATCACCGAGAGCGCGACGCAGTAGAGAAACAGGTAGAGCATGAACCATAGATGGGCTGTTCCCATCAGGTGTTGCCGGGCCATCCGTGGCACCTTCAATGTCCAAAGTCGGTCGGCCGAAATGGTGCCTTCAATAACCCAACCTGCCAGCCAGAGGTAATATTCCAACGGCAGCAGGACGATGGCTGCGAAAGCCAAAGGCTTGAGTAAGCGTTGCACACGTGAGCGAATCAAGCTCCCGCCACCGCCATTCGCCCAGGACCGCTGAGCGTAAAAACCGGCGACCAACAGGAATAACGGCATGATGAAAATTTCGATCAGCCAAAAGGTGGTCTCGACGAACCGGCTTGGGGTATCGCGAATTGGCCAAGCCAGTCCCGGCATCGCGGGCTCCAAATAAGCGATGCCTGCGTGCAAATAGACCACGAAGAAGGCGGCGAGCGCGCGCACGGCGTCTGGGCCAATTTCACGCCCAGAACGGTTGTCCTGTTCCTCCACGGTGGACGGATCAGGCTGTGAAATGGCCGTGCCAAGTGGTTCGGTCGCGGCGAACGTCAGCAGATATCGTCGATGTTCCTGTTCGTGGGATTGCCTTGCCATATCATTTCATTCCGATGTTTGCAGTTAGCCTTCGATTCAACGCCGAGTGGTTGCCGGGCTAGCGATTTGAGCGAGCCGAACGCGCGCCTGTTCCACGTGGGGCGAAGTGGGGAAGCGGGTCAGCAACGCGGTGTAGCAAGTTGCCGCATCGCGATGGAGGCCAAGCTTTTCAAATGCCTTGCCTGACTGCAGCATCGCGGCAACTGCCCAATCGCTACGGGGGTCAATGGCATCCACGCGCCGATAGGCATCGATTGCCTCCGTGTACCGTTCCTGCAGGAAGTAGGTCTCGCCGATCATCCACTGAGTGCGCGGCTTTAATTCGGCAGACGTTGCCGGTTCACGAGCAAGCCTTTCCAAGATCGCGCGGGCCTCGTCCATCCGAGCTCCGCGAACCGCCAATTCCGCTTCCAAAATTTGGACCAATGAGATTTCGAAAGCGCGGTCATTTGCTGCGACTTTGGCCTTAGCCAAGTAACGTTTGGCGGCATCGATCGTGCCGTAAGCCACAGCCGTTTCTGCGGCTCGAAGCGTGGTCTCGAAGTCTTGACAGCGGTGGATTTCGACAATGGCTTCCCACCAGCGTGCCGCGTCATGGGCTCGGCGTGTCTGCATCAGCGATTCGGCCAGCAGCCGATCAATGACCAGCCCCCGAGCGGGAGTCGTATCGACGGTCGGCGGCTCCAATTGATCGGCTACGAGCGCCAGCAGGGACCAGCGTTCCGTCAAGCCTGCCCATCGGCAGGCGGCGTCACACCCCATGGGCGTGCCGATGGCCTCAGACCCGCGCGGCGATGGCCCCGACGTTATCGTCGACAAATCCGCATTCGGGCCACTGAGCAACCGAGCCAACAGATCCACCGCGAGGTGTTCCGCGATATGGGGCTCGGAGTTCGACACGGTTTGTAGCAGTTCGAAAGTCAACGTGCCCTCTCGGTCCGCTGCCAATAACGCCTGCACGGCGGCTTGCCAGAGTCGATTATCGGCGTCCGCAAATGCGGCAACGAAAATCCTCGGCCACAATGCCGATGAAATCGCGGAGTCTGCGTCGGCCTCCCCACATCGATCTAGGCGGGCGAGCCAGGCTTCACGTAGCGGTTCGGGCCATGGCCCCGTGGCTGACCTGGCGAAGTCTTCCAACATCGCCGGAACGGCCTCATTGGCCGGATGAGCTTTCAAGAGGGCGATGCGAACCTTTTCGGCCCGCGCGGGCTCCCCCAGGCTTTCTAGCAGTCTGGCGTGAGCCGCCATCGCGTGGGGAACGTCGGAGTGTTGCGGGAATTGGCTAAGAAAGTTGGCAATGCGAGTCTCAGCCTGAGCGGGAGATTCGGCTCCCATGATTGCGGCCCACGCAGCACCCAAGCTCGCGTCACCTGCTCGCTCACCTTCGGGCGCGAGCGTCAGGTAGAGTTCGAATGCCGTTTTCGCAATCGCTGTCCGTTCCGATCGCAGTGCGATGCCGCCTATTGCCAAGGCCTGTTCCAGGGCGATGGAGTTTGCTTTTGGAGATCGCTCGGCAAGCAGATGGAGTTGCTCAATCGCCAGTTCGAGTTGCCCGGTTTGGATCAATGACCGAATCAGCAATTGGTGTACGGCCACTCCGCGCGTCATATCCAGATCGTCTTGCGAAGCAAGCAGGATCTTGCCTGCCTCCTCAATCACAAGCTGATGTTTACCGAGCTGCCATGCCGCGGATGCGATGGCGAGCCGAAGCGAAATGATCGTCTGTTCGTCCTGTTCAGTCGGCTTCGCAAGTTGCTGTTCCAGTGCCACAACAAATAATGCCAGCGAAGTCTCGAGTTCACCGAGTCGCCCGAGAGCCCGGGCGGTTTCGATCAATTCGCGACCGTACCCAGGATCGTCGCGTCGGGCCGCGGGATGATCGAGCAGCCGCTGGGCGGTTGCCAGAAGCGTTTCTCCCACCGCCGCGGATTCGGCGGACACCGAGCCGGAAGCTTCTGCCGCCAGGCAGGGAAGGCGGTTCCCCAGAATCCCGATCACCGAAAACGTCAGCAGGAATTGGCAAACTCGATTGCTCGCCAATTGCGGAATCTTTCGGGCCGGATCGAACGGCTCGATCAAGCGTTGCTGTTTCACGGGCAATGTCTTCCCTGACCCCGATGTCTCAGCCGCGCATCAATTGGCTGGCTGAGCGGATATCTTGTTCGCCCGAACGCTGGCGATCATGCTGCGGAACTTCCGCCGCAGATTTCCGGTCTCAAAAATGAGATACGCGTTTCCGACCAACGAGATCAACAGGATAAAGTTGAAAAAGGGTTGTGCGGACACGGTTCGTTGCCGCCCCCCATCCGACTCGCTTTGCGAAGTTCTATTGCTTCCGGCAGAAGTCCCACTGGCCGCCAACGATCCGGCCGCCAGGGTCCCGTCGCGTTCGGCCAGCCAACCGCTTGCCGATCCTGCACTTGTAGGATTCGAGGCGTAAGGCGTTCCGAAGTTCGGTTGACCTTGTCCCCAGGTTGATTGTGGCCATGGTCTGGCGTCCGCAGCAGCACCGGACGCCGCAGGATAGTTTCCATTTCCCGCGAAGGTGCCTGGCGGCGCTCCCTGCCCCGGACTGGTATACCCAGGCCCCGAATAGGGGAACGGTGACTGGGCGGGGATGGTTTGACCTTGACCAATCTGCTCGTATCCGGCGGGATTGTTGGCCAAACCATAGTTGAGCGGCGAGCTCGAATTGATTTGTGCGGGTGGTTGTGCTGCGGTACTTGAACCCTGCGCGACTGAGATGCTGGCTTCAGCGGGTAAAAGTCTACCGAATTGGTCGATCCGCCGGCCGTATTGATCAATCCAGTTTCCCGAAGCGTCGATCAAGTTCCCTGATCTTGGATCGATCAGTCGGCCCAGGCTATCGACAGGACGCCCTAAGCGATCGAGTAAGTTGCCCAGCGAATCCCTGGTCAAACCCGGTGTTCCCGAATTCGCGGCGATCGACGATTGTTCCGGATAGCCCGCGGCGGTGGTCGACTCAGTTCGTCCCGCCGCTGTAGGTGAAAGCGTGGGGGAAATCCCGGCAGGTGGGGTGCCGAAAGTCGGTGTGGTTCCGTAGCCACTCCAGGTGGGGTCATTCGGATTCGTCGGTTGGCGGCTCCCGCTCGGCTGGGCCACGGTTGCCAGACCACTGCTGCTGGCCGAACCGACTGGTTGGCTGGCTGGTGGCTGGTTCGAAACGGTGGCAGCTGGGGGCGTAATCCAATTGCTTGCTGGGCTGCTGGCACTAGGGGCGGCGGTTGTCACGGCCGGCGGTAGCGTCCAGTTTTCGGTCGGCGCGACCGGAGTGGTTGTTGGGCTAGGGGGCGAAACCCGAGCCGTTGAAGCGGCGGGCGCTGAAAGTCCTGATTGACCTCGAATGTCAGCCCAATGGTTCTCACGCTCGGTCGCCACGGGCTCGGTCGAAACGTTCGGGTTCGTGCCGACTGGCGACAGCGTACTCGGTGGCAGGGCAAAGCCTCCCGTCTGCGGGTCGGGCTTCATCGCAGATTCGCTCGACGAAACACCGCTCTTGCCAGAGACACCAGCGAGCTTATCGAGCGTGGGAAACTCGGGAATCGGCAATGGAGAATGGTCTGCCTGATCGCCCGCAACGGCAGCGCCGACCCCCGGCGAAGCTTGGCCCGACTGAGAGAGGGCTGGGGAAGTCGGTCGGACGGCCAAGTTCCCTGCGTTACGCGGTAGCGGCTCGGTACCCACCCGGACGATGACCTTCACCACCCGATTGGCTACCGTCGGGTCGAGGGTGCTGGTGATCTCGCCCAATCGCTGCACATCGTCCAATTGATCTGGCGGGATCTGAATGATGTATTCGATGTTATCGCCCTGCGGCGACTTGGTCCCATCCGGTTGCCACCCATAGTCGATTCCGACTGTGGCAAACATGACGAGGAGCAATGCGGCGGCCATGGGATCCATCCTTCTAGCTTTTGGCGAGCTTACACAGCACGCGATGTTACCGAGATTAGCAATTGTGCGTAAAGGTCGGAATGAATGGCCCCTCGGTTGGGGTTTCGAGATCGGCTGGGTCGCGAGCCCGATAACATAGGGGATGACGCGTTGCCAAGCGTTTGGCTGTCCCCATGGCGGAGTGGCACTGGCGTCGTGAAGGTATCGATTTTGCTAGCAACACGTTTATCCCGATCGGTGACGGGTATTGAAGGAATTGAATGGCCTCTCGTTCGAGACCACTGGTCGAAATCTGGGCTGCGGAGGCCTCGGCGAGCGAGCCCGGGGCATTGGAACATCGTTGCCGACAATGGCTGACGCCGGAGGAATGGGAGGGGGCTCTCCGGCTTCGCCAGCCCAGTTCACGCAATCAGCATGTCGTCGGTCGTGGGATGGTACGCAAGCTGCTGACGCTTCGGACCGATTTTGATCCGAAGGAGGTCGTGTTGGATCGCGCGGAAAAGGGCAAGCCTTTCGTGGTTGCGCCGGAGGCGGTGAACCGGCCGTTCAATGTGAGTCACACCGAGGGGATGGTGTTGTTTGCCGCGGTGGATCGTGGTGCAATCGGGGTTGACGTGGAGCGCTTATCGCGAAAAACGGACGTCGGGTTGGCCGAACGGTATTTCGCCCCCGCCGAGGTCGATTATGTCTTCTCGGCGCGCGATCCCGAGCAGAGAATGGAGGCTTTTTTGAGAGTTTGGACCCTCAAAGAGGCGTTTATCAAAGCCATTGGGACTGGGTTAACGATGCCGCTGGGTGACTTCGCCTTCGAGCAACTCGATGCCGTTCGGCCCAGCGTGCGCATGCTCAATCCCAACCTGACGAATGATGGCAACTGGCAGTTCATCTCGTTTGTGCCGAATCCTGGCTACATTGCGGCGGTCGCGATCCGAGATTCGGCGGGCGAGTGCCATCGCGACTTGCGATTGCAACGATTCGAGACGTTGCTCTGACCCCAAGCCGAACCTGTTCCGCGGGCTCGATCGTTGCTCGCTCGCGAGGCCGCAAATGATTCGCCACACCAACTTTGACGAGACCGGCGGGGCGAGAGCAGGTCTTTTTCGGATAAGATGCGACCACCGCGGTTGTAGGCTCGTGTCGACCGCCGCGGCATCACCCGAGGTGTCCGTTTCCCATTCCGAGTCCCAAGCCGTGACGGTGCAACTTTCTCCCGAGTCACTCAACCAAATCAAGCGATTGGATTTGCGCGCGAGGATGATTGTTCGCGGCTTTTTACAGGGCTTGCACCGCAGTCCTCTACATGGATTTTCGGTGCAGTTTAGCGAGCATCGGCGATATCATCGCGGTGACGACCCCAAGCTGATCGATTGGTTGGTCTATGCGAAAACGGATAAGTATTATGTAAAGCGGTTCGAAGCCGAGACGAACCTGACCGGTTTTCTGGTCATGGACTTGAGTGCTTCGATGGGTTTCAAGCAATCCCAGCAATTGAGCAAGTTCGAGTATGCGATTTGCTTGGCCGCTTCGTTGTGCTACCTGATGACGATGCAGCAAGACCCGGTCGGATTGATCACATTTTCTGATCGTGTTCAAGCCAGCCTTCCGGCACGTAGTCGTCGCGGGCATTTCGCGGATGTACTCAGCCACCTTTCCCAGATGACACCCCAAGGGCAGACTGAACTCGGCGAATGTTTGACTCGTGTCGCGGCGATGCTGCGGCACTCCAGTCTGATCATGCTGTTCTCGGATTTGCTTGGCGATCCGGTCGCGACCCTCTCGGCGTTGGCGAGGCTGCGTCATGGGGGGCACGACGTGATCGTGTTTCACGTCCTGGACCAAGCCGAGATCGACTTCCCCTACACCGGTCCGGTGGAGTTTGAGGATTCGGAAACAGGAGAGCGGTTTCAGGTGGATGCTGACGGGTACCGTGAAGAATATTTGTCCGAATTGGATGCCTTTCGCCAGATTTATCGAGACGGCTGCGGCAAGTTGCAGGTCGATTACGTGCCGTTGAGCACCGACATGCCGTTTGACAAGGCTTTGACCGAGTACCTGATCAATCGCCAGTCTCGTTTTTGATGACGTTTCTCAACGCTTCGCTCCTAGCGGGTCTGCTCGCCGCCGCGATCCCGGTCGTGGTGCATCTGATGTCACGTCGCGAGCCTCGGCGGATCGTTTTTCCCGCAACCCGTTTCGTCAAGCAACGGATCGCGTCGAGCCAAAAACGTTTGCAGGTGCGACGCTGGTGGCTGCTCGGGTGGAGGATCCTGATTCTGGTCGCGTTGGCCTTTGCACTGGCACGACCTACGGTCGCGACCGCGGTTTCTTCCGCTTGGATCGCATCTGGTCTCCTCGCGGTTCTCGGTGTCGCGCTGTTGGCCATGGCGGGTGTGGCCAGGATTCGCGAACGGCTACCGGGCCTGGGGTATGCGTTAGGGGGGGCGGCGCTGTTGTCTTGGATTGCCTCGCTCGCGATTGCGGGCATCTCGGCCGTTAGTGGGCCTGAGGTGACGACTCGCGAAGATTTGCCCGTCGCGTTGGCGCTGGTGCTGGATAACTCGGTCCGTAGCTTGCGAAACTTGTCCGATGACGCCCTGACGGAAGAGACGACCGCGCGGGCCACGGGACCGTCGCGGGTGATCGATCAGATCCGAGACCAGGCGAATTGGATCTTAGGTCGTTTTCCTGCCGACAGTCGGATCGCGATCATCGATCGTTCGCCGCGTCCAGCGGCATTCGCGCTCGACGTCGCCAGCGCCGCTCGTCAGATCGAGCGCACCGAACCGCTGGCTTTGAGCCGCCCCTTGGCGGAACGTGTCGAGGCCGCAGTCAGGTTGGTTCGCTCCAGTGAACTCGATCGTCGAATCGTCGTTGTCGTCACCGATCTGACCCAGCGATCCTTTCCGGCTCAGGAGTGGGAGCGTGGTCGGGTGGCGGCTTTGCTGGCGGAAGACCCTCCGCTGCGTATTCAAATTTTGGACGTGGGGACGGCACCCGCTGGTAACCTCATGCTGGAATTGCCAGAAATCGCCGATGCGACTCCTCCCCAAATGACTCCGACGGCGATTTCGATTCGGCTGACGAGCGAAGGTCCGCGGGGGCCGTCGGGGCGGGATCAAACAGACGAAGCGTTACCGCCAAAGCAGACGCGGCCTTCCGCGTCCGCGATCGTCGAGCTACAGATCTATGAAAGCGGAACGCCTGCCGCCGCCGGATTGCCATTGGTCCGCGATTCGGAAATGGTCTTGCCAACGCTCCGCGTTGCCGATCGCAAGACCATTCCGATCATCGACGGGACGTCCCGGGCATTGCTTTCGGTGCCGCCGCTCGAAGTCGGTACGCATCATGGGGTCGTCCGCATTGTCGGCGGTGACGAATTGGCAATCGATGATGAGCGATTCTTTACACTGCAGGTGCGCTCAGCGCCTTCGATTCTGGTGGTATCCACTGATCGAGCCTCGGCTGACGTGCTCGCCGGGGCATTGGCCGCCCCACGGTCGCCGACGGATCCGATGGCGGAGTATCGAGTCGAAATAGCCGAACTGTTGCCAAGCCGCCGCGAGGAATATGGCGAACACGATTTGATCATCCTGGTTGACCCCCCGCCCGTATCGCCCACGGCTTGGTCCGACCTGCAGTCCTATCTCGAGAACGGCGGTAAGTTGGTAACGCTGCTGGGGCCGTCCATGGCCATGGATGAGCGTCTCGCGGTCGACACGCCCGATGGCGGATTTCCTGGAGGTTTGGTTCGTCGCTGGCGAGTTCCTGCTCCGGGTACCTTTTTGGAGATCGAGCGACCGCAGCATCCTGCCGTCGCAGCGTTTGCGGAAATCGCGGGCGGGGTTCCGTGGAATGCGTTTCGTATCGGCCAGTACTGGGAGCTGGATGCGCGGGAGTCCGGCGACACGGTGGTCATTCGCTATGCCGGCACGGAACATCCGGCGCTGTTGCAGCGAGGAAGCAACCATTTGATCCTGACCACACCACTTCCGGCACTGGTGGAACCGGCACGCGATTGGAACGAGTTGTTTGCCAGTACGGATGCCTGGCCAGCGTTTTTGCTTACCCGCGGGATGATCCAGTCTTTGGCTGATCAGGGGTGGGGCGCTCGCAACCTCATGATCACGGATGTGCCGCGATTCAGGATCGACCCGCCGGGCACTAACTCGGTAAATACCAGTTCCGTGGGCTCGCTGGCGGGTCAAGCCAGCGTGATCGGTGCATCGATCGGTCCGAGCGAGTCCACGGGTGACCTGCGGGTTCAGATGTTTCCGCCTCGTGGACCTGTCGTGCCGCTTCGCGCTCGTGATTCTTGGTTGACGGTTGGCGGGGTTGATTGGCCAGGGACCTATTGGATTCGAGGCGAGGGCTTATCTACCGGTTTCAGCATCAATTTGTCGCCTGCCCAGACTGACTTGAGTCGCCTAGACCCCGCGTTGTTCGACGCCTGGCTCGGCCCCGAACTGTACGATCTGGTTCGCGAGCGTGACGCGCTGCTTCGGGTTCAGGACGGGGGCGATCCGACCCAACCGCTGTCCGGCTGGCTGCTGGTGCTCGGGATTGCCGCGTTCGCCATCGAGCAGGTGATCGCGAATCGTTTCTATCGCCGGTCGGGGCACAAGATCGACACTCGAGGCGTTCGGGCTGCATGACCCATTTTCAGTTCGATCCGATTTTTTCTTCCTGGCTGGTGATGCTGGGCCTGGCGGTTGTGTTGTTGGGGTTGCCGCTGGGACTACGGATTCACGGCAGCGAGTTGAATGCCCGCCGGCGGAGAGTCTTGCTCGGTTTGCGCCTCGCCGCGGCCACCTTGATGCTGGGCGCCGCGTTTCGCCCTGCCCTGATCCGCACGGACTCTCAACCGGGTCGCGCAACCTTGGCGGTGTTGGTCGATCATTCCCGCAGTATGACCCTCCCCTCGTCGGACGGGCGCTCTCGCTGGGAGCAGCAGGAAGAAGTGCGTGAATCGCTCGCCCGGGCTTTGCGAGGAGTGGATGAGTCGTTGGGCGTCAAATGGTTCGGCTACGCGGACGGGGTTCAAGAGTTATCCGACGAGGAGCTTTCGGCTGCGAAAAGTGATCCGCCCGTGGGGCAAGCCACCGATTTGTTCTTGGCTTTGTCCGGAGCGCTTCGCGCCGCTTCCGGTGAACCGCTGGCCGGTGTGATCTTGCTCGGGGACGGTGTTCACAATCCGTCCAGGCCCGATCGGGTCCAGGCGGAGCAGGCCGCTGATCGATCGCGGGATGGCGCACCGGGAGACAACGACCCGCAGGCCGCTGCTCGAACACTCGGCTCGCTGGACATTCCGCTATGGACGGTACCGATTGGGCCAGCGGGTGATGCTGATCGCATTCGGGATGCCCAGGTCGATCAACTCGTCGAATCGTTAGTCGTGTATTCGGGCAATCAGTTTCAGGTTGACTTTGTCCTTCGCAGTCGGGCGCTGCAGGGGTTTGACCTGCCGATTCGATTGTGGATCAGCCCCGAGGATCGACCGACTGAAAGGGTCGAACTGGCCAGTCGTCGACATTCGGCCTCGAACGTTATGGATGCGGTTTCCTTTTCCATCCCGGTGTCCGTCGATGAGCCGGGTGGGTATCGACTGGAGGTTGAAGTTGCCCCGCAAGAAGGTGAGACGCTGCTGACCAATAATTCGCAAGTCGCCTTCCTGGAGGTTCGACAGGGTGGGGGTCGGGTGCTGTATTTGGAAGGGCAGCCCCGTCCCGAGCAAACCTTTCTGAAGCGAAGCCTGCGGCGTTTTCCTGATCTCGAGTTGAGCTATCGTTGGGTTGGGACCAACGGTGTTGACCAGCCTTCCACCGATTGGGGCGATTCATTCGCTCCCGGCAATTTCGACATTTTCATCATCGGTGATCTACCTCGCGGCGCTCTGCCGGATCGTGAGTGGCAGCGATTGTCGGAGGCCGTTCGCAACGGCAGCGGGTTGCTCGCGCTGGGGGGCTTGTCCGCTTTCGACGCGGGTGGCTTCGCTGGTTCACCACTGGCTGACGCCTTGCCAGTTCAGTTGGGTACGATGCCGGGCGGGCGCGGGGCTCAGATCGAAGGGTCAATTTTGCCGCGTCTGACACGCTCGCACCCGATCACGGCCCTTAAGCCGGGCGATGATTCGCTGGAAGGACAGCAGGCCTATTGGGATCAACTGTCTCCCCTGGTTGGTGCCAATCGACTCGGGCCGCCACGAATCGCCCCGGGAGTAATTGTGCTGTTGAGCACCAGCGACCAACAGCCATTGCTCGTAATCGGAGAGTTCGGTGAGGGGCGGGTTGCGGCGTTCGCGGGCGACAGCACCTGGCGTTGGTGGCGGCGGGGAGCGGATGACGCGCACCGGCGCTTTTGGAGGCAGCTGATGTTGTGGCTGGCCGATCGTGGGGATGACCCCGAATCGCAACTCCTGGTCGAACTGGAACGACGACGATTCGTGGCGGCGGAAGCCGTACGATGGCAGGTCACTCGATTCGCGGCAGGGATCGCGGAAACGGAAGCAGAGCCGGAAATCGAGGTCATTGGCCCTGATGGTGCTATCACTCCGGTCGTGGTGGAGCAATCCGAGACGGATGTCGATGCGGATCGTCGAACGCTGACCGGGATCCTGCCGAAACTGATACCGGGACTGTATCGGTTGCGCGCTCGACTCGGGCAGGGCAGCCTGTCCGTGGCACGCTCCTTTCAGATTCTCGACGAGGACCGCGAATTGGCTATGCCGTTTGCCGACGTCACGTATTTGTCTCAGCTGTCGGGCCAGACGGCAGCCGCGGGCGGGGCCAGTTTGCTGCCTTCTCAAGTGGACGAATTGATTTCACGGATCGCCGCATTACGCCGGACAGCGGCGGCGCCCATTGTCAAAAAATATCGGCTCGGCGACGACGCAGCCACCGCCTGGCCGCTATTGCTCTTATTCGTCGGGTTGATGTCGACCGAGTGGGTACTCCGCAGGCGGTGGGGACTCGTTTAGTCCCTCCGGTCCTGTCTTGCCGAATCCTCTCGCCCACAGACTGGTGCCGCGACCCAAGTTGCGGATGCGGATATGCCGATCGGGTGCGTGCCTGTCGACCGTTTCAGGAGCGGGGCGTGGGGTGACGGAGGAGTTTGGGGGAGGCTCTGCCGGGAGTGCCGGGAATGGTCGCAAATACGGTCGGTGGCCCTCCCGCCAGGCCATCCCTGCACACGGGGCGATTGACCTCGCATCCTCCCTTTCCGGAAGACCAAGGGGCTCAGAGAACTGGGTGATAGGCGTCACCGGCTACCGTCCACTCGGTCGGCTGTCATCGTCTGGTCGGACAGGAGGCCTATGAAATTCCGTTCTTGAAGATGTTCGATTTGCGGGAAAATACGGTATCCTACGAGGCCCGAGATTTGGACTGGCGGGCCTCAGGCAACTAAGCTGCTGAGTGATTTCCGGGGGCGAAAAGGTGGGAAGCTGGCTGGCAGGCCGAAGCGACGGGTCGGTCCCGCGGAGACAGGTGTTTCGGCCTGCTCTCGGGCTTGATGGTGCCTTTAGGCTCGCGTTCACCGCTGATCTGCTCGCCAGGCACACGCGGGTTGGCGAGGGTTGCGAGATCATGGTCCGTCGGTTGGATTTTTTGCGAGTTGGTGAATACGAATGAATTTATTCTGGTCGATCGAATCGCAACGCTTGCGAAGCGGCGCTGTCCTTGTGCTGTTGCTCGTCGGAAGCCGAGCGACGTTCGCGGCGTCTCCAGAGGCACCGCCGACTTTTGAGCAACACATTTGGCCGATCTTGAGGGCCCACTGTTTCGATTGTCACGGAGCTACGGAGTCTCTCGAAGGTGCATTGGATCTCCGCCAGGTGCGGCTGATGTCCAAGGGGGGCGAAAATGGTCCGGCGATCGCGATCGGGGATCCCGACCAGAGCCTGTTGGTCCAGCGGATTACCGATGGTGAAATGCCGCCCGGAGAGGTCAAGGTTACGCCACAGGAATTGGAGACCATTCGGCAATGGCTTTCCGAGGGTGCCGCGACCAAGCGACCCGAGCCTGAAACGATCGGTCCGGGTTTAGGGATCACGCCCGAAGAGCGAGACTTCTGGGCGTTTCAACCGATTCGCCGGCCGCCGACGCCGGTCGGCGCTGCGCCCGCGAAAGGCCCGCTCACGCGGACGCCGATCGACGCGCTGCTGAGTCAAGCGGCGGACCCTGCCGGTCCGCCCCTGATGGAAGCCGGCCGACGGACTCTCGTGATGCGTGCCCATTTTACTCTGACAGGGCTTCCACCCACGTTCGACCAAGTGCAGGCGTGGGTCAACGATCCGGGGACTGATTGGTTTGACCGTTTGGTCGATCAGTTGCTTCAGTCGTCTCAGTATGGCGAGCACTGGGGACGGCATTGGCTGGATGTCGCGGGCTATGCCGATTCCGAGGGCTACACGGTCAGTGACGCCGAGCGTCCCTGGGCTTGGAGGTATCGCGACTGGGTCATCCGGTCGTTGAATGAGGACCGCGCGTTCGATCGATTCATCACGGAGCAGCTTGCGGGAGATGAATTGGCGGGTCCCAAATCGGGCGATTGGACCACGGATCAGATAGAACTATTGACGGCCACGGGGTTCCTCAGGATGGCAGCCGACGGGACGGGCAGCGGAACGGACACCCCCGAGGCTCGCAATCAGACGATCGCTGATACGCTCAAGATTGTCGGTTCATCGCTGTTAGGGGTCAGTGTTCAATGCGCGCAGTGCCACGATCATCGTTATGACCCCGTTCTGCACACCGATTACTTCGCGCTCCGTGCCGTGTTCGAACCGGCGCTCGATTGGCAGGCTTGGAAGTCGCCCGCCGCGCGGCTCGTCTCGCTGCAAACCGAAGCTGACCGCGCCCTCTCGGCGGAGATCGAAGCCGAAGCCCAGAAAGTAGCCCAAGAGCGGGCCGCTAAGCAGGCAGAGTACATGAAGCAGGCGCTCGATAAGGAACTGGAAAAGTTCGAAGAGCCGCTACGAACCTCGCTGCGAATGGCCTACGAGGCACCCGCGGATCAACGCACCGACGAGCAAAAGAAGCTGTTGGACGCGAACCCCAGCGTCAATATTTCGCCGGGAGTTTTATATCAGTACTTGCCAGCCGCTGCTGAGGAACTGAAGGGGTTTGACACGCGAATCGCAGAGATCCGCGCCCGCAAACCGGCCGAGCAGTTCGTCCGTGCGTTGGTCGAACCGCCTGGACACGCTCCGCAAACCAGATTGTTTCATCGCGGCGATCACCAGCAGCCCAAGCAGGTTGTGGTGCCCGCGGCCTTGACGGTGGCTGTGCCCGAGGGAACTCGCATCGAGTTTCCGCTCGACGATGAAAGTTTGCCGACGACCGGCCGAAGACTAGCGTTCGCTCGCTGGCTGACTTCTCCTGACAATCCGCTCACGGCGCGGGTGATCGTCAATCGCGTTTGGATGCATCACTTCGGGACTGGTCTGGTTGCTACCCCCGCCGACTTTGGGAAACTTGGCGCGAGACCGTCTCACCCCGAGTTGCTCGATTGGCTGGCGGATGAGTTCATGAGGGAAGGCTGGAGTCTTAAAAAACTACATCGCTTGATCCTATCTTCGGCGGTTTGGCGTCAGGTTCGGGGAACGCATCCGATGGACGCCCACCGAATACCGACATCGCTCCAACGGTTGGAGGCCGAATCGATTCGCGATCGGATGTTGGCCGTCACGGGTACGCTCGATCACCGGTTGTTCGGTCCGCCCGTGGCGATCAAAGAAGATGACACAGGTCAAGTCATCGTCGACGGCAGTCAGACGCGGCGGAGCCTCTACGTGCAAGTCCGCCGGAGTCGCCCGGTGGCGATGTTGCAGGCCTTCGACGCCCCCGTAATGGAAACCAATTGCGAGATGCGTCCTAACTCGACCGTGGCTACGCAATCCTTGATGTTGCTCAATGGAGAGTTCATTCTGGACCAGGCGGCGCGACTGGCCGACCGGGCGACCGCCGAAGCGAAGCCGCTGGCCTCGCCGTGGAATGACGTTTCGATCGAATGGTCGGCGGTGCAACCGTCTTGGCACTACGGGTTTGGATCGTTTGACGATCAAGCCGGCCGCACCGCTACGTTCGTCCCGCTGGAGCATTGGACAGGAACCCAGTGGCAAGCGGGCCCCGAGTTGCCCGATCCGCGGTACGGTTGGGCGTTGCTGCATGCGGCGGGTGGGCATCCCGACATCGCCGAACGGGCGGTGATTCGGCGTTGGACCGCGCCTCGCGCTGGGTCCGTTGCGATCGCCGGCAACCTGTCACACGGGGCCGACAACGGAGACGGGGTTCGCGGACGGATTGTATCCGATCGTGCCGGCCTACTGGGCCAGTGGATCGTCCATGCTGGCACGGCGGCAACTCCCGTCGACTCGATCGAAGTCGCGGCTGGCGACACCATCGACTTCATCACCGATTGCCGGGATAACCAGACCTCGGACTCGTTCAGTTGGCCGGTCACGTTAACACTCCGTGCGGCAGACGCTGCCGAGCAATCCTTCGCGAGCGGCGATCAGTTTCAAGGTCCGCAAGAAAGTGATGCGGTGCTGTTGCCGCGGATCGTCAGCGCATGGAGGTTAGCCTACAGTCGCGATCCCGAGATAAGCGAATTCCGGTTGGCAGCGCAGTTCGTGGCTGACCAATTGCAGACGCTTCGTTTGAACCCTTCGGCGATGCCGGCCGGCCGCACCGCTGCTCAGCAATCGCTGATCAACCTTTGTCAGGTGTTGCTCAGCTCAAATGAATTTCTTTATGTTGAGTGATCCGCCCCGTACGCCTCCCGCCTCGACTCGCCCTGCCCTCCCCCACCCCGCTCCCGAGTTCCTCCACGATGATCGATCCGCAAACCGTCGCCAGCGACCGCAATCATCGTCGAGCCTTTCTGCGTGATGGTTCGCTCGGAATCGGTACCCTAGCTCTCGCTTGGCTGTTGCAGCAGGAGCAGGCCGCGGCGGTTCCCAAGGGGGTTTCAAAAACGCCGCTGAAGTTCGATCTGTTGCCCAAGCAGCCGCATTTCGCGCCGAAAGCCAAAGCGATGATTTCGCTATTCCAGCACGGTGGCCCCTCGCACATGGATCTCACGGACCCGAAGCCGGAGTTAACCCGACTGGACGGCACGGATTATCCGGGTGACATCGCCTACAGCTTCGTCAACGAAGCTAGCAAGAAATTGATGGGCACGCGTTGGAAGTTCGAAAAGCATGGCCAGTGTGGCATGGAGCTGTCCGAACTGCTGCCTGAGACGGCGGGTATCGCGGATGACATCTGCCTCATTCGTAGCATGCATACCGGCGCTAACGGGCATGAGGTCTCAATCCGGTACTTCCATGGCGGCATTCCTGGGGTGCTCGGGCGGCCTCATCTGGCATCCTGGCTACTGTATGGCTTGGGGTCCGAGACCCAGGATCTGCCCGCCTATATGGTGTTGACGGATCCAGGTGGCCATCCGGTGGATGGCGTTAACAATTGGTCCAGTGGCTTCATGCCGCCACTTTATCAGGGCACCGTCATTCGGCCGCAGGAACCTCGTATCCTCAATCTCGACCCCCCAGCCCATTTGCGGGGTGAACCTCAGCGTCAGAATCTGGATCTGCTGCAGGCGCTCAATCTCGGGCATGCCGAACGATTTCCCGGGCATACGGATCTGGAGGCGCGGATCGCCAGCTACGAGTTGGCCGCACGAATGCAGACCGCGGCCCGCGAGGCGCTCGACATCTCTCAGGAGACCAAGGCGACGCACGACATGTATGGTTTGGACAATGAAATAACGCGGGAGTACGGTACACGCTGCTTAATCGCGCGGCGGTTGGTCGAACGGGGTGTCCGTTTCGTGCAACTCTTCCTCGCCGGTCAACCGTGGGACAACCACAGCAGTCTGGGCACCGCGTTGCCGGCGATCTGCAAGCGGACCGACAAGCCTGCCGCCGCGTTGGTTAAGGATTTAAAGCAGCGTGGAATGTTGGACGAGGTGATCGTTCACTGGGGGGGCGAGATCGGGCGTCTGCCGGTGACTCAGAATCAAGGTGGTCCTGAAAAGCATGGTCGCGATCACAACGGTCAGGGTTTTAGCATTTGGCTAGCTGGCGGTGGCATTCGCGGTGGGATGGTGCATGGCGCAACCGACGAATTTGGTCATAAGGCGATCGAGAACGTTGTCACGCCAAACGATTTCCAGGCCACGCTGTTGCGTCAGTTCGGGCTCGATTGGAACCAACTTTCCTTTCCCCATAACGGTCAAACCCAGATTTTGACCGCTGGCCGACCGGCTAGGGTCACGAGCGAAATTCTGCACAGCCCGCCGCAGGTCGCGGCGGATTAGGGGGCGGGACGTTTTTAGCGGCTGGCGATCTGTTCTCGCCAATCTTTGGCCGTTTTGTGGCGGTGTCATTTGCCCAGGCGAAAATCTCGACCTACATACAACTAGGTCGTTTGCCTCGACCGACCGCTGGCTTGTGTCTGGCTAGTGCCTTGGGTCAGCGACACGCCATCACACCCACAAACCGGTTCCCATGACGCCGACCGCTTCCATTCTCCTGGTTGATGATGACCTTTGCCTCGCCGAGTCGCTCGCCCAGTGGTTGATGACTCGGGGATATGCCGTCGAGGTCGCTGGGTCGCTGGCGGACGCTAAGTCCATGCTGAATCGGGTCTCATTTGAGTTGTTGCTAACCGACCTGAGGCTCGGAGATGCCGATGGCCTCGAACTCGTTCGTCAGGTCCGACGTTGCCACCCCCAGACCGCAAGCCTGGTGATGACGGGATACGCAACGACCGAGATCACCGTCGGCGCGGTTCGAGCTGGCGCATTCGATGTGTTGTCCAAGCCCGTTCCCGATCAAGCTCTGCTGTCGGCGATCCGCCGTGCGACCGGGCATCCCACGCTGCTCGATCAGAACGAGCGGTTGCGGCAGCAACTGGAGGCTCGCATGGGAAAGGAGAACATCATCAGCCAGGACGGGCGGATGCTGGAAATTTTCCGGATCGTCGACAGCGTTGCCGACGCGCGGGTGTCTGTCCTAATCACAGGGGAAAATGGTACCGGAAAATCGATGATCGCCCGGGCAATCCACAATCGAAGTCGTCGGAAAAACGGCCCGTTCATCGAGGTCGCGTGCGGTGCGCTTCCCGATAACCTTCTAGAAAGTGAACTGTTCGGTCATATCGCTGGGGCTTATACCGGCGCGGTTGCGGATCGCCAGGGCAAGTTTGAATTGGCACATGGCGGTACCCTCTTCCTCGACGAGATCGGTACGGCGACTCCCGCGTTGCAGGTCAAGTTGCTCCGGGTATTGCAGGAGTTTCAGTTCGAACCGCTGGGAGGCAACCAAACCCGGACAGTCGATACCCGGGTGATCCTGGCGACCAACGAGGATTTAGCAACGGCTGTCGCATCCGGACGGTTTCGGCAGGACCTTTATTACCGAGTCAATGTGGTTGAAATTTCCTTGCCAGCGCTCCGCGACCGGCCCGGTGACATCCCCCTGTTGGTCGACCACGTTCTCGAAAAAATCGGCCGAGCGGGCGGAAGAAGGACGGAAGGATTCGACGCCGCCGCGATGGCGATCATGCAGCGTTACTCCTGGCCCGGAAATATTCGCCAACTGGAGAACGTCGTGGAGCGGGCCGTGCTTTTGGGGCGGAATCTTTACTTATCCGTCGATGATTTGTCGCCCGAGTTGGTTGCAGAAGTCCTCGCTGAGCCGACCCCGGCCTGGCCGGTGGGGCAGTTGGATGCCGATGGTGGTGATGCCGCCGACGGGGGAGCCGGTTCGGCGGGAGGGAATCGTCTACGGGGGGCTTTGGCGGAGCCGGAGCGGCAAATCATTTTGCGGACGTTGCGCGACCAGCACTGGAACCGATCCGCCACCGCGCAGCAGTTGGGGATCAACCGCACCACCCTTTACAAGAAAATGAAACGGCTTGGGCTGGATGACCCCAGCGTTCGTTACAGTCGCTGCGATCGTTAAGGTTGGCTCAAGCGGGGCGCTCGGTCTAACCGATAAAGACCGACGGGGGCTGCTGTCGAGTTAGCCCGGATGTGAACCTGTCAGCCCGCGCAAGACAACCCATGGCCGGAGTAACCTTTCGGGACGAGTTGCCCGCAGCCTCCGATCGGACGGGGCGATTGTCCCATTGGGTAACCGATTGGGGGGGCGTCGTTATCGACGCCGTTTCGACGGTTGGTGACATCACGATCTTCGTTTATCGAATGTTCATTTGGATGTTCACCCGGCCGCCCGCTCGGGGGACCATGCTCCGTAATTGCTATCAGGTCGGCGTCTTGAGTCTGCCGGTCGTGGCCCTGACCGGGACCTTCATCGGCATGGTGTTGGCGGTGCAGAGTTATCGCCAATTCCAAATGATCGGCCTCGAGAATCGCCTCGGGGCGGTGATCAATTCGTCGCTCGTGCGTGAACTTGGGCCGGTGCTGGCGGCCACCATGCTGGCCGGTCGGGTGGGTGGCGCGATCGCGGCCGTGCTAGGTACCATGCGGGTTACCGAGCAGATTGAAGCGCTCACGACCATGGGGGCGGACCCCATCCACTATCTGGTGGTTCCGCGATTTTTGGCTTGTGTCTTGCTGATCCCCGCGCTCACCGTCATGGCCGACTTCATGGGGATCGTGGGTGGCTACTTTTACAGCGTGGTGGTCCTGGGGATCGACCACGCCGCGTACCTACAAAACAGCGCTGATCACGTCACCGGGTTTGATCTGTTTAGCGGTTTGATCAAGAGTTTTTTCTTCGGGGGGATCATTGCCGTCGTCAGTTGCTACCGCGGCTTTCACTGTGAACCGGGGGCGGAAGGGGTTGGCCAAGCGGCGACGGCCGCGTTCGTGATGTCATTCGTGCTCATTTTGGGGGTCGACCTGATCCTAAATATCCTTCTGGACGCGTTCTATTACAACATCTGGTCCCCGGAGCAAGCTCCATGATGGGGGAATTGACCGACACCTACGCGAGCACGGTTGGAGACGCCGATCCGTTTGCCGACCCGATTATCCGCTTGCGCGATATCAGTGTTCAGTTCCGGCATCAGGCCGTTTTGCAGCAAATCGATCTCGATATTCATCGCGGCGAGACCTTGGCGATCATCGGGGAAAGCGGTTGCGGCAAGACGGTTTTGATGAAGACCATGGTTGGCCTGATTCGGCCTGAACAGGGCTCGGTGCTGTTCGATGGCCAAGATCTGTCCAAGCTGAGCCAAACGGAGTTAACCCGCATTCGCCGTCGGATTGGGTTCGTTTTTCAGAATGCCGCTTTATTCGACAGCATGACCATCTTTGATAACGTGGCTTTTCCGATTTGGCAGCACGAATCGGCCGACGACCGTGAAATTCGTGAGCGGGTGATGGAACGACTCGCCGAGGTTGGCCTGCCCTCGGAGGTGGCCACCAAGTACCCCGCAGAGTTAAGCGGCGGCATGAGGAAGCGGGTTGGCTTGGCGCGGGCTTTGGTCCTGCAGCCCGAGTTGATCGTCTATGACGAGCCGACGACCGGGTTGGATCCGATCATGAGCGACGTGATCAACGAGTTGATTTTGGCAACGCGACGGAATCACCCGGTGACCAGCGTGGTGGTTACCCATGACATGCGGACGGCACGCAAGGTTGCTAACCGGGTGGTCATGCTGTTCCCGCGCCGGCGACTCCAGCCGGGACAATCGCAAGTCTTGTACGATGGGCCACCCAGCGATTTGGACCATGCGAGTGATCGGCGAGTCCGGCAGTTCGTGCGTGGCGAGGCGGGCGAACGGATCGACGAGATGACCCGTGATTTCGCCGCCCGTGCCGCCGTCTCGAGTCCGGCCAATCCCCGCGGGGGAACGGGTGCAATGGAAGGAGAAAGTAACGATGGATGATGCGAAACTTAGGTTTGGTGTCGGGGTCCTGGTGCTGTCGGCTATCGGTGTCGGCGTGATCTTGACCTTCCTATTCGGCGCCTTTCCGACCGCGCTGTCGCGAACCTATACCCTGACGGTTGACGTCGAATCGGCCGCCGGCATCAGCGTGAACTCGCCGGTTCTTCGCGACGGAGTTCGGATCGGCCGTGTCGCCCAGATTCAGTTGCGGCCCGAGGGCGGAGTGCAGCTTGAACTCGCGATCGATAATGACCGCAAGTTGACGCGGGCCTATGTCCCGTCGATCGGTTCAGGCTCGTTGGTGACCGGTGACGCTAAGTTGGAGTTTCGTAAGGACTTATCGAGCGCCCTCGAGAATCTAGACGGCCAAGCACCCGTCGGCCAGTCAGCGGTGCCTCGGAACCGGTTATGGGATCCGCCCGAGGAAGAGTTGTTGACATCGAACTATGGCGACGGGGACTTCATCCGCTCAGGGCAGAATACGTCGGACGCATTTTCCGCGATCGCAGGCTTGGAGAGCGAAATGAAGGCCACGCTGCAGACCATTCAGCGGGCCGGCACGGCGATGGAAAGCGCCGGGGCATCGGTCAACGAACTGGCCAACACCGTTCGCGGCTTGGTTTCGGAGAACGAGGACAACGTTGCTGATCTCGTCGAGGGCGCGGGCGAAGCGATTCGCGAGCTCAAGGCGGCGATGAGTGAAATTCGAGGGATCGTTGCCGACCCGGAAATTCGCGAGCAATTGGCCGAAACGCTGCAGTCTCTTCCCCGTGTACTGGATGAGGCTGAGGAAGCCTTGTCCAGCACCAAAATGACCATGAGACAGTTCGAACGGGTGGGAGCCGCGGCTGAGCAAGCGGTCGGCAATGCAGGCGAAACGTTTCAGTCACTCGATCGAACCATCGGCAACATCGAACGCTTCACCGCGCCGTTGGGGGAACGCGGTGACGAACTGGTGAACCAGGTCATGAGCAGCTTCGCGAATCTCGACCGAGCGCTGCAGCAGGTCAATCAACTGGGTGAACTGGTTAATAATGACAATGGGAGCCTGCGGCGACTTTTGGAGGATGAAGAGCTTTACTTCCAAGTCAAACGGACGATCGGGAACATCGAGCAAGCTACCGTCCGGATTCGACCGATTATCGATGACGTTCGCGTCTTCACGGACAAGCTCGCTCGCGATCCGAGCCAACTGGGTGTCAAAGGTGCCCTTACTGCTCGACCGACCGGTTTGGGCATCAAGTGATACGGCCGAGGGGAATGCCGTCCGTGACCATGCTCCGGGAACGCCCGTCACACGTGCAACTCGATGGCTGTCTTGCTAGCTCAAGCAATGCAGCCCAGTGGCTACCTGGGTGCGGTGACCACGCCGGCGCGAGACTGGGTCCGGAGTTGATCCGCGCGCATCAACACATTCTCGGCCGGTTCCAGCGTTTCAGGGACCAACTCGACATCGATGATCCGCTCATCTCGGATTTCCCAGGGCCAGAGCGTTTCGGTTACAAAATCGAGTACCGGGTACTGGTACCAAGGAGGGTTGATCGTTCGCTTGACCGTTTCGGTGCGATAGCCGTCCTTCTGGATACGGATCTCGCGGGTCCCGTAATACGTGAATGAACTGGCCGCCGGAGAGGTGCCGATCAATTGGTTATCCACCGAAATGACCGCTCCCGGCGGGCTGGTACGGACCGTGAGACGGCGTCGCACGCAACCGCTACATGCCAAGACCGCGGATGTTGCCAGCAACATGCCGGTTACCGCGCTGCGGCGGTTGGTATGCCAAGGTCGTGACCCGCGGTTGTCTCGATCCATCATCCAGTTCCCAGTCGGTGTCTGGCACGGGAGCTGTCCGGTACCATCAGTCCTTGGGATGTAATCCAACTCCGCTTCTCTTTGCCAGACGAATTTCTGATGAATGGCCCCTTAGTCACCGAGATCACTCGACGGGCCATGGCGACCGAGTTTGGCGTGGTGCTCCCAGGGCAGGATCGAGCGGCGATCGAGGTCGCCGTGGATGCTTTGGATGACCTGGGAAGACTCGAATCCTTGATGAGCATCTATCAACCCGCCAGTCAAATCAGTGAGGTGAATCGGTTGGCGGGGATCCGTCCCGTACGGGTCGCTACCGAGTTGATCGAGGTCTTGCTGCGGGGCCGAGCGATCTGGCGATTGACAAACGGGGCGTTTGATATCACCGCCGGACCTCTGGTGCGGTGCTGGGGGTTTACCCAGCGGAGGGGTAAAAAGCCTGCGATTGAAGAAATCGAAGTTGCCCGATCGCTCGTCGGCAGCGAGCGTCTGCAGGTTGATCCGGCGGCCCGAAGCGTGTACCTGGTCGACCGGTCGATGGAAATCAATCTCGGCGGGATCGGAAAGGGTTATGCGCTTGACAGCATCGCCGCTAGGCTGTTCGATCGGGGCGTGGAGGATTTTCTGATCCATGGCGGACGCAGCAGCATTGTGGCGCGAGGTTCTGATCAAGCTGATCGCGACCTGGGCTGGGGGGTTGGTATCGAACACCCCCTGCGGCCGGGAGTACGCCTCGGTCAAATCCGCCTTCGCAACCAGGCCTTGGCTACCAGCGGGTCGGGGAAGCAGTTCTTTCACGTAAAAGGGAAACGGCAGGGGCATGTGTTTGATCCGCGAACCGGTTACCCGGCGGGTGACATGCTGTCGATCAGCGTGATTACGGCTAGCGGCATGGATGCCGATGCCCTATCGACCGCATGCTTTGTCGATGGCTTGGCTGCCGCCAGGGAGCGAATCGGCACGCGCAATTTGCTCGCGGGATCGCCCCCCGAGGCGTCGCCAGACTGGCCCAGCCAAGCCATCGCGGTTGTGCCCGACGAGCGGGGGGATGAGGTCATTGTCCATTGCCTGGGGGCCTTTGGAAAACTCGATTGGACGCCTGCTGATCCGCTGGGTTGATCGTAGCCTCCGTTCTTCGTGGACCTCGCGCCTGCCGTACACCCCCGACCACGGTTAACAGCAGCCGTGGCACCGAAAGCGGTGAGATTGCCTGCGGCGCACGGATGAACGAGGGCCGGAAGGCCCGTTCAGGGGCTTGCGAAGTCGTCGAGATATTGGCTGATGATCTCGGACAACGACGGCGGATGGGGCATGCCGAACGCCAGGGCACGGCGCCCGTCGATCTCGGTTGCCCAGCCATCGACGATCGATTGGATCCTGGCATCGGGCGCGTCCACGATTTCACCGATCCGCAGGCCTCGTTGCTCGGCGATTTGCCGAAGTGCCTGTTCGGCGGCTTGGGGAGTAACGCGATGGGCAGGAAGGCCGACGGCGCGATCACATCCGAGTCGTGACTCCTCCAGTTCGAATAAACAGATCAGGGAATCGATCACGGTGCGATATCCCGTCATCGGGTGTGACTGTTCTCGACGAACCGGCAGCATGCAGGGCTGACCGGCCAAAGGCTCACGAAACATCCCACTGGCCCAACTGGATGCTGCCGCGTTGGGGCGGCCCGGCCGAATGATGACGGTTGGCAATCTTGCCGAACGACCGTCGAAGTAGCCCTTACGCGAGTAATCGTTGACCAACAATTCGCAGATCGCCTTCGTCATGCCATAGGTCGTTCTCGGCAGCAATTTGGAGTGGTCTGAGAACGGGGCTGTGATTTCGTCGCCACCGAAGCAAGCGATGCTACTGGCGAAGACGAGTCGGGTGCGAGTCGGCGTGCCTCGTGCGGCTTCGAAGAGATGTCGACCGCCGTCCAGGTTGACCCTCAGGGCATCATCGAAGCGGAGTTCGCATTCCCCGCTGACCATCGAGGCGAGGTGAAAAATGCCAGTCGCGGCGGCAGTTCCCGAACCGACGGCGGAGCAGACGACATCGCGATCACTCACATCACCCGTCAGTTGTACGACCCGAGGATCGTCCGCCGGATGGGCAAAACCCATATCCAACAAGCGAATCTCGGCGATCGATTCGAACTCGCCCGCGGTTCCGATCAGCTGACCGCGACGGAGTAACTCCTTGGCGAGCATCGATCCCAGGAAGCCGCCTCCGCCGGTGATCAAGATTTTCATAACGAGGTTCTCTGAGGGGCACGGGGGGCCGCGGAACGGTTAACATTTCGATTCTCGCACAGCGAACGATACAGCAAAAAACCCCTGGGGTGAACGACAGCATGGAGCGGCGATTGAATGGGCAGCGAATCGGTTTCGTCGGCTTGGGAAACATGGGATCGCCCATGGCGAGGCACCTGCAGTCGGCCGGGGCAGAGATGATCGTCTGGAACCGCGGCGAGGAGCGACGCCGGGCAGCGGTTGCCAGTGGGATGGAGGTCGCTGGCGGTTTGCCGGAATTGGCGGCGCGGGTGGGTGCGGGTGTGATCTGTCTGAATTTGACCAATACCGAGGTCGTTCAAAACGTCATGTTCGGAGACCAAGGGCTCCACGAGCGACTCCACCCCGAAGCGATGATCATCGATTTTGGTACCACGGGGGTGTTGGCCACACGGCGATTTGCAGAAACGACCTGCTGGCTGGATGCACCCGTTTCGGGGGGGCAGGTCGGTGCGGAGGCGGCAACGCTCTCGATCATGGTCGGCGGTAGTGAAGCGGCATTTGCCCGAGCCCTGCCGCTGCTGGAAACAGTTGGCAAACGCGTTACGCACCTCGGTCCTGCCGGTTCGGGGCAGGTGACCAAGTTGGCGAATCAGCTGATTGTCGCGCAGACCATCGACGCGGTCGCTCAAGCCCTACGGTTGGCCGAATTGGCCGGGGTCGATTCCGCAGCCGCGCGCCAGGCGATGCTCGGCGGGTTTGCCGACAGTCGCATCCTGGACTTGCATGGCGGAAGGATGGTACGGCGAGATTTTGTCGCCGGGGGCCGTGCCGAATTACAGCTCAAGGACGTGCGTCTGATCTGCGATTTGGCGGAGGCGGTCGGTCTTGATTCCCCGACACTTGTCAATTCCCTCGCCCGTTGGGAGGAGTTGGTCGAAGGCCAGGGATTGGGGGACCTCGACCATTCGGGCTTGTTTCGCTTGTACGAGTGAGCCGCTATCGGACCCCAGGTTGGGGCTATGAATGCATCACCCAGCCGCCATCGATATTGATCGTTTGGCCAGTAATATTTCTCGCATGGGGCGAGGCGAGGTAGATCGCCATGGACGCGAATTCGGCCGGCTCCTGCCATTTGCCCAGTGGGGACAGCTTGCGAATTTTTTCGTCCGCCCAAGTCTCGTAATCGACCCGCTGCTCCGTGGGCAAACGCTCCTGTCCCCATTGCCAGACGGAGCGGTTGAGGTCCGTTTTTACCATCCCTGGCGAGATCGCATTGGCACGGACCCCGTGGGGGGCTAAGTCCTTGGCGAGGCACTGCATGAAGTTGATCAGGCCGGCCTTGGAAGCACTGTAGGGCGGATCGGTTTGGGAGCCGATTTGTCCGGCGACTGAGGTCAGGAATAGGAGGGACCCCTCCCCGCGAGCGGCCATGCCCGGCGCGAGGACCTGAGCGACACGCGCCGCACCCACCAAATTGACTTCCAAAACCTTTGTCCAGCGTGACGGGTCGACATTCCAGAACGGAAAGCCGAAGGCGCCCGAACCGATCCCCACGCAGTAAATCACGTGATCAATCCTAACCACGGATTGGGCAAACTTTTCGATCGCCTGGGAATCTGTCACATCCCCCTCGTAAATCGGAAACGACGGTTCCGGTTCATGCGGCCCGCAGCGAGTACGGTCGAACCCCAGCACCTGGCACCTTTCCGCGTGAAAACCGTCGGCGATGGCGCGACCGATTCCGTGGGTGGCGCCGAACACGGCAACAGTCTGGCCAGCAAGGTCGATCTTCATGAGAGAAAATTGCACGAGGCGCGGTTTGCGGGAGAACGTTGCTACCGGCGTTATCAATCGGTCGGAACGAGGGTTAACTCGCGAGAAAAGGCGGGGGAAGGTTCGACGGGTCGGCGTCCCACATCGAGCCTCCAAGGGATCGTAACCCAAAACGTACTGCCCGTTCCGAGTTCGCTCTCGAATCCCACTTCGCCTCCCAACAGCTTGGACAACTCCTTGACGATCGACAGCCCCAGTCCCGTGCCGGAGTACTCTCGCGTCAACCCTTGGCCATCGAGGACCTTTTTGCTTTGGCGGAACTTTTCGAAAATAACCGAGTGGTCTTCGACTGCGATTCCGACACCCGTATCGGCTACCGAGAGCAGAAAACAGTCGACGTTATGGCGTTTAACTCGTACGGTGATGATCCCCCCTTCGGGGGTGAATTTGATCGCGTTACTGAGCAGGTTGGTCAGGATTTGACCGAGCTTGTTCTGGTCCTGATAAACCGTTGGCATCGGAGACTCCGCCTCGACCGTGAGCACGATGTTTTTCTCCTCCGAGAGGCTTCGGATCATGTCGGTTTGTGCGTTGACCAGTCGTACGAGATCGAATTCGACCGGATGGAGTTCCATTTTGCCCGCTTCGACCTTTGCCAAGTCGAGAATGTCGTTGATCATTTCCAAAAGGACGTGGCCACTTTTTTGGATGTTGGCCGCATACCGTCGCTGTTTATCCGTCAAGGAATCGATCCCCTGCAGCACTTCCGAGAAGCCGATGATGCTGTTGAGCGGTGTCCGTAACTCATGACTCATGTTGGCCAAGAAGTCACTTTTCAGGCGATTGGCCTCGTAAAGCTGCATGTTGACTTGGCCCAACTCCTCAATCCGGCTATCCAATTCCTCGTTGACATTTTCCAGTTCCTCTTGCGTTTCGGTCATGTGCCGAAGCATCCGATTGAACGCGTCGGCTAACTCGCGAAATTCGTCTTCGGTTTCAATCACCGCCCGTTGCGCCGTATCCCCGCGGGTGATCGCATCGCTAACGTCGCGCAGGTGATGCAACGGGCTGAGGACCAAGTAGCGGACGATTGCGTGCAGGATGAACAGCATGACGGCGATGATCAGCATCGCCATCGCGATCAGGATCGCGCGGATCCAGGATGCTCGTTCATAAGTGAGGCGGTAGGGCATGCTGACACGGATAACCCGAAACGGGTGCTGCTCAGCCAGGGACGCCAGGTCGCGGGCGTCGATCTCCGAACCTCCGATGGGGGTGTGGCAGAACAAGATGCAACTGGGCCGGCCGAATACCGGCGTGTAATGGATGTAGCGCTCTTTGATCGGTCCACGCTCAGCAAATACGATCGAGGTGTCTGGACCGAATTGATCGATCGAGGCGTTTCCCTCCGTACCATGGATGAGATGCTCCTGAGAAATGCTCCCGGTACGTTCCGAGGACAGACCTTCTTTCAAGCGTTGGCGGAACTTGACTTGAAGATCGGTCAGCAAGGCCAATTCCCAGGCCGCTTCGGGGTGTGTCCCTGGGGGTAGGTTTTTGAAGTCCCTGGAGTCGGGAAGGCTCATCACCGTGTAGACATAGTCTTCATTCAGCAAATCCTTGCCCAATTCGTCGAGAACGGCCCGGCGTTCTTCATAGAGCTCCGGCGGAAGCACCTCGCGAAACAACGCCTGGTCGTGCAACCGGAGTGTTACTTCGAATGAAAAGTCCTTCGCGATCTGGCGTGTCCGCTCCATGACCAGGCGATTGGCTAGTAACTGGACCACCCAAAAGGCGGCGCACATCAATACGACGATTACCGACCCGAAAAAAATCAGACACTTTCGCTCAAGGCTCGTCGAGGCAAATAGATTTTGGATGAACCGCAGCATGATCGCCTCGAAGGCACACGAGACCAAACGCATTCCGAGTCGCTCACCCGTTCAATGCCGATCGACCCAGTTTAGGGGCAAAGGGGCATGTCTCGAAACGCGAATCCGCCTGGGAACGAACTAAATTCTATCGAGCGATTTTGTTGCCGGTCGGCTCGGTCGCAACTAAACTTATATCCAGGTGCTGAATCGCCAGCCTCGCCGCGCGTCGCTCTCGCCACTTCTGCCGAAGTATCCCAACCATCCAAACAGTGCCATGAAACGAAATCTGATGCGGTTCTTCCGAACGTCGTTGGTCGCCAGTTTAGTCCTTTCTTTGGGAACCAGCCCCGCATCGGCATGCTGGCTGCTCAAGCGGTGGAGTTGTCGCTCCGCCCCCCACTTGCGAACCCCGGCCGTGGCCTGCGCCCCGGTTGTATGCTGTTCGACCGTTGAAACCACATCGACGGTGATCGTTTCCGATGTCGTGGTCTGCCTGCCCGTTGCGACCACTGTTGACGTTTCGGAAGTGACTTTGGACGGTGAAGAAGTCAGCCCCGTCGTGCCCCCCGCCGAGACGACCGAGTCGCATGCGGCACCGGAAGCGACGCAGCAGCCTGTCGTCCCTGCCCCAGCCGAAACCACACCAGCCGAAACTGCCCCCCCGTCGGTTGAGCCAATAGCTCCGGTCGATGAACCGGTCACACCGGTTGAGCCGCAGGACCCGGTGCCAGTTGACCCGGTGGTGCCCGCGGAACCTGAAGTTCCCGTCGCTCCGCCGGTCGTGGATGACCTCTTCAATCAACCGGCGGTACCGGCACCTGCCGAGCCGACGCCAAACGCCAATGCGCTCGATGACTTATTCGGCGAACAGCCAGCACCCGCCGCCGTTCCTGAAACTGCGCCGACTCCGGCCGCAGAGCCCGCCCCCGTAGCTGACGATCTTTTTGGGACTCCTCCTTCGGCTCCCGCCACCGAGGCCCCCAATGCCCAGTCGCTCGATGACTTGTTCGGCGACCAGCCCGCTTTCGAACCGGCACCGCCCGCTACGCCCGCGGCGGATGACTTATTCGACAGCCCACTTTCCGCTCCGGTTGAAGAGTCGCCGAAGGCCGATCCGGCCGAGGATCTGTTCGGAACCCCGCCTGCGACCGAATCCGCTCCCGCAGGCGCCCTGGATGATCTGTTTGGAGATCAGCCTGCTGCCGAGCCAGTCCCCGTTCCCGCCGAGGCGGACCTGTCTGTAGAATCGAACGTCGGTCCCGCTGGAGAGTCGCCGGCTACCGATGCTGTCGACGACCTGTTCGGCAATCCGCCCGCGCCTGCGGAGGGAACGGACGCCGACGGATTGGAGGCGCCGGCGACGGACGGCTCCCAGTCGGAGGAAAAGCTGGATGACCTGTTCAGCGAGCCTGGTGACCAGCCGAGCGATACGCTGGATGACCTGTTCGGCGGCGTTTCGGCCGGCTCCCATGAGTCTCCGACTTCGGTCGAATTGAAGCCGCTTATCGATCCGCTCTCCGCAGCCTCGCAGCGTGTTTGGGTTGATAACACGGGGGGGTATTCGACCGAAGGTCGCCTGATCGAGATCGGTGTTGACCACGTTCGGCTGATGAAGGAAACGGGGCGAACCTGCACCGTCTCGATGAAGCGACTCTCGCCCGCTGATGCCACCTATGTCGAATCGGTTCGACAGGAACGCCAAGATTTCCACTCGGCAATGCTGTCCGCGCGGTGATCGGGACGGGACTTTGCAGTGATGGGTTGCCAGCGACCGCCATGCTTTGCATGAGCGGTCGCTTTCGTTTTATGGTTAGTCGCTTGCTGCCGGTTGGCGGGTCCGGTAAGAAGCGGTTCTTTGCATTGGCAACCGCGTGGCTTCGATGTTGAGTGATCCACCGCGTTAGACTGCCGCAATGGGACAAAGGCGACGCGATGTCGATTCGATTGATGCATTACGATCCGCGGTGGCCGCAGGAGTTCGAGCAAACGAAGTCCGGTATCTTGCACTCGTGCTTGGGCGATGTCGTCGAGGTTCAGCATATCGGCAGCACGGCGATTTCCGGACTGATCGCCCAGCCGATTGTCGACGTCATGGCTGCCGTCGCGGACGACGCTACGATCGAGTCGGTTGCCGCCTTGATTGAGGGCTTGTACTTTCGCGTTGTCCCATCGCCCGCTTGGGCTGCGGATAGCCTGTGGTTGGTGAAACCGCGGCATGGCGAGATCACGCACCGCGTGATGCTGACCCGATTGGGAAGTCCGCTTTGGTGCCGCGTCCTAGCGGTTCGCGACTTTTTTCGGCAGAATCCTGAACGGGCGATCCGTTTCGAGGAAATCAAGGTTCGGTTATGGAAATCGGGCGAGGGACAGGTCGACCAATACGCTCGTGATATGGCCCTGTTCTACTCGCATCTCGAGGAGCAATTGGGGCTTGCACTTTGACATCGGTATCTGCCGGATCGTCCGCATCGACTGCCCCACCTCGCCTCCTGACCGGATTCGCCCTTGACTTCGCCATTTCAGAACGCGGATCCCGATCAATATTTCGATCAATTGTTGCGGTGGCTGGAGTTAGAGTCCGCCGCAGAAAGGGAGCGTCTGGTCGAACGACGCAAATTGATCGGGCGTGGGGATCTTGAGCGATCCGGCGAAACCTTAATCGACATGGTTCTGGTCGATCATCGAATCGGACTCGGTGGTCGCTACCTGCTGTCTTTTCACAAGCGGCGACAGGACGCGATGTTGCCCTGGAATCGTCTGAAGGTCGGTTCGCCTGTGGTCGTCACAGACCAGGGTACCGACGATGATTCGGGGGTGTCGGGGGTGATCAGCCGGCGTACCAGCCACCAGATTGAGGTCGCCCTGGAGACTTGGCCGTCCGGCGATCGCTTCCGCATCGATTTGTCGCCCGACGAGACGACCCGGCGGCGCCAACGAACCGCCATCGCGGAGGCTCGCCAGGTGCGGGGGCCTGCCCTGCGATTGCGTGACCGGTTGCTCGGCCTCGAGGCACCGAGATTTCAAACAGAATTACCACCGGTCACGTTTTTTAGTGAACTGAACCCCCCCCAGGGCGACGCCGTGCGGTTCTTGCTGGCGGCTAAGGATTTCGCGATCATTCACGGGCCGCCCGGTACCGGCAAGACGACAACGTTGGCCGAATTCATTTATCAGGTGGTCCGTCTCGGCCAGCGCGTGTTGGCGTGCGCCGCGAGCAATACCGCGGTCGATAATCTCTTAGAAAAGTTGATCCGAAGTACCCCCGGAGTCGTTCGGGTCGGTCACCCGGCCAGGGTATTCGAATCCTTGAGGGAGCACACGTTGGACGAGCGGGTTCGCTTCCACCCGAGTTCCCGGATCGCGGATGACCTGATGCGTCAGGCGGAAGAGCTGGTCCGCTCGGCATCCAAGCCGGGACGCTCAGGGGAGGCCTGGCGGAGGGCTGGTCAGCAACGATCCGAGGCCAGGGCGCTGCAGAATCAAGCCAGGTCGCTCGAACGCCAGGCGATTCGATATGTACTCGACTCCTCGGAGGTGATTTGCACCACGACCACGCTGGACGACGATCTGTTAGGGGATCTTCACTTCGACTGGGTGGTCATCGACGAAGCTTGCCAGGCAACCGAATCGAGCGTCTGGCAGGCGGTGCTGAGGGCCGACCGGGTCGTCCTGGCTGGCGACCATTTTCAGCTCCCGCCGACCGTGCTATCGGAGGTGGCAAACCGCGAAGGCATGGGGGAGAGCCTGATGCAGCGGTTGGTCGAGCGGTTCGGTCAGAACGTGTGTCGCCGACTGACCGTGCAATATCGTATGCATGAAGAGATCATGCGTTTCTCGTCGCAGCAGTTTTACGAGTCGTCGCTGATTGCGGACCACTCGGTGCGCGGCCGTCGGCTGTGTGATTTGCCGAACGTTGTGACAACCGAATTGACCGCAAAGCCCGCAATTTTTATCGATACGGCAGGCGCGGGCTTCGATGAGGAGCTAGAACCGGACGGGCTGAGCAAGCGGAATCCGCAGGAGGCGAAGTTGGTCTTGTCGCTGGTGCGGTACTTGACCGATCGGGGTCTAACGGGAGACCAAATCGCGATCATCGCCCCTTACGCGGCCCAGGTCCGCTTGCTCCGCTCGAGATTGAATCTTGAGGGTCTTGAAGTGGACACGGTGGACGGATTCCAAGGCCGCGAAAAAGAAGCGGTCATCGTGACACTGGTGCGCAGCAACGACCGCGGAGAAATCGGCTTTCTGAGTGATACTCGGCGAACCAATGTAGCCCTGACCCGAGCCAAACGCTGTCTGATCGTGATCGGCGACAGCGCCACCCTCGGGCGGCACCCGTTTTACTCGGATCTGCTCGGATACTTCGAATCGGTAGACGGCTATGAAACCGTCTGGAACGAATCGTTGTGGCAGGGACCCGAATAAACGAGAGCCGACTATTTCTTCTTCTTGCCGCCCTTCTTCTCGTCAGCTTCTTCCTTCTTGACCTTCTTTTTCTTCTTCAAAGAGATCTTGAGGACGCGGACCTTGGCCATGCCGACGACGTTCATCTCGTCGCTCCAGCGGTCCAATTCCTTGAGCCGGCTGATTCTCTCGGCGCGGGTCAAAACGTTGCGTGACTTGATTGCCCCGGCTTGCACCTTGAGGCTACGATCCATGGTCATGGCGAAAATGGCTCCGGCAATTGCCACCGGTCATCCGGTGGTCATGTGGTCAGATTTTCGTCGGTTGGGCCGATGGGCCTTCCGCGCGACGGGCTCACAGGATAGGGTTTCGGTCGTTTCTCGGCAACGGGTTAATTTGGCTTGTGACTCGTTTTTGGTTCACCGATTGAGAATTTTTCCGACCCCGGCCCCTCTGTTCATATGATGGGCCTGAATTTTCCTTCCCTCTCCCTGATCAATCGGAAGCCATTCTGAACTGGTTATCGTCCCGGCAGTTGGTCGCTCATGCGGCCTTGATCGCAGATTTAGCGGAGGAGCGACTTTCCGCAAAATCCCTTACCCGTCTGAGGGCCGATTGGGGAGGCGATGCCGCCAGATTGTTCGCCAGCGTGGCCAGCCAGCAACTCCGGGCCCGCGCTAAGTTTGGCCCGGGCGTTTGGCTGGCAACCGCGAGATCGATTGCCCAGGCTACGGATCGGCAAGTAGCGCGTTACAAGGCTTCGCTTTTCGGACGAAGCGTTGTCTTCGACCTGTGTGGGGGGATCGGCGGGGATGCCCTGGAATTGGCTCGCCGTGGTCCGTTGGTCACGATCGATCTGGACCCCCAAGTGTCTGCCATGGCCGCAGCCAATCTGGTGTTGGATCGTCGTGCCTGGTCGGAGTCGGGTCCGGTTGCCACCGAATCGGCGGGCGGGGCAGCAGTCGCCGTCATCTCGGCGGATGTCACTCGATATCCTCTGCCGCCCGATGTTTCCGTCCATATCGATCCGGACCGTCGTCCCCGAGGCTTCAAAGACAGCCATGGCAACTCGAGGCGATCCGGCAAGCGACCCAAGCGGCTGCAAGCGAGTGGGGATGAGGGACGAACGTCCCGAGTCGTGAGCCCTTCCCTTTATCAACCCACGCTTTCGCAGGTCGCCGATTGGCTTCCAGGGCGGCCCTCCTGGATCGTCAAGCTGGCCCCTGCAGCCCAGTTGGAACACGAGGCAGAGGCGGAGGAGTTGTTAAGGGTGGGGCACCGACAGTGGATCAGTTTCGACGGCAGTGTGAGGGAGCAATCGCTGCTGGGAGGAAGCGTTATTGCAGTGGCAGGCGGCGCACCTGGCGGCCGGTCGGCGGTCCGGGTGTATCGCGATTCGACGATCTGCCGTTTTGCGGTCGACGCCGCCACTTCGCGAGATCTTGCGTCCATCGATCGCTCCGTTTTATCGGTCATTCAGCCTCCGGCTCTGATTTTTGACTTCGATCCTGCAATTCGTGCGGCGGGGCTGTCGGCAAGTTTTGCACTCCAGCAAGGCTGGGTCTGTCTCGGCGGGCCTGGCGGCTTCTGGGGTGGGGACTCGCTTTCGCAGGATTTGGGGTGGGTGCAGTGCTACGAAACCCTTTGGGCTGGGCCGCTCGATTTCCGTCGTATCCGCGAGCGACTTCGGCTTCATGGCCTGGAGGTTCAGACGGTTAAAGTTCGAGGGACGGATCACGATCCCGAACAGGTGCTCCGACAACTGCGGGAATCGAATCGCAGGTCCCACCGACCGCCCCGCGGTACTGATCGTCACCCCCAGGACGGCGAAGTCGAGTCGGACGCGGCCACAGACCGACTATCGAGACAGGTAACACTCCTGATCGGGCGGCACAGCCAAGGTGCCTATGCCGTCATCGGGCGGCGGTGGTCGTCAACCACACGCTGATCGCGTCGACGTAGGAGCCGCAAGCCGGAGCGGGCTGGATGCTCGCTCAGGTCCGGCTGGCGAGCCGGGAAGAAAACCGGTTCGGTCATGGCGTGGGTGGTGTTTCTTCGACCAACCGAATCGGCACCCTGAGCGTTTGCTCGCCCCGTTTCAAGGTCAACAGCACGCTGTCGCCCGCTTTTCGGTTCTCGATAGTTGACAGCAGGTCATCGACGTCGCTCACTTTTTCGCCATCAACCTCGGTCACGATATCGGCTGTCGAATAATCGCTGCGAACCAGTTCGCCTAGCATCATTCGGTAGCGGACGACTCGAATTCCCTTGAGTCCTGCCTGTTCTGCTGGGCCACCCGGTTCCAGGGCGACTACCATCAGGCCCCGGGACGTTTCCGCGATCGATTCAATACCGATGTTGGGGCGGCGAACCTTGCCGAATTCAATCAATTGCGAGACCACTCGGACGATGGTCGCTGATGGGATGGCGAATCCGATCCCACTATTTTCACCTACCCGGCTAGCGATGGCCGTGTTCATGCCGACGAGTTCCCCGCGGCTATTGAGTAGCGGCCCCCCCGAGTTGCCACGATTGAGCGCCGCGTCGATCTGGATGATCGATCGCATCGTACGTTTCGACAGGCTGGGAATTGTGCGATTAAGGCTGCTGACAATTCCGGAGGTCATGGTTTGTTCCAATCCCAAGGGGCTGCCCAAGGCGAAGACCCTCTGGCCGACACGCAACCGCTCACTCCGTCCGACGCTGATTGGCCGAAGCGAGTCATCGCCGGGATTGATTTTCAAAACCGCAATGTCATTGGAGATGTCATGGCCAACCAACGACGCGTCGTATTGTTCGCCGTCGTGCATGGTGATGATCATATGCGATGCGCCACGGATCACATGGTAATTGGTCAGGATGTGGCCTTCGTGGTCCCATACCGAACCGCTGCCACTGCCCTCACTCTGGATGACTCTCCCGACGATCGAGGTACTATCCCCGCGAGTTTCGATGTGAACCACGCTATGGTGGCACTGCTCATAGACCCCGACGGCAATCCGCTCTTCGGGCGTTAGTCCCTCCAGTTCATCCTCGTCGTCGAGCAGGCCGGTTTCGGTGGTCGGGTTCGCCATGACCACTGCATTCTGGCCATACGCCAATGAAAGTCCCCACATGCCCGCTGAGAGGGTCGGCAGGATCATGGTGACGGCCGCCAGGGTATTTCCGAATCGAAGCATCCACGCTGAAGTCGCCAAGATGATTTCCCTCCGTGTGACCAACTCGGTTATCGTCCCCTCCGCGCCAACCATCGCGGCGGCCGAGACAAAGGGACCATAGCCAATTCATCGTCACGCGGGCAACACAGATCGGGTCTGTTTTGGGTGGTTCCAGACTTGCCTTCTGGGGGGGCGTGGTCGCGGCTTCATTATATCCGCACCGACTTTATGCCCAGCCACCCAATTCGGCGGCGCGACGAACCCGGTTGATGCCGATCATGTAGGCGGCGGAGCGGAGCGATATTTGGTTCTGTTGGGCGGTCTGCCAGACATTTTCGAACGCGTCGAGCATCGTTTTGTCGAGTTCTTGTCGGACCCGATCGAGGCTCCAGCGGTAATGTTGGCGGTTCTGAACCCACTCGAAATAGCTCACCGTGACCCCCCCCGCATTCGCCAAAATATCCGGCAGGATCGTCACGCCGCGTTCGGTTAATCGCCGGTCGGCATCGGGCATCAGCGGCTCGTTAGCTGCCTCGATGATGATTGAAGCGGAGATCTGGTCGCAGTTGTCTCCGTCGATCACGCGACCCAGGGCGGCGGGAATCAGGACGTCAATGCCCTGCAGTGTCAGTAGCGCCTTGGCGGGCAGGACCTCGCACTTGTCGTAGCCTAGGAGCGATTTGCTCGGACGATCCAAGGTGTGCCGCAGCAGGTCGGGAATATTCAGGCCATTGGGGCAGTAGTACGTGCCCGAAACGTCCCCGACCGCCACGATCGGGAACTGGGATTCGTGCAGGTATTTGGCGGCGTGAGATCCGACATTGCCGAAGCCCTGGATGGCGACTTTGGTATCTTCCGGGCGTTTCCCGATTCGCTTCACCAGTTTGGTGGTGAGGGTGCCGACCCCTCGCCCGGTCGCTTCTTCACGGCCTCGCGAGCCATACTCTTCGACCGGTTTCCCCGTGATGACCGAGGGGTTGAATCCGTGGTACTTCTCCCATTGGTTTCGAAACCAGCTCATCACCCGATGGTCGGTTCCCATGTCGGGGGCGGGGATATCCGTGTCTGGGCCGACGATGTCGTGGATCTGGTCAACAAACGCGCGCGTCAACCGCTCCAACTCCCGGACCGACAACGTTTTGGGATCGATCCCAATTCCGCCTTTGGCGCCGCCGTAAGGCAGGTCGACAACCGCGGTCTTCCAAGTCATCAAGCTCGCTAATGCTCGAACCTCGTCCAGGTCGACTTCGGGGTGATACCGCAAGCCTCCCTTCATCGGCCCCCGGCTTTTGTCGTGTTGGACGCGAAATCCGGTGTGCGTGGCCAGTTCGCCGTTGTCGCGCTCGAAAGTTACCTGGACTTGAACCTCACGCTGCGGCATCAGCAGCATTTCGCGAACGGACTCGCTGATTTCCAGTCGATCAGCGGCGGCATCAAAAAAGATCTTGGTCGTTTCGGATGGTTTCATCGCGGTGAGAACTTCAGGTTCGGCTTCCGCTACGTCGGCTGCGGAGGCGGTTGGGAAAGGGGAGGACCGAGGAGTAAGGGGGTGCGACCAGGGCAGCCGGTTCGGTGCCCAGGCTTGAAACTAAACTTCAGGATAGCGAGTTTTTGCGGTTGGCGGACGCACGCTCCCGTCGTCGGCCTGGGGTTCGCAGCGCGTCCAGGGTGCCCCGCGGCCGGTCCATCGCCTCACTCGGAGGTTAAGGTTGGACGACTGCTGCTCTGAGCGGCAGTCCGGCTAGGCCAGCCATCAAGTTCTCGGCACAGATCTCTGCCATCGCGTCACGCGCCGCGACTGTCGCGCTGCCGATGTGTGGCAGGATCAGGCAATTCGGTAACTCCACCAGGGGGTGGGTGGCCGGTAAAGGCTCTGGGTCGGTGACATCCAGCCCTGCCGCCATCGGCCGACCGCGGGTTAACGCGTCCGCCAACGCCTGTTGGTCGATCACGGCCCCACGAGACGTGTTGACCAGGACTGCGGTCGTTTTCATCAACGCTAGCTGAGGGGCACCGATCATGCCTCGCGTTTGCTCGGTCAGATCGGTGTGGATCGACACGAAATCACTCTGCCGGAGCAATTCATCCAGAGGAACCCGCCGGGCACTTCCGATCTTCGATGTGTCCTTTTCACTGCGGGAGCTATAGATAACTTTCATGCCCCAGCCGCCGACCAGTCGTTGGGCAACGGCGAATCCGATTCGGCCAAGCCCGACGATCCCGATCGTGCGCCCAACCAGGTCACAACCCAGCCACCCGGTCGGCTCCCAGGTCAGCCATTCTCCGCGGCGGACTTGGTCGCTGGCCGGTTTCAGGTGCCTCGCGGCCGCCAGCAGTAACGCCACCGCAATGTCGGCCGTGGCGTCGGTCAGTACGTCCGGCGTATTGCCGACCGCGACACCCCGCCGACGAGCTTCCGCCAAGTCGATGTTATTAACGCCCACCGCGAAATTGCTGATCACCTTCAGTTGCGGACCCGCGGCGTCGAAAACTTCAGAGTCGATCCGATCAGAAAGCAAGGACAGGACGCCATGGCAGCCTCGGACGCCCTGAAGCAATTCCTCCCGCGTGGGTGGAAGTCGGTCGGCCCAGACAGTGCAGTCGCATTGGCTGCGGAGGTGCTCGAGGGAATGCCGCGGGATTTGGCGGGTAATAAAAACTTGCGGTCTCGTTGACGTCATGACGAGTCTCTTGTGAAGCCTAACAAATGGAAAAGTCGCTCGTTTCAGCCCGCCCACGAGCGGGCTGGCGAACGCCAGCGGTCGTCGAGCGCAGCTGTCTTATCTGGCGGTCGCTAATTCGCGGGATGGTTTCTACGGGGCGGATTTCGGTGTGTCCAAACCGCTGGTCATTCGGTTAGGATAAAATGGACAAATCGGCATGTGCATCCACCGGTCCGCAGTTGAGGGTGAGAATGTGTGTCGCTGGGTCGTCTTTCGTTCTCCGAGTAAATCAATCCTTCAAGGCCGTCCCATGATGATGTTGAGCGATGAATCCTTGCCTTCAGGGTCGGGCGTTCAGCCGACTTCGCCCGGTGATCGCTGTCGTCTTTTTCGCAGGTCGGATGGGCCTCCGCTGAGTTTTGTCTTGTGGTGCTTGGTCGTCGGGCTCGCCATGTTCATCCCGTCAGGGTTTATTGCGGTCGCCCAGGATGCGGCAGCGACGCAGCCGGCAGCGGCAGCAGCGGATAGTGACGCGGACAAAGCGGATTCAAAACCGACCGCAGTCCCACCGGCAACTACGGATGGCCAGACGGACTTGGATGAGGCCATGATTCGCCGCATTGACGCGGAAACGCCGAAACAGCTGCAGGCGGTGATCACGCTTCTGGAATCGGCCTTGGCGAAGGGTTTGAGCGAGGAAAGTCAGGCCTTTGCAAAAAAAATGGTCGGCTCGATTCGCCTGGAGCGCGCTCAGGGAATCGTCGCCGAATTGACTCAAGGGGGTGGCGTTCGGGCCCGGCAGTTGAGGTCGGAGGCATTGCAGGCACTTCGCTCGGCGATTGAGAGCGACGCCGGTTTGGTCGAGGCCCACTTGCTGATCGCGCGGCTTAACTTGCTTCCCGAAGGCGATCTGGAAGAAGCCCGCAGGTCGGCCGGGCGTGCGGTCGAGCTACTGGTCAAGGACCCGAAAGCGCAGAGCAATGCGTATTTGGTTCGAGCCCTCTGTCAGGCCGAAGAGGAGGCGAGGAAGGCCGACTTTGATTTAGCGGTCCAAGCCGATCCGACCAGTTCCGAGGCTCGTCAGGCCCGAGCACTGAACAGGCTACGAACCGAGGATGTCGCCGGTGCTGTCGAAGACTTTACGGTGGTTTTTAAGCAGGACCCCACCAACCAGGCCGTCGCCCAAGTGATTGTTGAGCAATTGGTCAGCTTGGGGCGAACGGACGATGCGCTCAAGCTTCTCGGTGAGGCGATTGAGGCCAGTCCGAGCGAGGGTTTGCACCGGCTCCGCGGTCTGATTTATCGTGCCGAGGGTAAGGAGGACGAAGCCTTGGCCGAGTTTGGCAAGGCGCTGGAGCTGCAACCCAAGGATGCGATCTCCCTGCTGCAGCGTGCCGAAATCTCATTGGGCCGCGGTGACGTCAAAGCCGCCAAGGGTGATTTGGAGCAAGCGATTCGGGTAGAACCGAGGGTTGCGGACAGCGTCGCCGCCGTACGCGTGCGCTGCTACATCGCCGTCGAGGAAGGCCGCTTGGCCGATGCGATCAATGACATGTCACTTATTGTGCAGGCCAGTTCCGACGACCCGTTCTGGAAGCTGCAGTTGGCGAACCTTTACGTTCAAGACAAGCGTCCCAGAAAGGCGATCGAATTGACGAGCGAAATCCTGCAGGCCGATCCGGACAATACTTCGGCGTTGCGGACCCGCGCCGACACGTTGCTCGGATTGGGGGAGCATGCGGACGCGATTCGGGATTATGAGCGGGCCATCGATCTCGGGGTCGATAATCCGCTGCTTCGAAGCGGCATCCTCAACAATCTTGCTTGGGTCCTAGCCACGTCGACTCAGGATGGTCTTCGCAGCGGCACGCGGGCCGTGCAGTTCGGTAAGGAGGCCGCGGAGTTGACCGAGTTCAAAGAGCCCCACATCCTCAGCACTCTCGCCGCGGCCTACGCCGAGAGCGGGGACTTCGACGAGGCCGTTAAATGGAGCGGCAAGGCGGTGGAGTTGGCCAAGGAGTTGGGCAACGAGCAATTGGAGCAACTTGAGGAAGAATTGCAGAGCTTCAAAGACAAAAAGCCGTGGCGAGAAAAGCAAGAAACCGAAGAGAATAAGGCTCCCCTGTTGCCGCCAGAAGATTTGATCGATACTTGAACCCGTCCCTTGCCCCCTGTGTTAGTCGACCGGCCCACTTTGGTAACCCAGCATCACCCAGCCCGAGCCCCAGCGATGGTGGTAGCCGCCACCTCTGCAGGGGTCATCGGAAGCGATGGTGTGATGCCCTGGCACTTGGGGCGAGACTTGGGGCGTTTCAAACGCCTTACGATGGGCGGGGTGCTGCTGATGGGGCGGAAAACCTTCGATTCGATCGGGCGGCCGTTGCCGGGTCGTCAGACTATCGTGCTGTCCCGGAACCGAGAATGGCGGTACCCGGGGGTTCATGCCGTGTCATCTCCCGGGCAGGCGATGCAGCGGCTCAATCAATTGGCTTCACCGGGATTTGTGGTAGGGGGGGCCGAGATCTACCGTCTGATGATGCCCTACGTGAGCATGATTTGGCTGACCCAGGTTTGGTCGTCGGCTTCCGGTGACACGCTGATTAACTTGGACTGGCCAGAATTTTGCCTTGCGGAAGTGACTCGATTCCCCCAGACGGGGCGGGATTCCGCTCCAACTGAGCTCCAAAAGTGGGTCCGCGGAAAAAAATCCGCTTTTAAATTGCCGGTCCCCATTGAGTCCTAGGCGAAGTTCGCTCTATATTCTTATCCCCGATTGACAGTAATTTCCCGCAGTCGCGGCCGAACAGGTTTTCCGATCCTCGGGAATCAGCCGTCCAACACGAAATGACCGGTTCTACCGGAGGTTTTCCATGCCCCGTATGATGGGGGTCGATATCCCCAATGAAAAGCAGATTCAATATTCTCTAACTTACCTCTATGGCGTTGGTCTCTACACCGCCCGCGAGGTTTGTGAGAAGCTCCAGATCGATCCAGCCCGTCGTGCTAGCGATTTGTCCGAAGAGGAGTTGAGCCGGATTTCGACGATGCTCGAGCGTGACTACACGGTCGAAGGGCCGTTGCGTCGGCAAGTCACCCAAAACATTAGCCGTTTGCGGGAGATCAAGTGTTATCGCGGGATGCGGCACCGGGCGAGTCTTCCTGTCCGTGGGCAGCGGACCAAGACGAATGCGAGAACGCGGAAGGGTCCGCGTAAAACGGTGGCCGGTAAGAAGGGTGTTAAGGATCTGCGATAGCTCCTCGTCGGTCGTGACTAGCACGTGGCTGTTTGCGGCTCGGATGGGATTGCTAACTGGGTTTATGGCCTGGTGCCGCGATCGATGTTTTTTGCCGGCCGGGTTCTCGGCGGGCTTTGTTGATTGGCGTGGAGTTTGTTGTCGGCGGCGGTGTGGGTTCGGTCCCGCGTCGTGCAGTCGCTTTGAAGGTTTTTAGAGTCAGTTAATACGATTCGGCAGGTTTCGCGGTGGCAAAAACAAACAAGAAAAAGCGTGTTCGTAGAAACGTTAGCAGTGGGGTTGTTCACATCCACAGCACCTTCAACAACACGACGGTGACGATTACGGATCCCCGCGGAGATACGCTTTGTTGGGCGACCGCTGGCACCTCTGGATTCAAGGGGAGTCGTAAGAGCACGCCATTTGCTGGTCAGTGTGCGGCTCAGCAGGCGGCGGAGAAGGCCACCAAGTTCGGGATGCGGGACGTTGAAGTTCGGGTCAAGGGGCCCGGGTCGGGGCGTGAAAGTGCAATCACTTCGTTGCAGGCTGCTGGTCTGAACGTCAAGTTGATCGAGGATGTGACGCCGATTCCTCATAACGGTTGTCGTCCTCGCAAGAAACGCCGCGTCTAGTTGCGGGTGGCTAGCGGTTGTACCGTCCGCTGTCCGAGTTGTCCGTCCACATTTACCCGAAATAGAGGTTTTCCCCGATGCACATTCGATGGCGCGGAATGGAGCTGCCAGGAACTCTGGAAGTCGACCGGCAGTCGTTGACGTCCAATTACGGAAAGTTCATTGCCGAACCCTTCGAACGTGGTTTTGGCGCCAGCGTTGGAAATAGTCTGCGGAGAGTTTTGCTTAGCAGTCTCATGGGGAGTGCCGTAACTCAGATTAAAATTCGGGGTGCTCAGCACGAGTTCACGACCATCGAGGGTGTGGTTGAAGACGTTACGGACATCGTTCTGAACGTGAAAAGCCTGATCGTTCGAAATCTCAGCGAAGCGACCCGCGTGATTACGCTGGAAAGCAATAAGGCTGGGGTCTTGACGGGGGCGGATATCGAGACTGATGCCGATGTGGAGATCGTCAACAAGGATCACGTGATCGCGACGCTCACTCGCGATGTCCCTTTCATGATGGAAATGGTCGTCGAGAATGGGCGAGGCTATGTGCCCAGCACTGAGCATAGCGTGGTAGATCACGAGATCGGTATCATTCCGGTCGACGCGGTTTTTAGTCCGGTTACGCGAGTTCGTTACCAAGTCGAAGACACCCGCGTCGGGCAAAAGACGAATTACGACCGGTTGATTCTCGAAGTTTGGACCGACGGTTCGGTGACGCCCGAGCTGGCCTTGATCGAGGCCGCGAAGATTCTTCGAAAGCATCTCAATCCTTTCGTGCAGTATCGAGAGCTGGGGCCGAGTATTTTTTCGGCAGGTCGCGGTGGTGCTGGTTCCGCCGAGGCACAGCTCGAGAGCAAGCTGAACATGAAGCTGGCGGAGCTTCGTCTGTCTGTTCGTGCGAACAATTGTCTCGAGAGCGAGAATATCGCTACCTTGCGAGATTTGGTTCAGCGGACGGAGGACCAGTTGCTGGAAGTTCGAAACTTCGGAGACACCACTCTCAATGAAGTTCGTGAAAAACTTGCCCAATATGGTTTGCACCTCGGGATGCGAGTGCCATCCAGTGCTCTTTAGTTGTTAGTCTGCTTTATTTACGTCTCCTTTCGCGCTGCGGGTTGCAGAGCGGGGTGGCCTTTTTGAGACACGTTCACTTCATCAGTTTGGTTGCCAACGGCAACGGATCGAATCATGCGACATCGAAGAAAAAGTCGGCGGTTGGGTAGAAGCTCCAGCCATCGCAAGGCACTTTTGAAAAATTTGGCCAGCGCGATTTTCCTAACCGAGCGTGATGCGGAAGGTGCGGATAATGCACCTAAGGTCCCCGGTCGGATCGTGACCACCTTGGAAAAGGCAAAAGAGGTTCGTCCGCTCGTTGAAAAATGCATCACCATCGCCAAGAATTCGCTCCCAGCCGCCGAAGAGGCAAAGCAATTCGCCTCCGCCGCACTGCGTGGAAGCGACGACTACAAGTCGTGGCGGAAGAGCGATCAGTGGCAAAAGTGGGCCGCTGCTAGAGCGCCGGTGGTTAACGCCCGTCGTCGGGTGTTGCAGCTGATCGGAGATAAGGACGCTACTCGGGTTCTCTTTGATCGTGTCGCTTCCCGGTTCTCGGACCGACCGGGCGGTTATACTCGAATTGTTCGACTTGCTACGCCGCGACTTGGTGACGCCGGTACGCGCGCGATTCTTGAGTTCGTTGGGACGAATGATCGTCTGAAGAAGAAGAGTGTCAAGCCGGCATTCGCTGCGGAGGGAGTCACAGAGTGACGCCCATCTGTAAGTTTCCGAGTTTCCCAATTTCGTTGTTTTTCGTCTTGCGACGCGGCTCCTAAGTCGCGTATGACGCACATTAGTGATCGACCCGATGGATCGGGTTTTCGAGATGTTTCAGCGCAGGGAGTGTGCTCATGTCCGACAAACACAACAGGTTTTTTCAGGCGGCTGATGAGCGGCTTGGTACGAGCCGTCAACGCTCCTGTTCATTAGCCGTTTTGGTCGAATGCGTCGTTTCTCCCCTCTTGAGGGAGCATCCCACGCCGATCCTCTTTGAGCTCAATGTCCCCATCGATTTGGTCACCACCACCGACCAAGCAAGATTGGCGGACGTTGTCCGCAGTTTGGTCAAGAGTTCGTTGGAGCAGATGACCGAGGGCGGGGAGCTGACGGTGACGGGATGTCAGACTTCACACGGGGTGGAGTTGGAGATCGCGGATACCGGAGGCGATCTGGACAGTCGGGGGCATAAGTTTTCGATCGCCGTGGCTGCTTTGGGATGCAAGCCACAGTGGCAGAGTTGCCCGCAGGGTGGAGTGGCCGTGACTTTGACATTGCCGTTTCAGGACTCGGTTCGGAAGGCGGCCTAGGTTCCCGGCGGTTCGTCGCTCAACGGCGCACGGGCTTCTGGGCCGCTGTCGTAGGTCGGGCGTTATTCGAGAGTCCTTCGATTTCTTAAGTTTGTCTCCCGTTACCGGTTTTCCACCATTTAAGTTTTGCGGCCCGACTCCGTTGTTCGGCGTCTGGGTCGCGTCGGGTATCGGGTGGTTGATTTGAGCATCGGTGGGGCTCGTCGGCCGGGTTTGCAATGGTGATCAACGCGGCAATTTCATTTCATCACGCGATGGTTTGGCCATTGAGTTCCATCGCGAATTTGAAACGATCATGAAATCCCTCGTCCAGGCGTATGATTGGCTGCAAACGGCGATTCGGGTAATGCCGGTGGCATCCCGGTGGACGAGCGCCGGTCTGTTGGTGGTGATCGTCATCGGATTGGCGTGGACCCTTGGCTCGGATTCGGTTGAGGATTCTGAGTATCTTTTTGGGGGGCGGTCGCTGACGGAATCCGAAGCTGACTTGGTCGAGATGGCCTTCAGCGAAGCCGGTTTGAGTGCTTGGGCTCGCGAAGACGGACGGCGGATTCGTGTGCCGTTGGTCAACCGCAACGAGTACTTCTCAGCTCTGAGCGATTCGGCCTCACTCCCGCTGTCGCTGCGGTCGCGGGTTCAGGAGGCCATCGAGCAGGCGAGTCCCTTCGAATCGAGGGAACAACGACAAGCCCGAGAGTCCTACGCGAAAGCTCAAGATCTCGGTCGGAAAATCAGTGCTTTTCCCGAAATTCGATGGGCCAGTGTTGAATATGACCGTGGCGAACGACCAGGGTTGTCCCGTTCTCGATCTCAGTCCGCGAGCGTTTTCGTTTCCCCCGAAGGAACGGATCCGTTGACCAATTTCCGGGTCAATATGATCAAGGAGCTGGTTCGAGCCTCTTATGCCGATATGCGAAGCGATGATGTCGTAGTCATCGACACCAACGCTTCGGAGATCGATCCCTCACGGGAGGACGAAGATCCAGTGCTGCGCAAGCGACTGGAGGAGGAAAATGCGTACGAGCAGAAAGTTCAGAACGCCTTGACGGGGTACGGCCCCATTCGCGTTACCGCCCATGCCGAGCTGGATGTGGACCCGACGATCGATTCGGGAAGCCAGGGAAATGAACTCGTTGGCGGCTCGCCAGATTTTCGTGGCCGTGTCTTGGCAGCCGCGACGCCCGAGTCGGAAAGCTTGGGAGCCGAAACGCGTGAGGTTGGTAGTCGACGCCTTACTTTGGCCCAGCCGCAGGACTATCGGGTGGGGGCCGCAAACCAAGCGGTTGGCCCGGGGGGGAATACGGAATCAGAGCGGACTCGGCTGACTAACGTTCAAGTCAAGCGGATTCGGATCTCGGTCGGTTTACCAGCCAGCTACTACGACCAAATTTTGTTACAAGACTTTCTTCGGGAGAATCCTGAGAAGGCAGCGGTCGAAATGCCAATGCCGACCGACGAAATGCGCCAGCGGAAACGGGTTGAAACCGAAAACCAGATCAAGGCGGCCGTCACGCCGTTATTGCCAACGAGCGTCCCAGACGATGATGCCGTTCCTCTCGTAAGTGTCTGGGATTACCCCGATCTGCCGCAACCGAGTGTGGCTGAAAGCGCTGAGTACACAGCCGGTGAGGGGATGGTGAGTTGGGTGTCCGACTCGTGGCGGGTGCTCGCATTGTTGGGGTTGTTTGCAATTGCAATCGCTGTTCCGGTCGTACGTTTACTTTGGCCTCTGGGCAGGCCTGGGCTTGATCAGAACCAGTCCCCAACTTCTGAGTTCTCAAGATCGGCTGATCAACTGGATGGGGTTCCTCGCTTCGAGCCAGAGCGAGGTGCGACCGCTGGCACGCCAGATTTTGTTGCCGACACCTCGCCAGCGACGCTGGCTGAGCGGTCGGACGCCGCGGAGATCGTGTTTTCGCAAACGGCACGTCAACGATCCGATTCGACAACCGGCTCCAGACGTCGATCCTCAGCCACAGAAGAGGACAGCGATCCATTGCAATTTCTTAGCCAGGTAGATGACGAAATCCTGGCCCAGCGAGTGCGCGAAGAAAACCCTCAAACGCTCGCGATCATCCTGGCAGCCATGGCGCCTGATAAAGCAGCTCGACTCTTGTCCAGCCTTGGGCCAGCGTTGCGTGCGGAGGTGATGAAAAGGATTGCGAAGCTCGACGTCCCCTCACGTGAAGTATTGAGTGACATTGCCTCTCAACTCCGCCACCGACTACTTTCGGCGCCCAGCCAGGTCCCAGGATTCCCAAGTCAATGGGAATCTTTGGAGGAGAAGACGTCGGGACCAAATCTTGGTGGTACCCGGGGGCAAGGCATCCTGAATTCAATCTTGGCCGAGATGCCTGAAACTGCGAAACCGCGGGCTGAACGGCCGACTAACTGGTACGAAGTCCCTTCGGGACTCGGTTCGATCAGCCCTGCAGGATCCATTCGCGATTCGCGAGCCAAAGTCGATGTGGCGCCGACGGCAAGTGATCCTTTCAAAGTCGGTCATATCATCGGTTCCGACTTCGAAGGGACGGGAGTCGAGTCCCGCGAGTCCCGCTCGGCGGCTGCCCAACGAGCGCATGACCGGTTGTTGACGGTTCCGGTTGTTCGGCTGCGTGAGGCTTTGGCAGCTGTCGAATCTCGACAGGCCATCTTGGCTTTGTGCGGTTTACCGCAGTCCAAGGCGGACGCTGTCCTGAACCTGCTTTCCTGGGGGCAAGCCCGTCGGGCGAGAAAACAGCTTTCCAGAATTGGGAGTATCGAGCTTCGCGATATCGATCAATCGCTGGAACTGGTCGCTCGCCAGTTGGATTCAGAGGAAACGCTTTCAGGAAAATTTTCTCCCGTTCCGCCAACTTCCGCATCGCCAGGTCAAGCTTCCAGCATCAAGTTGGCCAAGGCTGCATAAAGTTAACGTCGTCAGTGGAGTGGAATCTCCCTGAGCTTCGCATCTGTCACTCGCCTCTTTGATTGCTAAATTTGAAGCCATGGCTGCCATTCTCAAGCCTCATGCCGCTGCTGTCGTACATGGGAGTGTTGCCCCATCTGGCCTGGCAGGCTTCAACTTCGAGGACCTTTCGAAGCAAGCCAAGGGACAACTTGAAGGCTGGCGTCAGGAGATCGTTCAGCTGCGTGAGCAGGCGATCCGCGAAGCCCACGAACTCCGCCAACACGCCCACAACGAAGGCTTGCTCGCCGGGAGGGCCGAGGCTGCGCTGGAAGCGGAGGCTCGGCTGAATCAGGAAATCGATACGAGGATGAGTCAGCAGGGGGCAGTCTCTGAGGCGATGGTCCGTCAACTCAGCGAGATTCACGAGCAGTGGATGACTCAGTATGCGGAAACGCTAATTGAAACAGCGGTCGGGATTGCACAGCGAATCATTCGGCGACGGTTGGAGCGTGAACCGGAGATCATCGCAGATTGGGTAGCCGAAGCGTTGTGGGCATCCCGTTCGGCTAACCGATTGGTCGTTGCGGTTCATCCCGAAACGCTCGCTGAGATGGGACCGAGCTTGGAAGAACTTTTGTCGCAGCCCGGATTGCCCGAGGATACAACTCTCGTAACCGACGAATCGGTTCCTCGGGAAGGGGTGGTGATTCGACAGCATGGAGGCGAGGTAGCCGCGACTTTAGAAGCTCAACTGGCTCGTCTCGCCGAGGTCTTAAAGGATGCTTAGTTTGCCACCGCTGCCACCGCCACTTGCGCTTCGACGGAGGATCGAAATGACCTCGCCGTTGGCAATTCGGGGGCGCATCACTTCGGTTGTTGGTGGCAATGTTGTTGTCGAGGGGATGATCGCCCCGCTGGGATCGATTATGAGAATCGATTCGGTACATGGACGGTCCTGCGTTGCCAGGGTGATCGGATTCCACGGAGTCTGTCCGATGTTGGCTCCGTTGGGAGATTTTGGCGCGTTTCGCGCGGGCGATTTGGTGACACTGATCGCAGATACTTTGCGGATTCCAGTTGGCCCACAGTTGCTCGGCAGGATATTGGATGCGTTAGGGCGACCGATCGATAGCAAGCCGTTGCCGCGTGGCCTGGCGGCTTGTACTGACGATACCCCTGCCCCGCCCTCCCTTTCCAGGCCTCCGATTGACGAGGCGTTGTCGACCGGCGTCAAGGCAATTGATGCCATGTTGACTATCGGCCGCGGCCAAAGGATGGGCATCTTCGCTGGTTCAGGAGTGGGCAAAAGTACCCTGCTCGGGATGTTGGCTCGAGGTGCAGAAGCGGATGCAATTGTGATTGCCATGGTTGGCGAGCGGGGGCGGGAGGTGCGTGAGTTCGCCGAACGGACGCTCGGTCCCGAAGGGATCGCTCGGAGTGTCATCATCGTTGCTACCAGTGACCAGCCCGCGGCGGTGCGAGTGCAGGCGGCCTGGACTGCCAGTGCGATTGCCGAATCGATGCGGGATTCAGGAAAGCACGTTCTCTTACTCGTCGATTCGATTACTCGCATGGCCATGGCCCAACGAGAACTTTCGCTGGCTGCGGGTGAACCGGTAACCACGCGTGGTTATACCCCCAGTGTTTTCTCCCTACTTCCACGCTTGATCGAACGGGCTGGCAGGACGGAATCCGGCTCGATCACCGCGTTCTATAGCGTGCTGGTTGAGGGCGATGATATGAATGAGCCCATAGCCGATACGGTGCGAGGTCTACTGGACGGTCACATCGTGCTCAGTCGGGGGTTAGCCAACGAGGCCCATTGGCCTGCGATCGATGTTCTGGAGAGCGTCAGTCGGCTTCAGCCTCATCTGGTTGAGAGTCACGTCATGGCGGCTGCCGAATCGCTCCGAAAGGATTTGGCTGAATATCAACGCCATGCCGAGTTGATCTCGATCGGAGCGTACCGGCCGGGCGTACAGCCTCAGCTGGATCGAGCGATCGCGATTCGGGAATCCGCCCAATCCTTGCTTCGTCAAGGATCGAATGAATGCTATTCGCTTGAGCAGAGTCAATCCGCTCTGGTAGCGATGGGCCAAGTGGTCCCGCCTGTGCGATGATGTTTGCCGCTTCTGGTTGATCCGCGTTAAAGGGGAAGAATGTTTCGATTTGAGTTTGAATCGATCTTAAGCCTTCGCGAGACTGAGAGAAACGCGTCGCGTGCCGAGTTGGCTGCGGCGATAGCGAGGCTGATCGCGGTCCAGACGCAACGAGAGGAGTTGCGGCGAGCAACATGGGAAGCGGTTTCGGCTTATCGTGACACCCGGTTCGGTCTCCTCCGGATTGATGCTTTGCGAAAGCAGGGGGACTTTGAAAAGCAGATGGCAGTCGAGGATGCTGCACTGGCGAGGTTGCAAAACGACCTGGAGTCTGAGATGGAGAGTAGTCAGGCCGCACTGATGTCAGCGGAAATCGAGTACCGCAGATGGGAGGCTTTGCGAAAGCGGGCCAAACTCGCCTGGACTACCCGGTGCGCGAAACTACAGCAGCAGGAAATGGACGAAGTCTCGGCGAGAAGGTATCAGGGGTTGAACCGCTTCTGAACCGACGTTACCCATCCCCACATGCCGCAGCGGGGCGCACGTACCTTCTCAAACTTCTTTTTCGAAACGCTCAACGCCCGTTCGTGGCAAATGGGATCGGTCGTAGCGATCGCCCGACTTGAAAAAAGGCTTTTTTTTGTTCGTGTCCTGTTTTCATTCATCCAGTTCTTGAGCTAGCAGTCGCCAGGGATAAGATCGAATCAAGGTAGGGCGGTGACGGGATCGATTTTCGTTGGCCCCTGCAAGCCCGGTGATATTCGACCGAGCGAGATGTCTCGACGTTGGGGATGGATTTAGCATGAGCGAACTGGGTCGACCGTTTTTTGACGAAGTCGATTTACTACTCGACAACGCGCGGCTTCGGGACGAACTGGAGCCATACATCGACGACTCGGTTTGTGAGCCGTCCGGCGGCCGCATGCCACTGGTGGTTGAAAACGAGTACTTGGCATCTATGTTGGCATGGGAGCGGGCACCGGCCATGCCGATTTCCCAGTGGTTTAGTCCGCCTCTCGAGTTGCCCCACCCGGACGCACTCGACCAAGATTCCCTACATCGATTGCTATGGCAAACCATCCGCCAACTACACACCGCACGAGTCATTCTGGAGTGCACGGATCATCTGGGTGATCGTCAGCTCTACACCCTCATTTATCGTGACATTCTTCCCAGCTGCGAAAAAAAGGTCGACCTCCCGCGGAACTATTTGCATTGGCGATGCTTGGATGAAGCGGACGAGCAGACCTGGCTGAAATACTACGCCAGCCCAGTTGAGCGACGTCGTTGGCAGGAAGAGTTTCAGATGGAACCCCCGCCGAGTGAGCCTCCTCCCCACCCACGGCAAATGCCGTTTCGGGGCTGACGCGGATCCCTTTGGCGGCGACTTGGGTTAGACATGATCAGTTCTCGTCTCGCCTGCCGATTTTAGGTTGGCTGGAGTGGTCATCCGCTGCGGGGGCATGTCAAATCGGTGATTCGGTATTTTTCGTAGCTTCCCAGGCCTACCCCGGCGACTGATCTTGAAACTCACCAGGGTCCCCGAGGCGATTGCGTAGGGGATTGGCCTTGCTTCAAAGGGTCAGTCGTCCAGTGCTGTCGCCTAGCTGTTCCAAGTGAATGCCGGCGCCATCGAGCATGGAGACGTACAGGTTGGTCAAAGGCGTGCCGTCTTCAAACGCGACGTGACGGCCGGGCTGGACCAGTCCCCCACCCTTGCCCGCCAAAATGATCGGCAGGTTGTTGTGGTTGTGGGCGTTTCCATCGCCAATCCCACTGCCATATACGACAAGGCTACGGTCGAGCAGGGACTCGTCGCCTTCGCGTACCGACTTCAGTCGCTCGAGGAAATAGGCCAGTTGGGTGACATGAAACTCGTTGATTTTTTGTAGCTTCGCCTGCTTTTCTGCTTTGCTTTCATGATGCGAAAGGTCGTGATGGCCTTCGGGTACATCCAAAAACGGATAGCTGCGGTTGCTCCCTTCATTGGCGAACACGAAAGTCGAAACGCGAGTCGTATCGGTCTGGAACGCGAGCACCACTAGGTCGCCCATGATCCGCAGATGTTCCTCGTAAGATGCCGGAATTCCTTGCGGTCGCTTCGCTGCCAGCGTCTGATCGTCCGGAGTCTGCGCCGCTTTATCGATGCGGACTTCGAGTTCTCGAATGGCGGTCAAATACTCATCAAGTTTCCGACGATCCGCTCCGCCAACATTCTGCTGCAATTTGCGGGCATCATCCCGCACCATGTCGAGGATGCTCTTGTTGTATTTTTCCCTGCGGGCGCGAGCTTCGGCCGATTCGCCAGGACGGCCCGAAGTGAATAAGCGGTCGAAGATGAGCTTGGGGTCGACCTCCTTCGGGACAGGCTGATTCTCGTTTCGCCATGCGATGTTCGAGGAATAGGCACAACTGTAACCCGAATCGCAATTGCCTGACTGGGCGCCGGCATCGGCACCGACTTCCAGGGAAGCGAAGCGTGTAAATTTGCCGAAGTGCTGAGCGGCGATTTGGTCGACGGACACGCCCGCGCGTATGTCAGCCCCATCCGTCTTTCTAGCTTGAGTTCCCGTCAAGAAGGTCGTGAGCGCACGGGCGTGGTCGCCACCACCATCCCCATTGGCATCGGCTTTCTGATGGGTGAGTCCGGAGAGCACGCAAAAATCATCCTTCAATCCGGTCAACGGCTTCAGCGTTCGCGGCATTTCGTACCCCGTGCCCTCTCGGGTCGGTAGCCAGTCCGGCATGTGCTTGCCGTTGGGTACGTACAAAAACGCCATCCTGATCGGCTTTTTCGGCTGTTCGGCGCCAAAGGCTCGCCGGGCCATGGCGTCGAGCATCGGCAGAGCGATCGCTGTACCCAGGCCCTTGAGTACCGTTCGGCGGGAAATGTTAGAAGAAGTCATCGTATTGCCCTTGTCGAGTTGATCTGGATCGCGATGGGAACTGAGCGACTTCGATGAGCCGCAGGGCCAGATGGCGGGGGGAGTGTGGAAGGATCATCGCCCCACCGAGACGGGATCGAAGATCCTTAAATTGTACGGAATTGCTGCGGCAATCGCCAGTGAAATCGGGTCATTCCGGCATTGGGGTGCTCGCTTGGTGCCGGAACGGAACGCTGTTGACGATCTGCCAGATCAACGATTCGAAGCGATCTTCACCGGCTCCCATACCATGGGTAATTTCGTTCAAAGTGCACTCGTCAAAATACTCCAGGCCCCGCCCCAACGCGTAGGTCAACAGTTTGGCGGTAATGCACCTGCGGAAGTCAGCTTGACGCTGGATCAAAATTTGCCTGAGTTCAATTGGCCCGGAGAAGGTGCGGCCGTCGGGGAGCTCGCCTCGTGCGTCGATCGCGACTCCCTGGTCTTCGTCTCGCCAGCGTCCAATGGCATCGAAATTTTCAAGTCCGAAACCGAGCGGATCCATCAACTGGTGACAGGCAGCGCAGTCTGGCTTGGATCGATGCAGTTCCATCTGTTCGCGGAGTGAAGTCGCCGGTTGGCCGTCTTTTTTCTGCGACTCCAGCGATGGGACGTTGGGCGGAGCCGGGGGTGGAGGCGTGGCGAGCAGATTTTCGAGGATCCACTTTCCGCGTTTAACGGGTGAGGTACGCGTCGGGTTGGAGGTGACCGTCAGCACGCTTGCCTGTCCCAGCAGCCCTCCTCGAGTTGTGCCGGTCAGCGAAACCTTGCGAAACTCGGGTCCCGAGACACCTTCGATTCCGTACAGCTTCGCCAACGGCTCATTGAGGAACGTGTAGTCGGCTGTGATCAGCTCCATGACGTTGCGATCCTCGCGCACGATCGATTCGAACAACATCTCCGTCTCCCGCCGCATCGACGTGCGCATTTCCGGCGTGAACTCCGCAAAGCGGTTGCGATCGATTGAGATCGTTTGCAAGTTGCGCAATTGGAGCCATTGTCCGACGAAATTTTCGATTAAGCCTTCGATCCGTTGGTCTTGGAGCATGCGACGGAGCTGACTTCGGAGCTTTTTCGGTTCGCTCAGGTCGCCTCGGCTGGCGGCCTCAAACAATTCCTCGTCAGGCTGACTGCCCCAGAGGAAATAACTGATCCGCGTCGCCAATTCGAAGTCATCCAGTCGTCGTATCGGGGTCGCGTCCTTGTCCGAGGGTTGCTTTTCGACACGGAAGAGAAACCGAGGCGAGACCAGAACGGCCTGGAACGCCACTTGCATCGCGCGTTCGAAGCTAGCACCGTCGTCGAGAACTGCCGCCATGATCGTGACATAGCGTTCCACTTCTTCAGGAGCGATCGGTCGCCGGAACGCTCGCGGTAACAGTAGAGACAAATTGGTACGCGCCGCGGTCACCAACGCTTCGCGTTCCGAACCTTTGGGCGGCGTGTGCGGGAGCAAGCGTCGATGCGACTCGGGTAAGTCGGCTGGCAGAACGCCGATCGGGCCGACCACTGAAAGGGAGCGAACATGCAGATTGCGATCCCCTTTCAGCATGGGATCAGGATTGTCCGGTTGGTAGTAATCGTTGAGGAACTTGACCGCGACGCGGTGGTGTCCGGCTTCCACGGGAATCGAGATTTGGTAGTTGGAAGGACTGTCGGAGGTCGCCGCAACTTCGATCACCTGCAGGCTCTTTCCGTCCAGGAGGAATTCCATTTTTACCGCTTCGATTCCGGCTTGATCGCCGTAAGCTTCCGCGCGGATCAGGTAGTTTGCGGTTGTGGCGAAGGCGTGCTCCTGCCCAACTTCGCCGACCGAAGCCAGTGTTTTTCCAGGAAAAATTGCTGCCGGCGCGAACTCCGCCTCAGGAACGAGGATCGCTCGACGCACGATTTCATCAGCCGCGTCGAGATATCTTTCGAGCAACACGGGCGGTAGCGTTAAAACATCGCCGATGTTGTCAAATCCGTAACCAACGTCATCCGAGGGGAATTGGTCTGCCGGACGATAGTCAATCCCAGTCAGATCACGAACGGTGCGATTGTATTCATTGCGATTGAGTCGGCGCAGAGTCACACGCCCTGGATAGGCAGGGCCTTCACAGCTCACTTCCAAGGCATTCCGATCGATCCAGCCCAACAAGTTTTGACGCTCTTCATCCGTGGGTTGCTCAGAATCCGGAGGTGGCATGATCCCGGCTTCAATTTGCGTGTGGACCTTTTTCCAGATTGTCCGATCAAGGGTCTTCGCCCTCCCAAGGTCGAGCAGTTCGAAGGCCACGCCGGCCGCGGGCTGGGCACCCGAATGGCAGTCACCGCAGTACTTAACGAATACGGGAAGAATATCCTGCTGATAGTCGGTGTCTGCCTGTGGATCGACTTGCGGTGCTAGCGTTTGCGCCGCGGCCGGGAGAGTTGCTGAACAGAGGATTAAACAAGCGGCGAGGGCACAGGCCATCTCGAACGATCGAATCACGGGAATCATCACTTCAGGGGGTAGAAAAATCACTCGGCCGGAAATCGACCGCTGCCACCAAAATGCATTCTACCTGGTCGTCGGTCGACGCGCGAAACGGGCACGTTTTTCCCGAACAACGGCGCTCACGTCGCCAGCCGGCAATGCGGAGAAACCGCCAGGAATCGCTGCGGCAGAGTACCGATTAGGCGGGCTCGTCGTGGTGCCAGAATCGCATCACGGTTCGGTCGCGAGGCCCTTGGAACGCAAAATCGGTGTTAGCCACTCCCGTAGGTTTTCCCCCAGGATACGAAAGCGAGCCGATTCCGATATTCGTGCCCCGAACACCTTTCCCAATTCGGTGCCAAGCGATCGGGAAGGGAGATGGCTGCCGAAGACGATTCGACACTCCCCCAACTCTCGAGTGGCCATTTCAATGAATCCGGCCGTGGGGTCAAATCCGGAGGTCTCGATGCTTACGTTCTCACTGGCACGAATCGACCGAATACCGGTTTCCCACTCGCCCCCCGCATGGGCGCAAGCGAAGCGGATTTCTGGGAATCTTGATCCCAACTCGGCCAGATCCGCCGGGGTAGACACTCCCGGGTGGCTCTTGCCACCAGTGGTAGCCCAAGTGTGCTGCATGATCAGGCCACCCAGGTCGGCCACCCGGGTAATCAGCGGGTCGTAATTGACATGGTTGCAGGGAAGTTGGTTACGCGAATCGCCAGGAAAGTAGGCCCCGATCATCGGGCCATCGGCAATCCAGCGGTTGATCGCGTCCAACGAACCAGGGACATCGGAGGCATTGAGTTGAATCAATCCCAGGGCCCGCTCGGGCCAGGCTTTTAATGGCGCATCGATCGTTTCCGGATGCTCGCGAACCCACTGTTCGGTCGCTGGCTCTGCAGTCCCAAGGCCGACATGAAGAAAGATACAAAACCTGCGGATGGACACCGTCATCAGTCGCGGCAGGGTCTCGTTGATGTCGCGCAGCAGTCGCGTACCATCAGGATCGACCATGGTCGGTGTGAGATAAGAATCCCAGATGCGGTAGCGATCCAATTCTGCCTGCGGTGGCAGACCGAATCGCTCGGGATGGGGGCGACGAGGGGGTTGCGGTGAGGTCATCAGGCCTACTTGATGGCAGCCGATGGGGCGGCGATTTGACTACCCAGCAGATCCGTCGCGTTCGATCTCATCACAAGCCCCAGATCGTGGTCCGATAGGTCCGACTCATAGAGTTTGATCAAATTTGCCTCGGGAATAAAGAATGGACTATGGGTGCCCAGTAGCACGCGTTGGGATGAGGTCGCTCGAACCAAACTGGCGACCCCGTTCGTGCCGTCGACTCTCGCGGTGTCGAAGTGGATCTGAGGGCATTCGGCCAGCGCACGAATCGCCTGCGGGCTGAGCCGAGCATTCAGCAGCATCAGACGAGCATTCGGATGACGGCTTAACAGGGCCGGCAGCGGGTTGGGGTCAACATCGGCGACTCGCAATCGCGGGTGCTGGGTGCGGGTGTCTTCCAGCGACAGGGTGACCTGAATGAGTAGGCCTCGCTGCGTGGCAAGTGACAACAGTCGCTCGAATTGCGGGGAGCCTAGCAGGTAATCGTGATAGCCCGGGTAGATTCGGACCCCAGCCATCTGATGAGTTTCGTGGCATCGCCGAAGGTCTTCTTCCCAGTCCAGGAGGTTCGGATTGATCGTTCCGAACGGCACCAAGAAGTCGTGATTCGAATCACGACAGGTCGTGGCGAGTCGGGCATTCACTCCCGCAACGTCGCGATGCAGAATCCCGTCAAAACTGGCGACCCAGGCTCGCGTGATTCCGAGGCGTTTCAGCTTGGGTATCAGGGTTGCCAGGTCCGCGTCGGGCAAGTGGCGAAATGGCCACTGCCCGAGGTGAACGTTACTGTCCACGGCACCGCTTCCCGTCGCCGAGATTTGGTCGGTCATAAACTTCGCATCACTGACGGAACTCGGACGCTCTCCCCCGCTCGCCGTTATCGCGATCGACGCCGTCGTTGCGGAGACTAGGTTCTCTCGGAGCCACTGCCTGCGATTATGTCTCAAGGGTTGACTCATGAAAAAATCTCCGTCACCACTCGCGGTTCCTTCAGGCCCGTCAATTTCTCACGCAACCCATTTCGTTCGTGGAACAATTGCTGGTGATCGAGTCCCACCGCATGCAGCAGCGTGGCGTGAAAGTCAGGGACACTGACCGGGTTCTCGACGGCCTGATGCCCGAGTTCATCCGTTTGGCCATAGGCCATGCCAGGACGCACCCCACCGCCAGCAAGCCAAGTCGTGAAGCCTTGCATGTTGTGGTCACGGCCACTGAACGCATCTCCGACCTTCTGCGAGGTTGGCGTTCTGCCAAACTCACCGCCCCAAACGACCAGAGTGGAATCCAGCAGGCCACGTTGTTTGAGGTCTCGGATCAGTGCGGCGACGGGTTGGTCGGTGCGTCGGCATGCCGCCAACAAAGTCGTTTTCAAGTCGCTGTGGTTGTCCCAAGGCTGGTCATCCATGAACAACTGCACGAAGCGGACGCCTCTCTCGACCATACGTCGCGCCAGCAGGCAACGCCGAGCGTAGGAGTCGGTGATCGGATCGCCGATTCCGTACGCATCCAGCGTGGCTTGGGTCTCGCCCGATATGTCCAGTACGGCACTTGCCCCGAGTTGCATCCGTGCGGCAAGCTCGTAAGCCTGGATCCTCGCGTCCAACTCCGGGGTGTCGCTGCGTTCGGCAAAATGCCTTTGATCGAGACGGCGTCGCCAGTCGTTGGCAAGCTGACTAATTCGAGCAGGTTCCTCGTACTCGGGGGCTAGGTTCAGCACCGGCGAGCCCACCGTTCGAAATCGAGTTCCCTGATAGACGGGCGGTAGATAGCCGGCTGTCCAATTTCGAACTCCGTTTTTTGGCAGTCCCAGTGGGTCATCCAGGACGACGTAAGCGGGGAGGTCTTGGCATTCCGATCCGAGACCGTAAATGACCCAAGACCCCAGCGAAGGATGCCCCATGAAGAGACGGCCGCTGTGAATTTTGTAAAGCGCGTTGTCGTGATTGGGATGGTCGGTCCACATCGAGTGCAGGAAGCAGAGGTCATCGACCACGCTGGCGGTGTGTGGCAACGCTTCGGACACCCAGATCCCTGACTTGCCGTGCTGGCTAAAGCTGAATTGGCTCGGCATCAGGGTTCCGACATTCGCGGTCGCCACGTTCCCAACCTGCTCCGCGTTGCCAGGAAAACTCTTGCCCGCGTGCCGGTCCAATTCGGGCTTGGGATCAAACAAGTCCATCTGGCTCGGACCACCGTTCATGAAGAGGTGGATTACGGATTGGGCGCGAGCCCGGTGGTGTACCGGCTTAGCCGCTAAATCCGCTTTTGCCGAGACCGGCTCGGCCCGAAGGCGCTCCTGGTCCATCAGTGCGTGCAAGGCTACGGAGCAAAGCGACCCGGCCGTGCTCGCCATGAACGACCTTCGGGAGGCTTGAAATGAAGCTTGCATGGTCGTTAATCGATGTAGGAAAATTCTGCCGAATTGATCAAGGTGTGACAAAGGTTTCTCAATGCCAGTCGTGCGCTCTCGGGCTCCTGGTTTCCAGCTTCACGCCACATTTCCGCGATTTGAGCTAGGTGTTTCTGGGCTTCGGTGTGTTCATCAGCGGTTGGCTGGCGACTGTAGACCGTCAAGAAGGTTTCGTTGATCAGGTCATTTCCGTTCTCGTTCGCTCTCGCGAGGATGCGGTTCGCTAGGTCGCCGGCCCATTCGTGGACCTGACCATTGTTATGCAGAATCAACGCCTGCAGTGAAACCGTCGAGGTCGACCGCTGGATGCAGTTGGGATTCATTTCGGGGTAGTCGAAAAGTCCGAGCAGGGTCGGTATCTCGGTACGTCGCAATTGCACATAGATACTCCGGCGAAGGCGTCCGTCTTCATCAGGCAGGGCCATGACCAATCCGTCTTCGCGGACGGCAACCGGAGCGGGCGGACCATACATCGTGTCGCTCAAGCGACCGGCGATCGCTAGCAACGAATCGTGCAAAGCTTCGGCATCGAATCGTCTCACATTCATCCGCGACCACAGGTGATTTTCGGGGTCGAGCTGATGGTGTTCCGGGCGCGTATGGCTGGATTGCTGATAAACTCGCGACAGTAGAATTTGTCGATGGAGCGATTTGAGAGACCACCCGTTATCGATCAAATCCCGAGCAAGCCAATCGAGGAGTTCGGGGTGAGTTGGCGCGGCCCCTTGGAGTCCGAAATTGTCGAGCGTGGCTACGATCCCGCGACCCATGTGTAGGCTCCAGATGCGGTTGACCAGAACCCTCGCCGTTAAAGGATGGCCGGGGTCAACGATCCATCGCGCCAACGCCAGACGCCTGCCGGTCGATTCGGCACTAGGCCACGGAGGCGAGATCGTGATCGGGCTCGTGCCGTCGCTCAATGCGGATGGGATTCCCGGATCAACCTGGCGTCCCGGTCGATCGTGCTCCCCTCGCACCAAAACATAGGTTGGTGACGGTCGTCCCCGGTCCCACAACGCGCGCACCGTGGGAGGCGGAATCAATTCTTGTTCCGCCTGCTCGATTTCCTGGTCGATGGCTTGCAACTCCACGGCCAGTCGCGGGTCACTTGCGACCAGTGTCGCTTCCGTCATGCGGGGGTCGGTTCGATTGCTCTTGAGCCATGCCTTTCGTTGCTCGCGGAGTTGTTTAAGAAGCTTCTCCAGCGGGGCATTGTGTGTCTTGCGTGCGACGGCCTCAGCCGACGATTCGAGGTCGAGATTGCGATCCTTCCACGTCAGCCAGTCATATTCATCGAACGCGCCCTGGAAGATCGCTTTGAAGCGGTAGTAATCGCTTTGCGGGATCGGATCGTATTTGTGATTGTGGCAGCGGGCACATTCGAGCGTTAGGCCCATGATCCCGGAACTTACAACGTTCAACGCGTCCGAGATCAAGCCGATTCGCTCGGGTACAAAATTCATTGTCCGAGATCCGGTCTCATCGATACCCATCCGCAGGAACCCGGTTGCGATCAGGTTATCGATCACGGCATCGTCGAGCAGTTCCGGTCGGCGGTAGTCCGCCAGTTCATCGCCCGCCAATTGCTCCAACAGAAAGCGATCCCAAGGCTTGTCGCTGTTGAAGGAGCGTATGACGTAGTCACGGTATTTCCAAGCGAACGCTCGGACCGGATCCTCAGATTGTCCCCCTTCGGAGTCGGCGTAACCGGCGAGATCGAGCCAATGTCTGCCCCACCGCTCTCCATACCGGGGTGATGCGAGCAACGTATCGACCAACGCGGGATACCAGTCGCTGCGGGGTGTATCCGTCCAGATCCACAACTCGTCGACCGTGGGGGGGAGGCCGGTGAGATCGATGTAGAGGCGTCGGATCAGTTGCTGACGATCGGCCGGCGGTGAAAAATCCAGACCCTGGTCTTTAAGTTTGGCCGCGATGAAGGCGTCGACTGGTTGCAAGCGATCAGCGCCAGCGACGTGAGGCACCTCGATCCTTGCTGGGAGCGGACGGAACGACCAGTGTCGCCTGTCAGCTTCGGTAACCGATGGGTCGGGTTCGTTGAGCGTGCTCGCCGACGCAACGGGCGTTTCGCGAGGCATCCCGTCGCCGATCCAACTGCGTAGGGTTTGGACTTCGCTAGGACTGGGACGGGCAACGAAGTAAGTCAACAACTGGCCGGGCGGGGGACACGCTTCGCTTTCGACCCGCCGGATCATCAGGCTCTCATCGGGGGCACCCGCGATTGCCGCCGGGCCACTTTCGCCCCCGGCGAGCAGGCTTTTGATGGACCGGAGATCCAAATTGCCACGTCGTAACTTGGCCCCATGGCAGGCGGTGCATCGCAACAACAGGATTGGTAGCACCTGATGTTCGTCGACCATCCGAATGAAACCTTCGGGCGGATTGCGAAATCTCGCTCCCCCATCGAGCCAGCGACCCAGGAGTTCGATTTCCTCGGGCGGTAACGCTTGCTCTTCAGGTGGCATCTCGCCATCGCGGACCACCTCGTATAGGAGGCTTCGTTCCCGATTCCGCGCGGTCAATACCGGGCCTGATTGGCTGCCCCGAACCAATCCGGCAGCCGACGAAAGGTCGAGCATCGCCTGGGGATCGTCCGTCGTATGGCATTCCGCGCAATGCTTCTCCAGCAGCGGTGCGATCTGGTCCTCAAAAAAGAGCTCCGTGCCCGCGTCGGGCTCTGCATTCTCCGCCGCCCGGGTTGGAGGACTAGGCAGCGAGATTCCCAACCAAGAGCCGAGCGAGAGGGCGAGCGCTAACAGGAGCGTGATTGCTCCCTCGCTCGAGAGGATTCGCGATGGGCGTTCATGTCCGTTTGGGAGAGGTGGCTCACCTGCAGCGTCGACATTCATTGGGCCGAGTTTCCAGTTTCCGATCGGTTGCCGCCCCGTTCAAAGTCAGTGTAACACAAACCGGTTGCCAGCATCCTTTTTCCCGAGACAAGTTCAGATGTCCCCGACCCAGCCATTCACGTCCCGTTCGGAGCGGTTGGGCTAACGAGTCACCCAGTCGGAGTCGCTCGCCAAAAGCGACTGGGCTGAGTTGCGGGCAAGGCAGCAACTCCCGGATTTCCCATCCAGCGATCTCGGCTGCTATGATCGCAGGTTTCAGAGCCTTCGGTGGCCCCGGGGGCACCGAATCGCAAATGCCTGTGAACGCGGAAGGCTACTCGATGAGCGTCCGACCCAAGGAGTTTCCGATGAAACGAATGATCTCAAACTGGTTGACCGCGTTGCCGCTGTCGATCGTTGCTGCATTTGGCCATGCAGCCGAGCGACAGGCGACGCCTGCGAGCTCGATCCGAGTACTCGACGGGTTTAGGGTCGAGTTGTTGCGGTCGGCGCAGGAAGGAGAAGGTTCCTGGATCAGCATGACCATGGACGACAAGGGCCGAGTGATCGTCGGTCTCGATGCTCAGGGGCTGGGTCGCTTGACCATCGATGAACAAGCCTCGACCGTTGCGTTTGAAAAGCTCGAACAGACCGACGCTTTTCGGCATGTTCGAGGTGTGCTGTACGCGCACGAATCGCTGTACGTTGGGGCGACGGACACGCAAGCGCTGTTTCGGTTGAAAGACTTGGACGGGGACGGCCAGTTCGAGTCGCAGCAACTTTTGCAACGCCTCCCTTACCAGAGCCGATACGGCCACGGGACAAACCAAATCGTACTCGGTCCCGATCAGATGATATACGTCGTTGTCGGTAACGACGTTGTCTTCCCGGAATCGATGGCTGAGGATTCTCCCTATCGTCATCCACGCAACGATTGGCTGCTGCCCAATCCTCATGACGCTGGACACGACGATCGCGTCGGCTACATCGCTAGGTTGGACCCCGAAGGCAAGGTTTGGACCGTAGTGGCTGGCGGTTTTCGCAATCAAGTGGACGTCACCTTCAACCGCGAGGGAGAAATGTTCACCTGGGACGCCGATATGGAATGGGACGTGGGTTTGCCCTGGTATCGACCGACACGTTTGAATCACGTGATCTCCGGCGGCGAGTATGGTTGGCGCTGGGGGACGGGGAAACGACCTGAATGGTTTCCGGACACACTTCCCAGCACGCTCGATACCGGACTGGCTTCACCGACAGGAATGGTTTTCGGTGGCGCGAGTAACTGGCCCGAACGATATCGGCAGGCCCTATTTTTGGCTGATTGGCAATTCGGCCGAATTCTGATGGTCGATCTGGATCCGCGCGGCGCGAGTTATGACGCCTCGGCTGACTGGTTTTTGGAGGGAGCCCCGCTTAACGTTTGCGATATGGCCTTCGGCCGAGACGGCGCGCTGTACTTGATTACTGGTGGGCGAGGTTCCCAGTCAGGTTTGTATCGCGTCACTTGGGATGAAAGCTCCGCTTCCGCTAACACGCTACCGGTCGACGCTGTCCCATCGGCTGATTCCCGGTCCGGTGAGCTTCCGACGGCCGAGCAATCGCGTGAAATCCGCCGGCGACTCGAAGTTTATCACCAACGGTCGGATGACAGCGCATCGGACTTCATCTGGTCCCAACTCGGCAGTTCCGACGAGTGGCTTAGGTTCTCGGCGCGCGTCGCACTCGAAAATCAGCCGCTCGACAGCTGGCGTCACCGCATTGCGAAGTCCGAGGGTACGCTGGAGACCTGGACAGCGCTGTCGGCGCTGAGCCGAGTGGGTGCTGTTGCCGACCAACCGCTGATTTTCAGTGAGTTTCAGGAGGGAGCGTGGTCCCGGTCCCAGCCCAAAGATTGGTTATTGCCTTTGCGGGCGCTCCAGATCTCTCTGATCCGGCAAGGTGTTCCCGAGGAATCGGTACGACAACAACTGTTGGACCGGTTGGACCCCCTTTTCCCGCAGGATAGCTTTCCGGCCAATTGGCTTTTGCAGGAGTTGCTTGTCAAGCTTGGAGCGACGGGAGTCCTTGAGCGGTCCTTGGACCTGATGGACCAGGCCGCGACTCAGGAAGAACAGATCCAGTATGCCAAGACGTTGACTCACGTCGAAAGCGAATGGGATGCTCATTCCGCAAAACGGATGATCTCTTGGCTCAATGAAAATCGTCGAATGGTCGGTGGAAAGCTGGTAGAAGTCACCTGGCGGCAATTGAGGGCTGACTTCGAATCTAGGTTTGGCGAGCAATTACGAACCGAATTGGCAATGGATCTGAGCGCCTTGGATGAGCCGCTGATGGACGAATCCGCAGTTGGCCAAACGCCTCGTCCATTCGTGAAGAAGTGGGCGATGGAAGACCTGGTCGACGAAGTTCGGTTGCTGCATCCTGAAGAACGCTCGATCGAGGCGGGGTATCGAGCGCTTGCGGCCGCGAATTGTTTGCGATGCCATCGCCTCGGCGAGCGCGGGAGCCCCACTGGGCCTGATCTGACTCGCGTCAGCAGGCGGTTTGATGGCCGAGCGTTGCTCGAGTCGGTGCTCGAACCGTCACGCCAAATTGACCCGAAGTACGCGCATTCCAGTTTTCTGCTCTCCGATGGCAGGGTGGTCACGGGCCGCACTGTCGGAGTCAGCAGTAAGCACCTGATCGTTGAGACGGATCCGTTGAGTGGGCAAACTCAAACGGTCGACCGCGAAACCATCGAGTCTTCCATGCTCGGCCCACGGTCTCCGATGCCCGAAGGCCTGCTCGACACCCTGACTAAGGAAGAGGTGCTCGATTTACTCGCGCTGCTCCGGCGTTCATAGTCATGCAGTTCGCCAGGCAACGGCCGTAATTGGGTAGTGTTCGAAATCTAGTGTCCTTGGGGGAATTCCCAAGACAGTCTCGCCATCAATGACAGCCAGTGAGGCCCGATTGTTTTCTCAGCAGGTATGGTCGGAACATTCGGTCCTGATCCGAGCGATCCTCGATTTGCCATTCAATCATGAACTGGCGCAGGGAGTTTTATCCCTGGAGCGATTCGTTCATTATCTCGCTCAAGACCGGTTTTACTTGCGGAGGTACAGTCGGGCATTGAGCCTTTGCGCGGCGAAATCGCCAGACGAAGCCGGACTTGATTTTTTTGCCAGATCGGCCCATGCCGCGATTGCGGTCGAACGGACGATGCACGCGGGCTTGTTGGATCGGCTGGGGGTAACCGAGCGGCAGCTAGGCGATCATCGAGAACTGACGCCCGTCTGTCAGGCCTATACGGACTTTTTACTTGCCGCCTGCTTCGAACAGCCGTATCCGGTCGCAATTGCGGCGGTCTTGCCCTGCTTTTGGATTTATCAGGAAGTCGGCATGACGATCGCGAACCGCTCGGTTGCTGGCAATCCGTTTCAGCCTTGGATCGACACGTACAACGATGAATCCTTCGCGGAGGCTGTCCGCAGTGCGATTCATTTATTCGATGAGGCGTCTGCGTCGGCATCCGCCAGTACTCGTGAATCGATGCGACAGGCCTTTCGGCGGTCGACACAGTACGAGTGGATGTTTTGGGACAGTGCGTATCGCCTTGCCGGTTGGCCGATCTAATTCCGGCCACTAATCGCTCTGCCGAAGTCTTACTCGGCTAGCCCGCAAGAGGCGTTTGTGGTGCGTAAATTGGGTCCACTCTTCAGTGATCGGCCGCAAATTGGGGTTGCCCGGATGTCGGATTTCCTGCTATCCCACAAGCCCCTTTGGAACCGGTCACATGACGTCTCTAGAAACAGCGTATCCCGAAGTTTTTGTCACGAACTTCCACCGGCGTTTTACCGGCGTTTCGGCAACCGCGGACGCGGTGTTGTCACAGCAGACGCACCGACTGAATGTCCGTTTGGTTGGGCAGCCCTTGCCTTCGACGCCTCAGGCTTGGCCCTACCGAAAAGCACTATTCCGCAGTCGCAAGGCTCCTCAGAATCGACCGTTCGCGATCTGGCACGTTCGTCGAAACCTCGAAATGTCGGCCGCCTTGTTCGTGCGAGATGTCTTGAGGTATCCGATCCGAATCGTCTTCACATCCGCGGCTCAACGCCTGCATTCACGAATTCCGCGGGCATTGATTTCCCGAATGGACGCTGTGGTCGCGACCACTTCTTATGCCGCATCGCTCGTCCCGCACATCGCCGCCGTGATCCCTCATGGGGTCGATATCGATCGCTTCACGCCAGCCGATGATCGTCAGGCGGCGTGGGCTGACTTGGGATTGCCTGGAAAGCACGGCATCGGCATCGTCGGTAGAATTCGCCATGAAAAGGGGACCGATTACTTCGTCGATGCCCTTTGCCGAGTTCTTCCCGAGCGTCCGGACTTCACGGGCGTGATCATCGGTCGGGCGATGCCGACCGACGCCACGTTCGAGGCTGAATTGCGGGAAAAGATTCGACGGCATGGGTTGGACGATCGCATTCATTTCCTGGGCGAACAGTCACGAGATCGAATGCCCGCGATCATGCGGGCCTTGTCTCTGCTAGTGGCTTCGCCCAGGTACGAAGGATATGGGATGACGCCGCTGGAAGCGATGGCTAGCGGAGTGGCCGTCGTGGCGACCGACACGGGTGTTTATCGATCGATCATCGAGCCTGGCAAGACGGGCTATGTCGTCGAGATCGGGGATAACGAAGCGCTGAAGCAAGCGATCGCGAGCATTACCCAGCATCCTGAGCGTCTGCATCGGATGGGAACCGACGCCCGCGAGGCCGCTGTGCGGCAGCTATCGCTCGAGCAGGAAATCAGAGGCTACTCCGAGATTTATCAACGCCTCTGGCAGGGCGAAACCTTCAGAAACTGAGCTCTCCACAGGGCCGCTTTCAGACTGGCTTCGAACTGCGCACGTTATGTCGCATCCGTCGCCCGTCGGCGGATACGGCTTGTGGTTCGGGAACGGGATGCTCCACGATAGCCCCAGGATCCGGCTTGGCCTCGACAGAGCGATAGCTTGGATTCCAATTGAGGTAGCGAGTCGGCGCCGACTTGATCCGCGGCCGACAGGAGGAGTTTGGCGCAAGCGATCGAATCTTCCAACGCGTCGTGATGGCGAAAGGAAATGTTCATCCAGTTGGCCAAGGCCTTCAGGCCGTAGGACGGGCGGCCAGGCCAAGTGTTGCGAGAGATTAGCCGAGTGCAAGAGAATTGCAATTCCGGTACCGGCAACTCGTGAAACAGCAGACAGGCGCGGAGCACCCCGATGTCGAAGGGGGCGTTGTGCGCGATCAAACATTCGTCCTCTAGGTGAGGTGCGATTCTTGACCAGCACTCCCCGAACTCGGGTTCGCTGGCGACCGCCTCGGGGTGGATGCCGTGAACCTGAATGTTCATCCGGCTGAAGGCGAACGGTCGTGGACGGATCAACCAACATTGCTGATCCACGATTCGCCCGTCGCGGACCTTAACCGCCGCTAGTTGGCAGGCGCTATGGCGCGCCGAATTCGCTGTTTCAAAATCGATTGCGGTAAAATCCATTCCCTCGCCCCACGGTCTCTCAAAAGCCAAATGGCTCAGTCACCGATGCGGATTCTGAGTTTTTGAATGTCTGCTGACAAGCCGAGTTCCTGCCGCCGCAACTCATCGAGTGATTGACGTTCTTGGTCGACTACTTGGGCGGGAGCCCGACTGACAAAGCTGTCGTTGCTCAACTTTTGCTCTTTGCCGGCGATTTGCTTTACGATTTGGGAGAGTAGTCGCTCCAATCGCTGCAATTCCGCGTCGACGTCGATGAACCGTTCCAAGTCAACATGGACGTCAATATCCAAGGCCGGGATGGCTAGCGGGGCGTCCGTTGCGAAGGGTTGGGTTTGCGGTCCTAAGGATTCGATCGATGCGGTCGCGAGCGATTCGAGCAGAACCTTCATCGGCGTCAACAGTTCGGCGGCTTCCAAATTGCAACGGACACCGACCGGAACCGAATCCCGAGGGGGGATGTTTTGGCTGCTCCGAATCTTTCGGACAGCTCCCAAGACTTCTCGGAAAACCGCGAATTGTCGCTCGATCTTGTCGTCAGCGTCGTTTCGAGGTTCCGCCGTTGGCCAACTCGCCAGCATCACAAAGCGACTCGTCCGCTCAGCCGGTGTTTGCGGGCCAATGGCTAACCCACGGACCGGCGCGACCGTTCCGAGATGACTCCAAATCTCCTCGGTCACGAAGGGTATGAACGGGTGGAGGAGGCGAAGCAAGGTGTCGAGCGCATGGGCAATGATCGTTTGCGTTGCGGCCCGGGTCGATGGGTCAGCTAGCCTCGCTTTTGCCATTTCGACGTACAGGCTGCAGAACTCGTCCCACGCGAAGTCGTACAGGACTCTCGCGGCTTCGGCGTAGCGGTAATGATCGAGGGCTTCAGTGACGGCGCTCGTAACGCTCGAGAGTCGGCTGAGAAGCCAGCGGTCTTCCAGGGGGAGGCTTTCCCGATCGATCGCGACGGGTTCAAAGTCATTCAGGTGAAGGAGAGTGAAGCGGGCAGCATTCCAGAGTTTGTTGACGAAATTGCGCGCAGTCTCAAAGCGTTCACTGACCACCGCGCCGCGAGGCAGTTTTCGGTCCTCCTCCGATTCGGCCCACTGCGTCGAAAAGGGCTGGCCACACGAGGGGCAATCGATCCGCGGCAAGCTCCGATTCTTCTTGGTCTGGTCGATCAACTTAGCGCAGTGCGGACATTCGTACTGAACCGGCATCCGCACGTCTTGCGTTTCGGTCGCTAGCCATGCCAGGGCGAATCGTAATGCGTCGGGGCCGAACTTCTCCACGATGTCGATCGGGTCAACGCCGTTGCCCTTCGACTTGCTCATCGTCTCGCCGAGCCCATCCAAGATTTTGGGGTGTATGAACACCTCGTCGAACGGGACTTTGCCGGTGTTGTTGAGGCCCATCAGGACCATCCGGGCGACCCATAGCGTGATGATGTCGCGTGACGTGATGAGCGTGCTGGTCGGGTAGAAGTAGCTCAGTTCCGGTGTCGGATCGGGCCAGCCGAGGGTGCTGTGAGGCCATAATGCCGAGGAAAACCAGGTGTCGAGCACATCGGGGTCGCGGACCAAGCCGAGTTTTTCGACAGCCGTTTCCAGTTCTTGGTTTTCGCGTCGTAGGCAGACGAACACGAACGATTGGGCGTGCTCATTCTTGTCGACCTGGTGAGTCAGTTCGTCGCTTTGCGAGCTGATTCCTGTAAGCTTTGCGACCAGATCGCCGACTTCGGACTCCGCGAGGGGGCCGGCGGACCAGATCGGGATGCGGTGTCCCCACCACAACTGGCGACTAACCGGCCAATCCCGTTTCTCACTCAACCAGTCGATATAGCCCTTGCGATAACGCGCGGGGAAAATTTTGACCCGCTCCGTTTCCACCGCTTCGATTGCCGACTGAGCCAGTGCGTCCATCTTCACGAACCATTGGTCCGCGAGCAGCGGTTCGATGGGCGTTTTGCTGCGATCGCTGTGAGGCAGTTCGATGTCTCGGTCCTCGATGTCTCCTAGCAAGCCAAGGGCATCGAGATCGGCGACGACTTTCTCTCGCGCCTGCTTGATCGATAGCCCCTGGTACACGCCCGCCGTGGAATTGAGAGTGCCATCGGCGTTCAAGATATTGATCATCGGAAGCCCGCAACGCAGCCCGACCTCGTAGTCGTTGGGGTCATGGGCGGGCGTAATTTTTACGCAGCCGCTGCCCATCTCCGGCTTCGCCCAGATGTCCGCGACCAGCGGAATCGGTCGATTCATTAGAGGCAACATGACTTGCCTGCCATCGAGAGCCATGTCCCGGAGGATGCTCAGCGCCGGCAAGGCCTGATCACGCCGGGCGATCAAGTCATCCAATTGAGTAGCGAAGAGCGGTCGGTCCTTGTCTCCGGCCGCTTCAATCTTCTCACGCTGTTGGGCGATCAAGTGCTCGAAGGCCGCCGCCGGATCGGGATGCACCGCGATGGCGGTATCGCCGAGCAACGTCTCCGGCCGAGTCGTCGCGATCTCGACCGTTTTCGGTTCCCCCGGCTGGGCGTCGATCACCTGATAACGGATGTGCCAGAAATTTCCCTTCACCGTTTCGTTGAAAACCTCGTCATCGCTAACGGCGGTTTGCAGGAAGGTATCCCAATTGACGAGTCGTTTGCCGCGATAGATCAACTGCTGGCGAAACAAGTCGTAGAAGGTTGCGCGAACGGCGGCGGCGCAGCGGTCATCGAGGGTGAAGCGGGTGCGATCCCAATCGCAACTGCAGCCCATCCTTTTGAGTTGTCCGAGGATCCGTGTTTCGTACTGATCTTTCCATTGCCAGATCCGTTGCACGAGCGCTTCCCGGCCCAAGTCGTGTCGGGTTTTATTTTCCTGTTCCTTGAGTCGACGCTCGACAACGGCTTGGGTCGCAATGCCCGCATGGTCCGTGCCCGGTATCCAGAGGGCTTCGAAACCCTGCATCCGTCGGGTGCGGATGAGAACATCTTGGAGGGTGTTGTTGAGCCCATGCCCTAAGTGCAGCGCGCCCGTGACGTTCGGTGGCGGGATCACGATCGTGAACGGTCGGCGGTCGGGATTCACGTTCGCCCGCCAGCACCCCGCTTCATCCCAGGCCGCGAGGATCCGGTCTGCGGCGGTCGCAAAATCGAAACGGTTTGGGATCTGCGATTCTTCCGGTTCGGTGATAGTCATGGTATCGGTTCCGAGCTAACGGAGACGGGTTGGGGCTGAGGCATTGCCGCCGGTTTCGTCTCTTCTTTATGAAGTTTGTACTCGACGGCGTCGACCAACGCCTGCCAACTGGCCTCGATCACATTTTCGCTAACGCTGGTCGTACCCCACGATTCCTGATGGTCGCAGCTTTCGATGTTGACCCGAATCGCCGCCGCCGTACCTGCCCCGGAATCGACCACGCGAACCTTGTAGTCGACCAATCGCATTTCCGAAAGCGAAGGGTAAATGGGTTCCAGGGCCTTTCGCAGGGCTGCATCCAGCGCGTTGACCGGGCCATGGCCTTCGGCTGCGTCGAAAAACAGCGTGTCACCGATGCGCAATTTGATGATCGCCTCGGCATAGACTTGGCGGGCGGGGGCGTCGCGATCACCCGCCACGATGCGGTATTTGACGGGTGTGAAGTGCGGGTGATACGAACCCGCCACTTTCCGTACGAGCAAATCGAATGAAGCGCCTGCGGATTCGAATTGGTACCCTTGGTTCTCGAGACGCACCACTTCCGCGAGGATCGCGTCCATCAGGGCACGATTTTCAGCCAGGTTGTGGTGGGCGGTTACCGCCGCGATGTTGCTCCGGCCGCTCAGTTCGCTGACCAAGATGCGTCGTTCATTGCCCACCAAAGTCGGATCGATGTGTTCGTAGGTTCGAGCCGCTTTGTTGACGGCGTGTACGTGCATCCCGCCTTTGTGGGCAAAGGCGCTTTGGCCAACGAACGGCTGACTGCCACGCCACTGCAGATTTGCGGTTTCGTAGACATACCGGCTGAGTTCGGTAAGCGATTCCAGTGACCCGCCGTGTAGTACTCGATAGCCGCGTTTCTTGAGACTCAGGTTGGCTATGATCGAGATCAGGTCGACGTTGCCACAGCGTTCGCCGATTCCGTTGATCGTCCCTTGGACCTGGCCGGCGCCGGCATCCACCGCGGCCAAGGAATTGGCTACGGCCAAGTCGCCATCATTGTGGCAATGGATCCCGAGGGTCACGTCGTAACCAGAAATGGCTTGGCGGGCTAGCCGGACCAGGTCAGCGATTTCCTCGGGCAACGTGCCACCGTTGGTATCGCAAAGGACCAGGTGGGTCGCTCCAGACGACGCAGCCGCCACTAACGTTTTCGCGGCGAATGCCGGGTTCGCCTTCCAGCCATCGAAGAAGTGTTCGGCGTCGTAAATCACACGCCGACTGCGAGCCACGTATTCGACGCTCTCCCCGATCATCGCGAGGTTCTCTTCCAACGAAACGCTGAGCACGTCCGTTACGTGATAGTCCCAGGTCTTGCCGACCAAGGTCACGACCGGTGTCTCCGCGGCGATCAGGGCTTTCATGCCGGGATCCGCTTCGGCGCGAAACGCCTTTCGCCGCGTCATGCCGAAAGCGCAGACCTGGCTGGATCCCAAATCGAACTGGCGGATCCGTTGAAAAAAGGCAACGTCTTTTTCGTTGGACAGCGGGTAGCCGCCTTCGATGAAGTCGATCCCGATTTCGGCCAACCGCCGCGCAATGTTGAGTTTGTCCTGCAGCGAAAAACTAATCCCCTCCCCTTGGCTGCCGTCGCGCAAGGTAGTGTCGTAGATCTCGACTGCTCGTTCATCGTTTTGAAGACTGCTTGCTGGTTTCATCGAGGTGTTTGCACGGAAAGGCGGCTAAATAAAAATCCCCCGGGGCGGAGGCGGCCTCGGGGGATAAATGATGTTCGATTTCTGTCCGGCCCTGCGGAACCGCTACTTAAAGCTTCACGCACGGTGCCGATTGGGGTGGGTGCCGCCGAATGATTTATCTCCTCCACTTTTCCCCCACCGCAAACCCTATCCCCCGGATTGGGTCTGTTGCCGGAAAGCGGAGCCGGTAATCCGCGAGAAAAAATGGCAGGGGAGCATGCGAAATCCGCGTCGGGATGTGGGCGATAGACGATAAAACACGCGCAGACGTCCGCCTGATGATAAGTTTAGCTCCCCAGTTGTCAATGCGAAACGGCGGACCGTTGTTCACCTGGTACTGTCGGCGAGCCTGGCGAAACGCTTAGCGGCATCCGTCTTCCTCGAGTAGTTGCCTCTGGTTTGGCAGCTTCCGATTGGAAAAGGTGGCAGTCCTTTCCGCTCGATCGGAAAGGGCGTCAGGTCGCGAAATTTGGGCCGAGTGGAGCTGAGCAGATTCCCGACGACTACCTCCGCCCTGTCAGTCGCCGCGCGTTAGAACAACGCCGAGATCGGCCGCCCGTCAGCCATGAGATGGTAAGGGCGTCCCTGCGGGTCGATCATCTCCAGGTTTTCGATGCCCATTGCCTGGTAGACGGTTGCGGCAACGTCGCTAGGCGTGACCGGATTGTCCGCGGGATATTCGGCGAAGCGATCGCTGGAGCCATAAGTTTGGCCGCCGCGGATTCCACCGCCAGCGAGTAGGTCGGTGAGGCAGTGGGTCCAGTGATCGCGGCCGGCGCCGCTTTCGCCTCCACTGCGAGGATCGCCGATTTTTGGCTTGCGTCCCATTTCGCTTGTCACCATGACCAGGGTTTGGTCGAGCAGGCCGCGCTGGGCGAGGTCTGCTATCAGGGCCGAATAGCAGCGATCGAACTCCGGCAGCAAATCCTCTTTGAGGCAAGTGAAATTGTTTCCATGCGTGTCCCAACCGCCGCCGCTGGCACACTTCTTGTTGAGCCGTTCCGGATCGCCTCGCCAGAAGACGGTGATAAACGGGACGCCGGCTTCGACCAGTCGTCTGGCCACCAGCAGGCTCATCCCGTTGACCGTTTCTCCGTAGCGTTGCCGGACGGTTTCGGATTCCTGGGACACGTCGAACGCTTGAGTCGTATCCGCGGAAAGGAGCAGCGATAAGGCTCGCTGCTGGTGAGCATTCCAGGTCCGCGGGCCGGCAAACGATTCGAGCATGCGGCGGTCTGCGTTCAAGCGATCCAGGAGTGATTTCCTGCTCGTCAGGCGATTGAGATTGACGGATTCGTTGAGTGCGAGTGCGGGCACCTGGAACTTGAGCGGATTTTTGGAGTCGCCTTCGACGTACAGCGGATCGTGTTGTAGGCCGAGGCGGGCAGCAAATTGTCCCGGTCGAGTGTATGCCGGAGCCCCTTCCTTCTGTGGGAGCGTGATGAAGTTGGGCAGCGAGGCATGGCGAGGTCGCTTGGCTGCGACTACCGATCCGATACTGGGCCAATCGTCGGCATAGGGTGTCCGGTTGTTGCCCAGTGAAAGGAACGTCGGGTCGGGGACGTGACCGGTCAGGTTGTAGTAATAGCCCGCATGGTGGTCATTGGTGTTCACGCTGCCAGCGACGCTATTGATGACCGCCAAGTGATGGGCTTGCTGAGCGAGTAGAGGCAGGTGCTCGCAAAGCCGAATGGTGGGTGCGGTTGTCGCGATCGGTTTGAAGGGGCCACGATATTCCGCAGGCGCGTCGGGCTTCATATCCCACAGGTCGATGTGCGAAGCGCCTCCGCTGAGGAAGAATAAAATCGTCGACTTCGCTTGGCCGCCGATTTTCGGCGAAGCAGCGAAGCCGCTTGCGGCAGGTGTAGCAAGCCCGAGTGCGGACGCGACCAAAAAATCGCGTCGCGGGAAGGCGGCTTTTCCCAGAGATTCTGTAGGTTGCACGGATCAGACCCCCAGAGACTTTGGTGCATCATCCCCGGCAACCAACTGGCTGAGCGGTGACGATGTCTAGCTTTTCTTTTGCATCGCTTGGACAACGGCTTCCGCCATTTTAGCCGGCGTGGGGGCGACCACGATACCCGCGGCTTCGAGTGCCGCAACTTTTTCCCCGGCGGTACCTTTGCCACCGCTGATGATCGCTCCGGCATGGCCCATGCGCTTTCCGGGGGGGGCTGTACGTCCAGCGATGAATGCTGCTACCGGCTTGGTAACATGCTCCTGGACGAAGGCGGCTGCCTCCTCTTCTGCCGATCCGCCGATTTCACCGATCATCAGGATCGCCTCGGTCTGATCGTCCTCTTGAAAGCGGGCGAGCAAGTCGATGAAGGAAGTGCCGACGATCGGGTCTCCACCGAGACCGACGCAGGTGCTTTGACCAAGCCCCAGATTGCTCGTTTGCCAAACGGCTTCGTAAGTCAGGGTGCCACTGCGGCTCATGATCGCAATCTTGCCCGGTTGATGAATGTACCCTGGCATGATGCCGATCTTGCACTGCCCTGGCGTGATGATACCGGGGCAGTTTGGCCCGATCAGGATGGAGTCGCTGGCCTTGACGGCGCGGTAGACACGAACCATGTCCAGGACGGGTACGCCTTCGGTGATCGCGCAGATCACTCGGATGCCGGCATCGATCGCTTCTAGGATCGCGTCAGCCGTGAACGGAGCTGGCACAAAAATCATCGTGGCGTCAGCGCCGGTTTGGGCTACCGCTTCTTCGACTGTGTCGAAGACGGGTAAGCCGTCGAAAGATTGGCCTCCCTTTCCGGGGGTAACCCCGCCAACCATTTGCGTGCCGTAATCACGACAGCCTCGGGTATGGAATGCGCCGGCGTTGCCGGTGATGCCTTGGCACAGAACACGGGTGTTGCGGTCAACGAGAATGGACATGGGGGCTAATCTGCTGGGGGATCGATGTAGGATGGAACGGCGCGAGCCTAAGGCATGCTGCTTAGGCTTTCCCGGCGGCTGCGGCGACGATCTTTTCCGCCGCTTCGGTCAAGTCGGCCGCGGTGATGACGTTGACGTCGCTTTCCTCGAGCATCTTGCGACCTTCCTTCACCTCGGTCCCTTCGAGTCGGACGACCAAGGGGACTTGGAACCCGACCTCTTTGCTCGCTTCGATGATCGCGGTCGCGATCGTGGTGCAGCGGGCAATCCCACCGAAGATGTTGACCAGCACCCCTTTGCAATTCGGATCCGACAGCAGGATCCGGAAGGCTTCGGTCACCTGAGCGGTGTTGGCCCCGCCTCCGACATCAAGGAAGTTGGAAGGCTGGCCGCCGTGGTACTTGATGATGTCCATGGTGGCCATCGCAAGCCCGGCCCCGTTCACCAAGCAGCCGATGTTGCCTTCCAGTTGGACGTAGCTGAGGCCTGAATCGGCAGCACGCAATTCGTTCGGATCCTCCTCGTTCAAGTCACGCAGCGGTTTGATGGTCGGGTGGCGGAAGAGCGCGTTGTCATCGAACGTGACCTTGGCATCCAACGCGATCATCTTCCCGTCCTCGGTGATGACCAGAGGGTTGATCTCCGCCAGGGAGCAGTCGTGATCGACGAAGAATCGGCAGGCCGCTTTCATGAAGCTGTCCGCAGCCTTTGCCGCGGCACCCTCGATGCCAAGCTTTTTGCAGAGTTTGCGGACCTGAAAGCTTTCCAAGCCGACAGCCGGATCGAAGTGTTCCTTGAGAATCAATTCGGGCGATTCCTCGGCCACTTTTTCGATTTCGACCCCCCCTTCGGAACTGACCATCAGGACCGGCATCGCAGCAGCGCGGTCGAGTACGATCCCGAGATACAGTTCGCGGGCGATCGCACAGCCCTGTTCGACAAAGACTTGGTTGACGGTTTGACCCTCGGACCCGGTCTGAATCGTTACCAGTTTCTTGCCCAGCAGTCCCTCGGCCACTCCCGCCGCCTCTTTGGAAGAACGGACCAGGACCACCCCTTTTTGCGCAGGATTGTCGATGACGCTGCCTTTGCCGCGACCACCAGCATGGATCTGTGCCTTGACGACGGCGAGCGGGCTGCCCAATTTGTCAAAGGCTTCCGAGGCTTCTTGAGGCGAGCGAGCGACAAATCCCTGCAAGACGGGGACGCCGGCGGCACGGAACAGTTCCTTGCCCTGGTATTCGTGAATTTTCATAACCGATAACGGGCCTTGCGGAATGTCTGCGAAAAACGTTCGACTGAAGAAGCCGAATTATAGAAGCGGGTTCAAGGTCCCGTAAGGTGAGTCTCGGGGTGACGTCATTTTGTCGCACCTGGCCCAGCAATCCTCGTCGGCACTCGCCCCCGATCTGCTTCTTTGTCCCCACCAACCACACGTCCAACGGTCCTGAGCGATGTCGCCATCCGAAAATCCGAGTTCGCAGCCAGTCCCTCATCCGTTCCCTGGCGGTCAATCGGGGCCGTCTGCCCCGCCCGTGGTCTTGCTGAATACGAACGACCAGGTGGCGATCGCGGTGCGGCCGCTGGAGGTTGGTCAGGAGTTTCGGATCGGCGCGACCGTCGTTCGGGTTGTTGACCCGATTCCTGCCGGCCACAAAGTGGCGATCCGCGGGATCCATGAGAGGGAAGCGGTGTTCAAGTATGGCCAACCGATCGGCAAGGCGACCAGCCCGATCGCCATGGGGTGTCACGTTCATTCACACAACCTCGGAGACGATCATCAGTCACTGAGCGTTGCCATTGCGACATCCCCTCCCCCACCCCCGAAGCCACTGAAACGGACCTTCGAGGGATTTGTCAGGCCCGATGGGCGTGTCGGAACACGGAATTATGTCTGCCTGGTTTCGACGGTCAATTGCAGCGCCACGGTGTGCCGCATGGTGGTTGCCAAGTTTGATGCGGAGCGGATGAAGCGTTGGCCGAATGTCGATGGCATATTCGCCGCGACGCACACCACGGGGTGCGGGCTAGCCTACGGTTCGCTCAAGCATCAGATGCTCGGACGCACGTTGGCCGGATACGCCAAGCATCCGAATGTGGGAGCTTCCTTGATCGTCGGTCTGGGCTGTGAACAGACCACAGCAGCTTATTTGGCGGACGATCACCAAATTGTCCCGATCACGACCACCGACGATCGACCGCTGCTCCGCAAAGGCTCCACGCCGGTGATGACTATGCAGCAGATGGGGGGAACAAGAGCCTCGGTCCTCAAGGCTGAGAAGTGGGTCGAGACGCTCCTCGATCAGGCGAATCAGGCGACCCGAACAACCGTTGACGCTGCCCATTTAAGTTTAGCCCTCGAATGTGGCGGTTCCGACGGTTATTCGGGGATTACTGCCAATCCGGCGGTTGGTGTCGTCGCGGACCGGATCGTCGCTTGTGGGGGGCGCGCCGTGTTGTCGGAAACGACTGAGATTTATGGTGCCGAGCATTTGTTGGTTTCGCGCAGTCGCAACGTCGAAGTCGCCAATCGGTTACTCGAGCGGATCGATTGGTGGAAGCAGCACGTCGCGGTCTACGGCGGGACCATCGATAACAACCCTTCCGTTGGCAACAAGGCGGGCGGATTGACGACGATCACGGAAAAATCACTCGGAGCCGTTTCCAAAAGCGGAAGTACCGCATTGGAGGCGGTTTACCACTACGCCGAACCGATCGACACTCCGGGTTTAGGGGTTATGGACAGCCCCGGATTTGATCCTTCGAGCGTAACGGGAAAGGTGGCCGGGGGGGCGAATCTGGTTCTATTCACGACCGGACGTGGGAGTTGTTTCGGCTGCAAGCCAGTCCCTTCGATCAAGATCGCCAGTAACTCGGCCATGTTTCAGCGATTACGGGAAGACATGGACTTGAATGCTGGGGAGATCGCCGAGGGCCGTAGCGTCCAGGATGTGGGCGAAGAGTTCTTCGAATACGCTCTGCGGGTGGCCAGCGGCGAGCGAACGGCGAGCGAGGTGCTCGGAATCGGCGATAACGAGTTCGTTCCTTGGACCGTCGGACCGACTCTGTGACCCGTGGCGTCGAGAGGGCGCACGGGAGGGGATTTAACGCGATTCGTCTTGTCGTGCCGGTTAGGAAAAGCGTATTTCCCGACCGTTCGAATCGCGGATTGACCGCAATCCGATTCCCACCGCCACCGATCCAGCGATGGTCTCGTCGCTGACGAAGGATTGAGATGACTTCCGACATCGCCCGCCGACAGCCGTACCGGACCGACGAAGGATTGCCAATCGATCGCCAGCGAATCGGCCTCGCGAGGGCACAGGCTTCTCCCCATGGAGACACGGAATCGCCCTCCGATATGCGGCGTTGGTCGCGGCGCGCCGCGTTGCTGATGCTGCTCGGATTGGGCGGCTGCAACGTGATGGGAGGTTGGCGGAATGAAGAAGATACCAATGAAAAGTTTGGGAAACTGTTGGCCGTTCCCGAAATGCCAGACTTGGTCCGCCAAGCCGCGGTGGCGCACGGCCTGACGTTCGTGTCAGTGGAAGGGGTTGCCGCGATCAATCGTCTGCCGGGTACCGGAGGGTCCGTACCTCCGTCGCCGCTCCGCAACGACCTGATCGACGAGATGAAAAAACACGAAGTCTCCGATCCGGAATTGTTCTTGGAGCGTCCGGAGACGGCCTTGGTTAGGGTGCAGGCGATCATTCCCCCCGCCGTTCGACGCGGCGATCCGATCGACCTCCGTGTGATCAGTCCGCCACAGACGGGTGCCGCCGATCTGCATGGCGGTTGGCTGATGGATACGCGTCTGCGCCAGCAGCAAACGCTCGGTGGCACTGTTCGAAAAGGCGAAGTGCTCGTGATCGGCACTGGACAACTGCTGACCAGGGCAAGTTCGGAGGGGGGGGAAGATGCGAACCTGAAATTGGAAGGGGTCGTGTTAGGTGGGGGCCGCATTCAGCAGGACCGCAAGATCGGTCTGGTCATCCGCCCTGAGTACCAGCACGTCAAGATCTCGGCCCAGTTGGCCGAGGTGATCAACCGCAGGTTCTACTACTACGAGGGTAAGAATCGCGGGGGGATCGCCACGGCGAAGGAAGACGACTTCATCGAGATCACGGTCCATCCCCGCTACCGCCGCAACGTCCACCGGTTGTTGGCTGTGGTTGGTATGGTCGATGCCAAGGGCGAATCGAAGGATACGCAACAGCGACTGGTCGAGTTAGGCAAACGAATGGCGGAACCGACGACCGCTACCGAGGCGGCAATGCAGCTAGAAGCCTTGGGTGAGCCGGCCGTGCCGACGTTGTTGGAGGCGGTCAAGAGTGTCGATCCTGAAATTCGATTTTATGCCGCGGAAGCGCTGGCCTACTTAGATCGAACCGAGTCAATCGATCCGTTGGAGAAATCGATCGCGGAGCATCCCGCCTTCCGACATCCTGGTCTGCTGGCGTTGGAAGGGATCGATAGCATGGATTCGCTCAAAGCGTTGTGGCGGTTGATGGACCAACCGAGTATCGAGGTCCGCTACGGGGCACTCCGTTCGGTTCGGCGTCGTCTCGACAGCAAGAGGGAGTTGCGACACGTCGCGGTGGCACCTGGGGTCGACTTTTATCACATCCCCTCCGATGCACCTCCGTTCATCGCGGTCTCACTGGTCGACAAAGCGGAAATCGCCCTCTTCGGTGCGGACAGTCCTGTCAAGATCTCCGATTTCCTGATGGGCCCCGCCGGTTTGATGATTCGTCCGGACGATCAAGAGCCGGGCAAATTGAAAGTCAGTCGCTTTCGCCCAGGCGAGGACGACCGTCGAACAACCGTGCCAGCCAACATCAGCGGCTTGTTGGCAGGGATCGGCGCGACGGGGGGTGATTACGGAGATTGCGTGTCCGTGTTGAGGGCCGCCAAGGCGAGAGAATTCATTTCCTGCCCGGTTTCGATCGACCCGCTACCTAAGGCGCAACAATCCTATTTTCGTGACGAACTGCCTGGGCCAAGCGACCCCGCTTCTCTGCCCCCTGAGGATCTCGAAGTCACCCCTGAGGAAGAACCGGCGACCCCGTGGTGGGTTTGGTGGAACAAGGCCGAGGCATGAGCACCAGAACGCGTCGGTCGCGATGGTACGTCTTCGGCGTAGCGGTGGTCGTGCTCGTCTTGGGCAGTTGGGTATCAGTTCGCTCCCTTCAACAGGGGGTAGGTAAGATCGGCCGTTACAATCGGCACCGCCCGGATTCTCCGGTGGTGGCCGTGGCACCGAAAAATGGGCAGCAAGCGGAGCCCTTTGCGGCCACGCTCGCCCGTGTCGTTGCCGCCGGCGCAGAGGCGATCCGGCTCGAAGCGGGAGACGTTCGCGACGCGGAAATCGAGACGCTTGCGAGTGTCGAAAGGTTGCGAGTGATCCGGGTCTTAGGGGGACAGCTGTCCGGCGCTGCTGGGCGGGCGCTCGCGTCGATGCCGCACCTGGAACAGTTGCACCTCCGCGACGTGGAACTGGACGACGAAACGCTTGACGCCCTGTCTCAGTCTCGCTCACTCTGGCTGCTCAATGTCGTCGGTCAAGGCTTTTCGCATACCGGTATCGATCGACTAGCCAAATTGCGGACGCTCCGCCAACTGAGGCTAGGGGTGGACGGTGGTGACGATCGCGTGGCTGAAGCGATTGCAGGCATCCGTTCGCTGCGAAGTGTCCACCTGATCGGGTCCGGGACGTCCGGCCAAGGCTTGAGGGCATTGGCAGGGATGCCGAAGTTGCAATCGCTCTACCTCGACGACTGCAATATTTCCGATGAGGACTGGACCTGGCTCTTCGAAAGTCACCCGCATTTGCATGTGCATATTGATCAGGGGCATCATGATCGCGACCCAAGTCGCCATCCGCATCCGATGACGCACGAGGGTCAGACCGGTCGGCCGTGAGTCGGATTCGCTGACCCCAATCCACCCTCAAGCTCGCGTCAGATCCTGCCCAACAAGCTCTCCAGTCGATCGAGCGTGTTGACCAATTGGTTCCATTCGGTGACTACTTCGAACGTGGGCATCGACTGGCTGTCACTGGATCCGTAGCCCCGTTGGCTCGTGCGGATCGATCCGCCAAGCACCATGACGCCATGGCTTTTCGCTCGTTCATGCTTTTCTTCTGGCGCTGTGGGAACCGTTTCGTCGACTGGCATGATTTGCTGCATCGCCCGATGCACGGCCCAAAGGGCGGCGCGACGAGGGTTTTCTGCTGAGACTACGCAACGAAGTGTGCCGGATTCGACGTAATACTTGTCCATCTTGCGAAACCCCAAGGGTGGTAGGAGGAAGCGAAAATTGAGTGGCGACATGCGGCGTTTTCTTGGCCGTAACTCGCCTGTCCACAAGTAGTTATCGCGAGACCTTTGACACCTTGGGTCAAAACGCAAAAAATCATTTCCGCCCGAGTTGGACGATCCGGTCGAATTGTGATTTGGTCACCGGTTGGACACTCAAGCGACTCCCTTTTCGGAGTAGTGGCATCTCCGCTAGCGACGGTTGTTGGCGGATCGCCGCCAGGGTGACGGGGTGATCGAATCGGCTTTCCAGGCGGATATCGATCATGAACCAAGTCGGCTTATCCGGAGAGCATTTGGGATCGAAATAGGGATGTTTGGGGTCCCAAGCGTGGTGATCGGGGTAGCCGCTGCGAACCACGACGGCGGTTCCGACACAAGCGGGATCGGCGCAGGCGGAATGGTAATACAGTACCCGGTCTGCCTCGGCGATCTCGTCACGCAGCATGTTGCGGGCCTGATAATTGCGGACGCCCTCCCAGCAGGTTGTCTGGTCCGGGGCATCCGCCAGGTCATCGATCGAAAACGTCAATGGCTCGCTTTTCAGCAACCAATATTTTGCGCTCATCGCACTTTCAATTTGGGAGGGAGTGACGCCAATGGCCAGCCAACGGGTTTCTTCACGGTCAGTCGGTCAACTTCGAGAAGATGATGAAGATGATACGGATCCTGCGGTCCGCGATATCCTCACCCGGTACCCCGATAACTCGGGCTCGCCCGCTGCGAACCCTTCAGCGAAGGATCGCCCTGCGGCCGCTGGCAGCGATGATCGACCTTGCGGTTTCACCGCCGATTCGGTCTTCTGGACCCACGCTGTCGCGAGATCGGGGGCAAGTGTCAACGCGGCGGCCGTACGGTTCGGCTAAATGACGCGATGGGTTCGGTGGCTTTCGGGTGGGGGAGTTTGCTGGCGGAGCGACTATGCGGGTTGGATTGCCCGCTGTAACAACTCGGGCAAAGGCATGAATTGGATGACGGGTCAGCGGCTGGTCAGAAGGACGGAATGGACAAGTCGTCTTCCTGCCCGAGCCAAAAAGGGCCTCAAGTGCTAGGAGCGCGATATCGATTAGTTCGGCGATTCGATCAGTTCCCAATTGCCGGCATCGGTTTCCGACTTCCATAGATCGGTCATTTCTTCACCTTCGAGCATCGACTGCACGATGCTAGCGAGCGGCTCGGGGATGACGATGGCGATGTTGCCATTTGCCGCGCGTTTGGTCAGCTTCTTGATCTCTTTAAGCACCCGTTTCTTCGCTTGTTGAATCGATTCGCCCTCGGGGGGACAGAGATTCATCGGCGATTCCTGGCCTTGCTTGTAGACCGTCGGCTGGGTGCGCCGAACTTCTTCGATCAGCTTACCGTGCCACAAGCCGTGATCGAGATTTCGCAAACAATCGACCACTTTGACTTTCATGCCCCGGCCGACCGCCAATCGATTGGCGGTCGTAACCGCGGATTCGCAGGGAGCCGAAACGATTTCGTTGATTTCCATCGAGGCCAACTCGGCGGCGATCCGTTCGACTTGTTTTCGGCCTGCTTCGCTCAAGGGCATGTCCAGGCAGCCCTTCATGCGGCCCTGGTCGTCAAAATCGGTCGCGCCTGGACGAATCAAAATGAAACGAGCCATCTGATTGCCAAAGCCGAGCAATGCGTGGGGAACAAAAAGGTTAAGGAACAAGGGACGCCCTCAATTCTTGAATTGCCAAACCGTAGTCACTGTGGCCAAAAATCGCCGAACCAACTACGAACAGATCACAGCCCGCTTTACGCGCCGGACCAATCGTTTCCTTGGAAATGCCACCATCAATCTCCAGCAACAGCTTGGGGAATTCTTTTCGGAGTACCTGCAGCTTTTCAAGTGCGATCGGATTGAATGCCTGACCTCCGAACCCGGCGTTGACGCTCATCACCAAGGCCAGGTCGCAAAACGGGAGGGCGTCAAACAATCGTTCGATCGGTGTTCCCGGATTGATGGCGATCCCCACCCCGACTCCCAAGTCACGGATCTGTTGGGCGACCGTTCGCGGATCCGCGACCGCTTCAACGTGGAAGGTCAGTAAATCCGCGCCGGCAGTGACGAACTGCTGCGCGTACCGAAGCGGGTCGCTGATCATCAAATGGACGTCCAGCGGCATGTCCGTGTGACGACGCAGCCCTTCGACAATAGGCATCCCGTACGTCAAGTTCGGCACGAAGTGACCGTCCATGACGTCGAGATGGAGGACTTCAACACCTGCCCGGCGAAGCTGCAGAAGTTCGCCAGCCAGATCGCCGAAATCGCACATCAGCAGACTCGGCAAAATGGCCGGAGTCGCTTGGCGAATCTTGTGAAGGGCGTCGTTAGGCATGGGTTTTGTCGACGTGATCCAGATTGCGGCCCGTGAGATACCGGACCCCTGCGAAACGGACTTCGTTGCCCGTCGTTGCCGTTCGGAATTGAAGCTGCTGAGCAGCGAATCGCAGATCCGCCAAAACAGCCCGCGGGCTATGCTTTAAAGGCCAGCTCACTCCGGATTCCACCAACTCGATTCCGCCACGGATCGGATCCTTAAACAGCGCGACGCCGCCTGCAGATCTGGTCTTAAGACGTTGATTGGTCACGGGGCAGTTTGTCAATCGCCACAGCTTGCCAATGGGCTTTTGGATGCGGAAAGTCTCGTTGAATGGTCGTTAAAGGCGGTTGAACTGTCTTTCCTTGACATTCGGGGCCGCTCGATTGTTGAAGCCTCCCCCGGCGTTGTCGAGTTAGGGAAATTTTAAGATCACGTCCGTTCAGCGATCCGATTTGCGGGTGATCGCCGGTCGGCGGAGCGATTCGTCGATCTGAACAGCAGGGGTTGTGCAAGGCCGCCCGCAACCGGACGAATTTTTCCCCGATCTCACGGAATGTTGACCGAAATCGCCCGTTGTGGGGCACCATTACCTTTGGAACGCGTGGGGAACGAGGTAGCAAAGTCGGTGCCGCTCGTGGGCCTCACGCGGAGATTGGGCCGTTGCCGGCCCCCGTACGCCGCTTCCGATGCATTCTTAAAGGCTTGTCGATGCGATTAACTCTGCGGACCCTGTTGGCTCATCTCGACCGTACGCTGGACGCGGAGGACGATGCCGCAATCGCGATGAAGTTGCGTGAGAGTGAGTTCGCGTCGAACTTGGTTGCCCGGGTTCGAGCCAGTATGGCCAGTGGTGAACTGGGGGCGCCGGCATGGGAGATCGCCGGTAGGGGCGACGACGCCAACCGGATCGGCGAGTACTTGGATAGCGTGCTCTCCGCTGCGCAGGTTGCCGAAGTCGAGCGCCTATGTTTGGAGTCCGATTTGCATTTGGCGGAGATTGCATCCTGTCACCAAATTCTGACGCTGGTACTGGGGCAACCTGCGGAGGTGCCGGTGTCATTGCGACATCGCATTTACCAACTCGATCCCGAAAAGCCATTTCGGGAGGCGGTGAAGGACGCCATCTATGGAGCGGGCTCACCGTCGTCAACGGTCGGGTCCGAGATCGGTAGGTCAGCCACCGGTTCGCATCTCGGGTCGTCCGTTGTGGCCCCACCGATCGCGCCCGTGGGTTTGGACGATTCTGGAGTATGGGATGCGCCGAGTCGACTCAAGCAGAGTGCCGCTTTCCTACCGGGGGCGATCGGGGACGCGCGTTTTGAGTCACCACGCCGGTTGTCTCGTGCGGATCTGTCGGACTACACGGTCAGGAGCCCTCGCTGGGGCGCTTGGCTCGCAGGCGGCCTGTTGGCGTTGCTCGCCTTGGGTGCGACGGTGGTATTCCAGCATTGGTTCGAAGGGGCCGTCGATGGGAGCAGGGCGGAAGGCGAAATTATCGCCCCCGAGCCATCGGCGCTCGCCGAATCGCGGGTGGCGAGGAAGCCCGCCGAGTCGCCGAATGGAAATGGAAGCCCCGCGGCCGATGTGGATGTTCCGCTAGCCGAGACGGCGCCGAGTACGGAGCCTGAGCGAATCGATCAGCAGGTGGTCGACGCGATGGCGGACGATAAGAAGGAGGCAGCACCGGTATTGTCCGCTGAGATACCGGCGGAATCGCCGGATGATGGCGTCGTCGAGTCGCGTGGTTTGGCAACGGCAGGTGTGGAACCGCTCGATGACATGAAAACGGACGGGGCGAATGTGCCGGAGGTTGACGCCGACCCGGGCAGTCCGGATGGTTCGCCTGAGTCCGCCGATCCGATCGTGGTAACGAGTGCTGGTTCATTGCTGCTCGTTCGAGATGCAGGCTCACCGGCTTGGTTTTTGGCGATGGAGGGAACCGCTGTCGATCCGAACGGTGAGTTGATCTGCCCGCCCCTGTTTCGCGACCGCTTAACCCTGAGCTCAGGGATCCAATTGACGATGATCGGGCCTGCGAGATTGCGGCTTTCGTCCCGAGCGGGAGAGATCTCGGACGTGCGGTTGATTTACGGCCGTCTCCTCGTTGCCGGCGCGGCAAGCGAAGCCCAGTTAACGGTTCGTTTGGGTGAGACGACCAGCGTGCTCACGCTGCCAGACGAGGGGAGTGCCGCTGCCATCGAGGTACGATCGCTTCGCCTGCCGGGGGCGAACCCCGAGAGCCCGCAGTTGAATCGATCGGTGATTCAGGTTTGGTCCGCGCGAGGCACCCCTCGGTGGCGTTCGGGAAATCTGCCTGAAGTTACCCTGGAGACGGGGCAAATGCTGGCCGTGGCGGAGGGCAATCAAGTTTCCCTGGAAGATGCTCCGGAGATCCCCGATTGGCTTGATGAACCGGTAGAAGCGGCCGAGTCTCTCGAGGTCTTGGCCCGAAACGGCCTGCTCGAACTGGTTCGTGGTGATGACTCGATCGAGCTGTCCCTACGGGAGGCGATGAGTTTTCGCCGTGTCGAGGTCGGCGCTTTGGCTGCCCGCACGTTGCTGTTGCTCGGCCGGCACGACGTCTATTTCGGTGCTGACGGAGTGTTCAACCAGACTCGCCAGCGAGCATATTGGCCCGAACACTTCGATGCCGTTGTCCGGGCGATCAACACGGGTCCTGAGACGGCGGTCGCGGTGCGCGAAGCGATTGAGCGGATGGATGGCGCCCAGGCCACGGTGATCTATCGAATGTTGTGGATGTTCTCGAATTCGCAGCTGCAAGCGGGGGCTGACGCGACGCTCGTTCGCGCCTTGGATGATCCCAACCTGACAGTTCGGGTCTTGGCCTCCGAGAACCTGAGGAGGATCACCGGAAATCTCATGAATTACCGGCCCGATCTCGATTCCGCCGTGCGTCGCTCGACCGACATTCGCCGCTGGGAAGGGCGATTGGGGCGGGGTGAAATACGATGGGTTAAGGAGACTGGAGGGGGGACAATCGAGGCAGAGGGTGATCAATCACCCGAGCGTCCGTAAAACTTGGTGATATCGATCCCACTGCGATTTTCCTGCTCGATCAATTTGAGGCGTTGTTCCAGTTGTTCGAGCTTCCGCACCAGTTGTGGGAGAAGGTCGAGAGTGCGGTCAACAGCTACGACCCTGGGAACGGCGGGATACGCCAAATGCCTTTGAAACGCTCCGAACAGATAAAGCGGATCTCGGCGCCGACTGGCCAGCGCGATTCGCCCCTCCTGTTCTCCGAAAATGAAAGGGCCTCGGTTACCCAGGGTCTCGCCAGCATCCAGTAATTTCTTTCGGAAGTGGTCGCTGTGCAAGAAGATGAAGTCTGCCAGATCGATCAGTCCGATATCTTTCCGTAATCGAAGGATCCAACCTTGCCATTGGGGGGCATAGCTTGGGTCGGCGGCGATGGCCGTTAGACCAGGGTCGTATCGCAAGCGATTGCGGCAAATCGCCTCAAACTGGAAAAAGAAAAGTCCCTCGCACGAACCCCCTTCGGAGCGGTATTGGGCTTCCGCTGTGAGGATTTTGAGCGCTATCCGCATGTCGAATCGGCCTTGTTCGGATTCGGCTTCGGCGACCAGATAGGTTTGGAATGGCGAGAAATAGTGGCCCAACCTCGCCATCGCCGGGGACATTGAGCCGGAATGCTTCAGTTCGGTCAAAAGGAAATCGATCGCCATGGGCAGGCGGGTGTTCGCGGCAATTTCGAAGCGAACCTGCTCCAGCAATTCCTGGAGCGGTACTTCGCGAACGATGCGGGATTCCAGCAAATCGAACAGATAGGCCTGTTCGATATACTCGGCCCGATCCAACGGCTGGTGGGCGAACGGTGTCATCGGTTGCGGGTATCGGTAGGAGTGGTAGCGGAAGGAGTGGCCGATCGCCGTTCCGAATTACAAAGACTTGTAATTTTTGACAAATGTTCGTGCCAGGGCCGGGTGACCCGGGCAGGAAAAAGCGATATTCGGTTGCAAAATTCGGCCGCGAAAGCGAATTTTGACAAACCATTCTGTCGGCAACGAACAGTTTGGCACGGCATCTGCTTTCCACTTGTCTCGTTCTCGCCAAGGTAAACAGGTTCCGGTACTCCGAGGTTGAATCGGGGCGACGGGACTGGTGGGCGACGGACGGTACAGGATTGAAACACCGCAAACAGGAGTGCAGCCATGCTCGTTCTTACTCGCAAATTGGATGAGTCGATTCGGATCGGCGACGATATTCGGATCACGGTCCTTCGCGTGAAGGGCAACACGGTTCGGATCGGCATCGAAGCGCCTAAGCATGTCCGGGTGATTCGCGAGGAGTTGCAATCCCATGATCCGTCGGGAGTATCCGACGAGGCGGCTTCTCAAGTGCTTTGTAAAAATCGACTAGTACCGGTCGAAACCCAGGCCGGCGCGGTGGTCACTGCCGTCGTCGATTCCCCGGAACCGACGGACGCGAGACTTTTCGTCGGTAAGCTGAACGCGGAACTGGAGTTGACTGACTTTTGTGAGGCGGCAGCTCAGGCTGATCGCGCGGTGGGTTCCTCAGCCCCATTACGATCTTTCCTGCGGGATTGTCGTGGTTTGCAAGCGGTCGGCTAGGGCCGGGAGTGACGATTGGCACCCGGTCCCCGGCAGAGGAACTCATGTCGTCGCTGAAAATCGAAAGCTCATCCGCCAACCCCTCGAGCATCCGCCGGATTGATTCCCATGACTAAAAACGTGGGATTCAGTGATTCGAATCGCAGCCGATCGAGTTGGTGCTGGCCACGGGCGATATTGATCATTCGCACATCCACCCGCAGGCCGCGGTCCTCAAGTACCCGTTGCACTTCCACGAGATTATCGGGGGCAGAAACATTGATCACGATCCGTCCCCCGGCGCGGAGTCGGATCAGCGATTGGTTTACCAATTCCGCCACGGCGCGACCGGTGCCACCGACAAAGATCGCGTCGGGGTCGGGCAGGTCGGCCCAAGCTTCCGGTGCTCGGCCGTGAATCGGCACTAGCGAAGGGCATTCGAAGTCGGACGCATTTTGAACCATCAGGGCATAATCTTCGGTGTCCATTTCGATCCCGAAAACCTGACCGCGGCTCGCGATCCGCGCCGCCTCGATCGCCAGCGATCCACTCCCCGCGCCGACGTCCCAAACAACGCTGGTGGGCGTCAGGTCCAGTTCGGCCAGCGCGATGCAGCGGACCTCGCAGGGGGTCAGCAGGCCTCGCTTCGGGCGAGACTGGAGGAAGGCGTCATCGGGATTGCCGAACAGTCGAGATTGGGGCGAATCTCCCGGTCGGTCGGCTCGGCCCACCTGGCGGACCAGGACCATGACGTTGAGCGGCTTGAAGGTCTGACTCGCGATCATCTTCAAGTTCCCTTGAGTAACGGTCTCGTCGGGGGTGCCGAGATTCTCGCAGACATAGGCAGTGAAGTAATCGATCCTCCGGTCCAGTAAGGCTGCCGCAATCACCGCTGGTGAGATGGACTCCGTCGTAAACAACCCCACGCGGTCGGCGGTCCGAATGCCATCGACGACGCGATCCAGAGGTTGAGTGGCCAGGTTCGAGAGATAGGCATCGTCCCAGCTTTCTTTGACTCGGGCGAATGCCAGTTGCATGCTGCTGACATGGGGGATGACTTCGAATCGATCTTTGCCGAGCCGTTCGGTCAGGAATCGGACGATGCCATAAAACAGCGGATCGCCCCCGGTCAGCAGGACGACCCGGAGTTCGGTATTTCGAGCCAGGGTCTCCAGGAGTTCGTCCAGTCCAGCGCCGATCAAAACCCTCTCCGCCTGGGGCGCGACATCGACAGGTAGGCCTTCGAGCAGCGAGCGATTGCCGGCGATGATCTCCGCCGACTCAATGGCGGCCCGGGCTTGGCGGGTGAGCCCATCGAGGCCGTCGTCGCCGATCCCGACAATGTTGATTCGCGGAGCCAAGTAAACCACCTACAAGGGGAAAGAAAGTTAGGCGTGAACGGGTAGGGAAGTCACGCTTGGGCGATAGCCAAACCTATGGTCAAGTTTCATCCGGCTCCTGTCCAGTGGATCGTGGGCGCAAGGCCGCCTGGGAGCATGGAACGATCGCGTCACTCGCGAGTGACGCGATGGAGGTACTGGCGACTCCGCAGCAGAAGGTCCGATCCGATCGGCACCAGGCTAGCAACGGTGTTGAGCGAATCGTCGTCGATCTCGTTGGTGGCTACAACCTCGGGCGCGTCTGCCGAAAGCGGTCCGACGACAAACGTGACCGCGTCTTCCCGGGTTAGGTAGAGATGCTGGCCGGCGATCAGTGGCGAACTGCTGAAGGCATGGCGACTGCGTGGCAAGTCCACGGTCCAGGCGGTCTTACCGCTTTGGGCGTCAATCGCCACAACCTCTCCCTTGTCGCCACAGACATAGATTCGCCCTTCCCAGGCGGCCGGAGTCGGTACGTCACTACCGATGTCATCACGGAACCAGGCGATGGACAGGGGACCTTTGCCGGCAAGTAGGTCGGACATGCGAATCCCGCTGAGTGTTGTTCCTCGGGCATAGGGGCAAGCGATGATGTCACCGCTGATTACCGGCGAGGCAATGGATCTGAAAAAACGTTGCCCAGTCGGATTGAATCCGCCGACCCGTGCCAATTCGCGGCCGTCGGTTTCCGAGTGCAGGGTTAGGTGATCGGCTCCCAGAACCGCGATCGCTCGAACCTCACCGATCTGGGCCAAGACCGGGGTGGAATAACTATGCGCTGCTTCTTCCGGTGCGTCGAGCATCCGATCGGTTCGCCACAGGAGCTTGCCGTTCGATTTATCGAAGGCCACGAGGTAACTGGGGCCGCTCTGCATCACGGCGACGATCACGGCCGTTTCGGTAAGAATGGGAGAGGTGCCGAGGTCCCACCACAGCGTGTCCTCGCCATAGGTATCCTGCAGATTCGTCGTCCAGCGTACATTCCCGGCCGTATCAACGCAGCCCAGATCTCCCGATCGGAAATAGGCGAAGCAAAGCGAACCGTCTGTGACTGCTGATGAATTGGCCCCGCTAGCCTTGCGATGCTTGCCCCCCCGATCGGTGCCCAGGTGGGCGGACCAGAGGAGCTTGCCATTGACCGCGTCCAGGCACAGCAGACGATTCTGGCTATTCACCCCAGTGGTCATCAGGATGCGATCGCCTAGCACAATCGGGGTACTGCTGCCGATACCCGGATCGAGAAACCTCCAGGCGATCCCTGGGTTCTTTACTCCGGTTTCACCCTGCGCGGACCAGCGCAGCGGGAACCCGTCGCCCAGAGCAACTCCGTTCGCTTGGTTGCCCCGCCACTGGGGCCAACGCTCTTCACCTTGGGCTTCAGGCACGATCGCTAGCAAGCTGAATCCCACCAGCAAAATGGTGGAGGCAAGCCGACGACAGCGGGATTGGAAAGAGGCTCTCGCCGCGAATCTCGGATGGCACTTGAAAACCGGCGTCATGGGAAGCGACCTCGGCGTCGATACGTGGTAGGAGCGATTGGTTGGGGTTGCCGGGAAGAAAAGATCCATCCCCATGCGCCACAACCTCGATCAACCCGTAGCGTATACTTTAGGATCACCTATCGCACCCTGGGAACCTAAGATGTCGTTGCCGCGGCCCGGATTCATCAGTTCACGTCCTCGGGTTGGCGTGGTTGCCGATCGCCTGCGGGATGGGGTCGTGCCATTTGCGAAAGGATCGTTTTCGCGGGGAGTCTTGCTGGCTGAGCGGGTGGGGTTCATTTGCGTCTGGTTCCTTTTGCTCCTCGTCGTCGAGAAGCCGAATGGACTCATCGGCTCGGCGTGGGCAGCTCCGCCGTTCCCTCCGCCCGTCGGCAATGTGCCCCAGTTGGAGATGATTCCAACAACCAAGCGTCCAGCGATGCTGGCCATTTCGGCGTTGGGGAGCGGTACATTTGACGAACGTCAGCGGGTCATGTGGGAGCTTTGGCGTGATCGAGAAGCGAGTCGGGAATCCGTAGTTCTGGCAATGGCCGATCTCGATCCGGAGGTTTCCAGCCGAGCCGCGTGGATTATTGAACGTTGGCGGCGAGGCATTCTGTCGGATACGCCCGCGGGTTTGGTGGGGCAACTCGAAGCGACCAGCCTCCACGATGCTTTTCCGAAGCTGCTCGATTTAGGCTTGTTCGAAGGGGCGGGGGTTGCCATCGAAGAGGCGATCGCGTTCGCCGATGAAGCGGCGTTGACCCGTGCTGCAGTCGAGCTTCGCCGTGGCTTTCCTTTCCACATCCTCGCGGCGGACGAACGCGACCAGTTGGAAGACTTTGCCACCTTGGTCGATCGGCTAGCGATCACCCCCGAGATGCTCGTTTGCCGCAATCAACTTTGGAAGCGTCTAGGCTTGCAGCCCGAGTTTCGACCCCTTTCGATTCCCGACGTGGCGACCGTTGGGGAGGAGCAGCAACGGACGGCGTTAGTCGCCTTGGTCGCGGTCGGTCGACACGATGAGGCGATCGAATTCGCACGCCAGGCCAATCAGCCCGAATGGTTGCGAGTCAGCTTGATGTTGGCGGGACGCTGGAGTGACCTGGCGGTTAGTGAAGTGGCGCTCGCGACGGCCGCGGAAACAGCCGCTGAACGCGATCGGCATTGGGCGTATGCGTTGGTCGCGGCCCATCGGAGCGGCAACCAAGGGATCCGTGCCCAGGCGGTCGAGTCGCTAGCCCTTCGCCCCGGCGATGAGGCTGGCGATCCCGAGAACGACCCGCAGCTTCGATTGCGTTGGCAAGTTCTAGCCATGCACGGCGAAATCGATTCCGCCGTCGACATCCTGCGCCGCTCCAAGCCCCATGTGGCCGCCGAAATCTTGGGGCAAGCCGGCCGTCCCGCCGATGCCTTCGCGATGCTGGCATGGCCCATCGATCAAACCGATTCTTCGTTACCGGGGTTGCTTGCCGAAGCTCGCGCCGCGATCGAAACTTGGCAGCCCAGTCCACGCGAAGTTCCTCCTCCGCTCGAACGGTTGTTGACCGTGGCGAGGTTCCTGTATCAAACGGGTCGCCGCGATGCCGCCTGGGAATTGTTCAACGGGGTGATTCGCTGGAAACCGGCAGCGGTGAAGCCCGATCCCGAGGAAATGGCCAGGGCTTTCGTGCTCCAGGCGATGCTGCGGTCGACTCGCTCGGACTGGCTAGCGAATATGGTTTTGCGCAGTGAGGGGGTTGGTCTGTCAGCCACCGACATTTACTTTCTGGCCAGAGCCTTCGATGTCAAGGTCGAAGTATTTGACCCGTTGTTTAGTGGTTTGGCGCAGCTGCTCCCCGATACCAAATCGCAGCCAATTCGTGCGACGCTCGACTTTCTTGAGGGGCGTGTTCCCGAGGGGTTTGACTCCGAGAACGATTACCAGCGGCTGTACGATTGGTTGATCGAGCGGGGGGTCTCGATCGCGGCTCGACGGGCGCGACAACCGCAAGGTCCGGGCATCCGCCTGACTCCAGATTTCGCGACACTTTTCGAAGCCCACGGCCAGATCGACTTAGCCCGGAAGTTTTTGATTCATTTGGCCTCAGCTGGGTATGAAGAGGTGATCGCCAGTGAAGAAGCCTTGCTCGGCCTCGCCGAAGCGGAACTCAAGAGCGGGCGGGTGGGAGCGGCCAAAGGGCTATTCGAAACCTCCTCGAAGCGACTCGATCAGCTCCGACGCCAGCCGGCCGAAGCCGCTTCGAAGGGCGAGCTCGCCGCCCTGATGATGCGCTCACTGCTGGGCAAAGCGGTTGCGGCGAAACGTCTCGGGGACGCAGCGGATGCGACTCGGGCCTGGCGTTTGATCGACCTGATGATGTGCACGCCTTCGGCCGCGCTGCGGGACGCCTTTGGCGCACGTCTGCTGGAGCAGGGGTTCGACGAACAAGCGGAAGTGATTTATCGGGAACTGATTCCTTGGCTCGCGTTCAATACCGACCAGGATGTTGAGTTCTTCAACGTTTCTCGAAATTACCATCGTGCGGCGTCCAAACGCGATCCGGTGTTGGCGGCCGATGCACTGGATCTGGCAATCGTCGGCACGATCGAGTCAGCCGTGTTCTATCCGGCGGTGTATGTCTCCCTGCCGGCATTGGTCCATCGCTACAAGATTTTGGCGGCCGTTCCCGCGAAGGACATCGGCGCAATTCGCCGCCATATCGATACGTTGATGCGGCTCAACCCCGTCGATATCGAATTCGGCGAAAAAGCGGTCGAGGAGTTTCGCAAGGCCGGCTTGACCGAATTGGCTGGCGAGACGATCGAACGAATTTTTCACGCCGGAGACCAGTATCTGCGAAGTTGTCCGCTGGACATTCAGACCGCCAACAATCTCGCCTGGATCTTGGCCCTCTCCGACCATCGTCTCGAGGAGGCCGAGCAACTGTCTTGGCGTGCCGTCTATTTCGCCCCAGATAGTAGCGTCTATCGCGACACGCTCGCCGAGGTCCTCTTTCGCCAGGGGCGTACCGCTGAGGCCATCGCGATCGCAGAGGCTTGTTTGATCGATGATCCGGGAGAATGGCATATCCGTCAGCAATTGCGGCGTTTCCGCGGGGAGGAGGCAGAGGATTGAGCCCCCGCCCGGTGCTCGGCGAGCCCGTCATGGCGGCTGAAGGGCATTTGTTTAAACTAGGACTTTGCGGGGTGCGAACGGTTGCTGAAAATCAGCGGGGTTTGCCCCGTCTTCGTTTTCTCCTCGGAGTATTCATGTCCGTCCCCGACGATCCTGCGACCCCATTGCGATTCAATCGTGTGATCCTCAAGCTGAGCGGGGAAAGCTTGGCCGATTCCGGTCAGCGAGGGATCAGTGGCGAAGAAGTGGAGTGCATCGCTCGCCAGATCAAGCAGGCTCATGAATCCGGGTGTCAGATCGCCGTCGTGATCGGGGGAGGCAATATCCTCCGAGGGGCGCAGTTCAGCGGCACGCATGCCATCGTCCAGCAAGCCACGGCGCACTACATGGGGATGATGGCGACGGTAATCAATTCGATGGCGATGCAGGATGCCCTGGAGTCGTTGGGTTGCACCACACGCGTGATGTCGGCCATCGCCGTCGATACGGTTGCCGAGCCGTTCATTCGTCGTCGCGCGCTCAGGCACCTTGAGAAGCGCCGGGTGGTAATTCTGGCCGCCGGAATCGGCAGGCCCTTTGTCACCACGGATACGGCGGCCGCGCAGCGGGCTCTCGAATTGGGGGCCGACGCCGTTTTGAAAGCGACCCGAGTCGACGGTGTCTATAGTGAAGACCCGGAGAAAAATCCCCACGCCGTACTTTACGAGTCGTTGACCTACGCGGAAGTGGTCGAAAAGAATCTTCGGGTAATGGACGCCACCGCGATCGCCTTGTGCCGCGAGCACCGAGTACCGATCCTAGTTTTTAACTTCAAGCACAACGGCAATATCGTTCGGGCTGTCACCGGAGAACCGATCGGCACCTGGATTGGCAAACGCGCTGTCTAGTCAACTCACTTCATCCCTGTTTTGAGCTCGAGAATCGACTGGGGATTGCGGCCCAGTTCGATTACCGCGCATTCGTATCCCCTGAAATGGAGTCCCGCTGATGTCCTACGATAAAATTCTCGCCGATGCCCAAGATCGCATGGAAAAGGCGATTTCGGTACTCAGCCACAACCTCTCGGGCATTCGTACCGGCCGGGCCAATCCGGGGCTTGTCGAGTCGGTTCGGGTCGAGGCGTACGGGTCGCATACCCCCCTCAAGCAGCTTGCATCGATCGGTACCCCTGAGCCCCAACAGATCGTGATCCGACCGTACGACACCTCGACGATCAAAGACATTGAGAAGGCGATCGTTGCGGGCGATCTCGGACTGAATCCGCAAAATGACGGACGGATCATTCGGATCAATGTCCCGCCCTTATCGACCGAGGTCCGCAAGAAAATGGTCGCGCGGATCAAGGAACTAACGGAAGAGTCCAAGGTCAGTATCCGCAACATTCGCCGGGACGCGAACAAGGCTGCCGACACGGCTGAAAAGGACAAGGCGATTTCCGAGGACGATCGCGATCGGCTCAAGGAAGAGGTCCAGGAATTGACCAAAAAGTTCGAAACCAAGGCGGGCGAACTCGCCAAGGGGCGAGAATCCGAGGTCATGGAAGGATAGAATCTGCGGGGGGGACCGTTCCGCTACCTCGTTTGCTCGCGTGTCTTCGCCATGGCTTCAGCAAAATCGATCCAGGTCAAATGCCCGAGTTGCAACGCAGTGCTTCAGATTTCTGAATCGCTGCGCGGCGAGCGGGTCGTTTGCGAGCGCTGCGGTGGAAAGCTCAAGGTGCCCGGCTTGTCCTCTGGTGCAACCGCCGAGGATGACTGGTTGAAACTTGACACGGAACCCGAGGCCGTCCGGTCGGTGCCTCAGGCGGCCCCCAGTCCCGATCCCGCCGGGGATGACGGTGGCGCGGACGAGTTCATGTTGCCTGAGACCCCCAAGCCCCTCCCCCCCGCGACTCCTCGGCCGTCGTCTGCAACGAAACCTAGGTCGGGAATAACCCCCCCATCCTTGAGCGAAGCCGATCTGGAATTGTTGGCTGGCTTCGGAGGTGAGCCTCCGGCTAACCCCAATCGGGCTAAACTCGTAGCGGTCAAGACGCCAACGGATGGTCGCTTCCGGGTCCGTTGTCCGGTCTGCGAGTCGGTGAACTACGCGACGATCGATCAGGTCGGTAAGCGGATTCGCTGTGGGGATTGCGATTCGCCGATTACCGTCCCCCCGCCGCCCAAGCCGAAGCAGACTTATCAGCCTGATATCGAGTCGGCTCAGGTCTTCAAATTCAGTGACGGAGACGAGGAGCAGGCCTCCTCTGCCCGCCCCACCGATCCGTTTCGCCGCTCGGCGGATGATTACCTGCGTGCGGCCGAAAAAGCCGAAGACGAAGTCGAGGAACCGGAGTGGGAGTTGCCGTCGTTCGGGAGTTGGTTCACTCGGTTAGGGAAAGTCTTTCTCGATCCCGCGGTCGGCTTGCATATCGGTCTGTTGTCGCTGTTCGCGTTTGTACCCACCTACATCCTGCTCAATCTCGATCACGAGGCTCGCATTGTGATGATGGGGATGTTCGCCGTGGCGCTCGTCTTCACCGCCTTGGTGGTGGCCTGCGGATTCGCGATTTTGCAATCGGTCGCCAATGGCGAGGAGAAGGTCAGTGAGTGGCCGGTATTTGATCCGATGGAGTGGTTGGGACAGATTTTTGTCGCGATTTGTGCGGCTGCTGTCGCCGCCGGTCCGATTGCCCTGTTGGCACATTTTTTCTCACCCGGCGGCCTGGCTACGGTCGCGCTGGCTATGTTTTCGCTCTACCTGCTCTATCCGATCGTGTTGATGTCGATGTTGGATGAGCAAAGCGTTTTTGTGCCATTCTCGGCGGACGTTAGCAAGTCCGTGATGCGTGCTCCCGACCAGTGGGGGGCTGCCTACCTGGCTTCCGCCGGCTTATTCGCCGTGATGTTTTTCGCTTACCTGTTTGCCGCGATTTGTTCTGCCGTGGTCGGGGCCGCGATCGTCATCTTCGCCACCATTGCCGGGATTTTTGTCTACTTCGGAATCCTCGGTCAATTGGCGTACGGCATCGGTCAGGCGATCAACGCGCCGCCGATGATCAACGACATCGATCGGAGCAAGAAGGCCGACGACGAAATCGCCCCTCGCTAAAGCGGTCCCGTGCGACTACCAATTGACTTGAGCGGTTAAGAGGCTGCGCAGTCGACTCCGCGCGTCTTCCCAATCATCGCCTTGAGCCCGCTCGATGAGGGAGGTCAGGATTCCGGCTTCGCGTTCCGTGATCGCACTTCGATCTCGTTCCAACCGCAAGCGTTCAGCGGCTTGTGCCAACTGAGCCGCGTCGCGTTTTTCCAGTACCCGATCAAGGCCGACGGCGAGCGTATAGGCCTGGTCACCGATTTTCGGTTGCCCACAACCCCCGGCCAGGGCGAGCAGGCAGAGCCAGCCCGCAACCAATCGGGTGCGTCGATGCGGGCTGGAGGACGTGTGGTGGGGCATGGCGTTGGGCTCGATGAGTAGTCGATCGGAATTCTGTGCGAACGCCTGCGATGGTGCCGGCGTTGACGACCGGGTCAGTGATCGGAAATCGGTTCATTGCCATCGATGCTCGACAACGCGGAGAAAACTTCTCGGTCGATCGATTCGCTGACGAATCGAACGGACGCGTCGCCGATCAACACCTGCGCTCCGCCGGGATGCTCGGACTGCATCTGGCAAACGTGCAGGGTCGGAAAGTTGGGCGGATGGATGATCGGGTTACCGAATAAGTCGACCTCTCCCGCCGAAGGGCCACTGTGTACGAAGAGCATGCCGGCGGCAGACTCGGCGCGATTCTCGGGCGATGGGATTTTGGGATGGATGAAGGCTCCCGGTACGATGCCAGCCCAGCTTTTATCACTCAGCCGAGAACTGTGTTCACCGACAAAAATCGTGTTCGACAGTCCGTCGGTAATGTCCCGAAACCGCGTCGTCGAATTGCGAAAGAAGGGGCCATCGGCGATCTGGCTCACGTCTCCCCCCAGGCCGCCCTGTGGCCCAGACCGTTCCCCCCAAGCCTCTTCGCGACCGTGATTGGCGGCGTAATGCGACCTGCCCAAACGCAGCGAGCTACCGCGCTTGGTCAGCGGGCTACCGTCCTGCCCCAAGACGGTGAAGGCATCGTCTCCACCCGTGACGCTGGGGCACAAATAGGTGGGTATTTGCAGTTCGCGGACCGAAGCGAATTGGGCTTCCCAGAGCGCGGAGCCGAAGTCGATCCTTTCGTAGGCAGCTTGTTGCTCCAAAAAGGGGAGCAGGCCCGCAGACCAAGCCCAGCCGTTCCGGGCGTCCCAAGTCGTGGCGTCGAAGTCCTCGGTCGCTAGGGTTTCGATCTGTTGGTAGCGGCTGAAACTCGCGTAACCGGCCGGCAGGCGATGATGGTTCGATTCGTAGTTGTGAATCGCCAGACCGATTTGCTTGAGATTGGCCCCACACTTCATCCGCCGTGCCGCTTCCCGCGCTGCCTGAACCGCGGGCAGTAACAGGCCGATCATGACCCCGACAATCGCGATCACAACCAGCAGTTCGACGAGCGTGAAACCGCGAGAGAGGCTGCGGTGGTGGGCAACGTCGAACTTGCGTTCGACCGTCTCGGGGCTTGATAACATCTAAAAATCCTCAGTGACCGTTGGCGTCCAACCGGCTTCGCGAATGCGACCCGAATCCGATCGGTCCGTAGCTTTGGCTACGGTTCGGTACTCAATGTAGCCACGGCTACGGAGTCGTCAAGTCGGGGTCGGTACATGGCAACGAGGGCCCGGCCCGGGCAGAGAACTCAACGAAAACGAACGACCTGCCAATTGGCGGGTTCTGGCATGCGGACTGCCGGTTGGCCTTGGCCCGCGGCCCGGCGAAGGACGGCGGCGTGCCAAGGCTGATCTAGGTTCTGCAGCGGTCCGACCAAATCCGACCGGCGGATCGCGATTTCCGCGATCAGCCGGTTGGGCTCTGCTCCCACCGCGATAAACCAACTCGGTTGCCACTGGGGGAAGCCGTCACAGGTATCCCGCGTGCGCCCCGCGGCGTCGAACTCGAGTTCGTAGGCGGTTAGCAGGTCTCCGTCAACGTCGAGCCTTAGGCAATAGCGGTCCTGGGCGTCGAGCTCGCTATCCCGACGACGCTGCCGGTCTTCGTTCAGGGCGAATTCGGGCAATGCTGGCGCGACGATTGCGAAGTAAACGAAATCGGCATCGTAGGCGACGTGGAGTCGCTCGGTTTTGTCCGGTCCTTCGGAAGCGGCATCGCCCGTTCGCCAAAGCGATTCGACCAATCGGCCGTCCAGCAAGGGACGGGTTGAGGCCCAGTGCGCGATCAGAGCGGCGTCGGCTTGGGGGCCACGGGCCAGGTCGGACCAATCGCCGATCCAGGACCCTTTCCAGGAAGTCGCTCGCGATGATCCGTCGGGGCCGATTCTCAGCAGCGGATGGCCTGGCATCAGGGCTTCGGGAGACTGGCGTCGCCGAGCCAGCAAAACGGCCGGATGCGTTTGCCAGTCCCAGTCCTCTGCCGTCGTGGCCTTTCCCCTGGACGTGGTATTCGGGTTGGGCCGCAGTGGCTCGTCCAAAGTGCCGCCCACCAAGCGGATTGGGCCCGACTCCAATAAGC
>DITY01000320.1 GCA_002422955.1 Planctomycetaceae bacterium UBA6172
CCCACTTCTTCACTTCGGCTCTGTCTCGAATTCGATCCGCTGGCCTGGTACCAGCCGATCCGACTCGATCGTCAACTCCGGCTTTTCGCCCCCGACAGCAATCTTGAACCGCTTCGATTCGCCTGGCAGCAACCCCTGGAGTGAATCGGTCGATCGAACCCCGTTCACACTCGGGAATGCCGGGTAGTAAATCGGGGCGATGCCCACGTTATCGATCACCACTTCACTCGCGGACCGCGACGCGGCAAATTGCGTCACTCGGAACCGATATCCGCACGCCAGGCCCGCTGTTCGGACGGAATCGGGCTTCTGGAACCGTAACTGGTCGTCGCCGATCATGAACGACACGTGAAAGCGTGCGGCCTGTTCGGGGAACGGGATTCCGTGAGGCCCCTTCGGCGACAAGGCCTCCTTCTGATCCTTGGGTTGAAAAAAACTGAACTCCCCGCCAGCCGGCGACCTCTTCCAGCGATCCCGGCCGAAGGCGATCCAGTTCGGCTCATTTTCCTCCTTGTGCCGCTTGTGATTGAATGAGTCATCGAACACGCCGAAGCTCAAATCGAGCAGTTGGTTGCTCTGGACGAACGGAGCGTGCTCGCCCGCAGCGTCCACCGAAATCATCCACCGCGTTTCCCGGAATTGGGCGTCCAGGTGCCTGGCAAACTTCTCCTGAAATTCGAGTGAAGGGAACGTCTCACCAAGATTCATCGGCCCGTCGTAAATGTGGTATTCGGACCACAGGCCGAACCCGACCTGCACGAACGCTAGACGCGGATCGCGATCGTACTTTTCGGCGAACTTCGTGAAAAACTCGAGCACGAACGCCTGCCATTCGGGGTGTGACCAATCGGGGAAGCCAGTCAACTTCTGTTCGCTCATGGCCGTCGTTTCGCGGTAATCCGACAGCGCTTTGATGTGGACCGGTACGCCCGTCGACCGGCCTACGTAGGTGTCATGCCAGCGCAAGATGGCCTGATGTTGGCGGCCTGAGATCTCTCGAAGAAGCTTCTCGACCGGTTCCCAGTCGTACTGACCATTCTCGCGCACGACCTGATCGTATTTGACGTAGCAAAACTCCAACTGGATCGGAGCCTTGGCGACCTCGGGGTTGGTGTTCCACAGCACAATCCCCGTCATCGGCTGAACATTGGCGATCCTGGAGACTAGCGGAACTGGTCGCAGTTCGTCCGCGGGCCCCGCGGCGACCAAGATCTCCGCAACGCAACAGACTATCACCCCTACGCCAAGCAATCTTTTACTAATGGGCTCGCAGAGCCTCGCGATAAAGTTCAGTACCATAATGCTCGAAACTTCCTAACCTTGTTCGGTGGATCTCATCGATTACAGCAATAGTTGCCGCAAATTCATGAAGCATTCCCAACCATCACCCCAGACCATCGATGAACGCCACCGACCCGCGAATCCGCGTTGTGCGGCGTTAGGGACGGCACGGAATTCATCCTTCTATCCGACCAGACTGCAAGTTTGTTCCCGTTCGGATCAGCAAAATGAAATCGCCGCCCACCAGGAAACGCAAATGGTTCCTGAAGAATCTTGCCACCGGCGTTGGCAACCGCTTTGACGCTCGCTTCGAGATCCTCTGAGTATAAGATCACGAGGAGACCGATATTTCGTACTTCCTCCGCCTGATGGACCCCGCCAACTTCCCGATCGACCCCCTGGATGCCAGCGTACAATTTGCCATAGTCCGTAAACTTCCATCCGAGTGCGACCGTGTAGAATCGCCTTGCCACATCCAAATCCCGGACTGTGAACTCGATGTAATCAATCGAATGATGAGAATGCGTAGTCATGTATTGGGCTCGCAGTGTTTTGTTGGCGGGCTTCGTGGCATGCGCAAACCTTAAGCAGAATCCAACCGTAACAACCTTTCGGCTCCGTTCTCGTTCCCGACCGCAGGACTACCTGCAATCCATTCAACCTCCTTGTCTTTCTGTATCGCATCAACTTGTGACTTCGACGCTCAGGCCATCTACACAAATTGCGACACTCGATACCGGGCGTGTGGATGCACTTACCCAAGGCGGGATCTCCCCCCGCTCGTCAATACGACCCTGCCAGTCCGCGCTTACATCGGATGGATCGCTAAATCATTCTTCGATCAAAAACAGGTCAAAACCTTGGCATTCTGCGATCTTCGAATCAGATCGCACAAATTGGAATCTTGAAAGTTCTTCGTCTGTCACGATCCAAGTGTCCGTGCTAGTTACAAGGAAAAGCGATTTTCCGTCGTCTACAAGTTGGCCCGATGCGACTACCGTGAAGCCATTTCCAATCCATTGTTTGCGGCGGCGCAACACGACGAGCGAACGGCCATCCACAATTGAAGGGTGTAGCATTTCACGCGAGTAGAGTGTTTCAGTGGTATTTTTAGAGCAGCACGATCGGTGTTTGGATCTCGCCAGCCCATTCTGAAGCAACATAAGCGAATTTACCGGGAAAATCCTCGATGCGAAAACCGACTTCGGGAGCATTCACTAGGTTTTCAGCGGACTCAGACGTCCGAAAGTCGTAACAATTGGCAACGTCGCCGCGTCGCAATGGCCAACCGATATCGGCAACGTAAAACTCAACTGGGTACTGCTGTAGCATTTCAAGCAACGATGCTCTCGATAGATAACCTTCGCGCTGCGCAGCGAGGTCGCTACCGTCGTCCCAAAGACGATCGGGCGGCACATGCGTAATTATGCGTATCAACGGCATCATCCGATTCGGCGAACCTGTTCTTATGGTCGGGACGCTGGGTATTAGAGCATTGTGGGACTCTGAGCCTCGGGCGAAGATATCACTTATGCACGGCCGGTTGCCAGGCAAAAGTTGGCTCTTTGGGCTACGTCGATATTCGGACCACCTCGTGATCCCTGCTTTCCTGTTCAGCGATTAGAAAGCCTGCGGGACTTGTTCTGTCGCCTTCACTTCAAATTCGCCGGAACTTTTCCGGGTGGTTCGACGATGGCTCGTACCTGTTGTAGGTCGACATCAGCGCCAGCTTTCGGATAGGGACATTCGGCGACGCTCCAGGCTTCCGTGAACGTGGCGACTTGGCCTGGCTCCAGACGCTCGCGCGGCCCGATCGGCTCGAGTTCGATCATCCCACCGGATTGCGGATACCAAACCGATATCGTCAGCCCCGCCACTTCGTTATAGACCCGATCCGGGAAGGTGGCAAAACGCTTGATGAACAGCCGGTCGTTGGGCATGAGATAGGCCAGCCATCCTGCGTAGGCATCGAAGCCAAGCTTCGGCTTGCGCGGCGGCCCGAGAATTTCAAGGAACCCATCACGCTCGCGAATCATCGGGTCCTGATTCTTGGGATTGATCCCATCATCCTCATACAGCACGTACTTCGCCGGAAATCGGCTCGGACGATCCCCGAGCGGGATCAGGCAGATGCCGCCCCCCGGGGAAAACGAACGCCCCCAGTGACAATACTCCACCACCGTGTCGCCCGTGTTCATGATCGTTTGTTGACAAACGAGCGTCGCACCGAGCAAGCGGGACGTTCGCGCCGAGGCCGGCTCGAATTCGTTGCTCTCGAGCGTGAAGTCGCGAACCAATTGCACACCCGAGGAGGGGTCGCGTTGGCTGGTCATTCGTGCCGAATGCGGCCCTGTGATCTCGGCGGTCCAGGCCCCCGACCAGAGCAGCGGGTGCTTGGGCACGACCTGCTCCGGCCCGAAGTCGAATCGCCCCGCCGAAGCCTGAGGTGGCATGCCGGGCTTCCAACTTTGTTCTCTCTCGTCGAGGTAGAGCATGTTCTGACCGTCGACGGAGTACTCGAGCACACGTCCGCCAACCTCTGGGCAGAGGACCGCCCGTGTGCTGCCGAGCTTCAATTCGATCGCCCCGGCGTAACCCAAATAAGGTGCGAATTGGGCAGTCGCCGAGGGCTGGCCACGAAAGGCGGTCACCGCGGCCTCGTTGAAAGCGTCCCGCACGTCGGAACCGTCACTGTTGCCGAAACCGGTTCGCTGGATCATCAGCACCAGGATCATTTCCCGCTGCGGATCGACCCAGCCCTGCGTGCCCCAGGCGCCGCCATGCCCAAAGGTCCCAGGTGACAGCAGGCGTGTCACGCCCTGCGGTTCCTGGACCAAACACCACCCCCAACCCCAGGCATTTCCGGGAGTGAAGCCGGTCACCAATTGGCCCGACTGGGGGCTGAGCATGGACACGGCAAACTTCGGATCGAACAGCGTCGTCGCCTCGCCTTGCAAACACCGCAGTACCGCTTGATAGAAACGGGCCATGTCGTCGGCGGTGGAGTAGAGACCTCCGGAGGGATTGGGCATGCGTCGGAGGGTGGGATCAGGGATCTCGACCACTTCCAACTCGCTAGGCTTAGCCCCCGGCCGGTAGGTGATCGCCAACCGCTCGGCTTGCTCGGTCGACAGCGTGAAGGTCGTGTCCTTCATGCCGAGCGGCTCAAAGATCCTCTTCGCGAGAAAATCCTCATAACTCATTCCCGAAACGACCTCGATGATCCGTCCGACGACGGTCAGTCCGCTGCTGTATTGCCATTTCGTGCCGGGGATGAACTGCAACGGCTGCTTGCCGATCGCCTCAACCTCCTGCGCCAGCGTCCGTTCGCCGGTCAGGCCCGAGGCGTTGGCGAGCCCCGCGGAATGCGTGAGGATTTCCGCGATCGTCACCTCCCTGCTGTGCGTTCCATCGGCAAGCTTCGGTGCGGCAAACTCCGGGAGGTATTTCGAGACAGGATCGTCGAGCTTTACCTCCCCTTGAGCGACGAGTTGCATCAGGGCAGTCGCGGTAATCGGCTTGGTCATGGAGGCCACGCGAAAAATCGTGTCGCGGGTCATCCGTCGGGCCGTGGCGATGTCTGCTTGACCGAAAACCGCCACCTGCACCACGTGGTCCGGGGTGGCAATCAGGGTCACCCCGCCGGCAATCTTGCCCTCGTCGACGAACGTCTGCATGACCTCGGGAACCGCAGCCAACCGCGACTCATCCCAACGCGGTTCCTGGGCATAGGCTGCGGTCAACGGGACACAGTACAAGAGGAGGGCGAGCGACCGGACCATGAACGAGACCTCGAACGGAGTCGTGAAAAGTGATCCGGCGATTGTCGCATCGTGCGGGTGAAAAGGCCAGTCTTTTCAAGTTGCCCGCCATACCCGATGAAACTTCAGCGCAGCCAGGCTCGGCTCCGTGGATGTGTCCCGCAAGCGAATCCTTTTGTTAGATTGGGTGCGAACTTGAGCGCTCGGCTCGCACCTCGGTTGATTGGACTGACAATATCCCCACCGCACGATGCGGCCCTCCCTATCGCATGGACTGCCCTGAGAACCGAATGGCCAAACCTCAAACCGTTCCACCCGTCCGACGCCCCGCCAGCGTCAGCGATTCGGCGGTCATCGCGGCGGATGCGAAACCGGGTCGCTTGGTATCGATCGACGTGTTTCGCGGCTTGGTGATGTTTTTGATGTTGGCTCATATCCTGAGCTTCTGTCGAATTTCGTCAGCGCAGCCGGAAAGCGGTGTTTGGGCATTCCTGTGTCACCACTGGAGCCATGTCCCGTGGCGTGGGTTGTCGCTGCACGACCTGATTCAGCCCGGCTTCAGCTTCCTGGTCGGGACGGCGCTCGCCTTCTCGATCGCGTCCCGCCGCCAGCGTGGCCAGTCGGACCGAAACCTGATCTGGCACGCCGTGTGGAGAAGCGTTGTGCTGATCTTGCTCGGGGTGTTCCTGCGTTCGATGGGCCGTGACCAAACCTACTGGACGTTCGAAGACACGCTTTCGCAGATCGGCCTGGGGTATCTCCCCTTGGTGCTGATCGCCCTGGCACCGGGTTGGCTAACGCCGGCCGCGATCGCCGTGATCTTGGCAGGCTACTGGCTCGCGTTCGCCCTTTATCCGCTCCCACCGGCCGATTTCGACTATGCCGCGGTCGGAGTCCCTGAGTCTTGGCCGCACCTGCAGGAGGGCTTCGCGGCTCACTGGAACAAAAACAGCAACCTGGCTTGGCGTTTCGACACCTGGTTCTTGAATCTGTTCCCGCGCGAGTCGCCCTTCACGCACAACGGTGGGGGCTACTCGACGCTCAGCTTCATTCCCACGCTGGCGACGATGCTGTTGGGATTGGTCGCGGGCCGTTGGCTGCGTGCCGATCGTTCGACATCCTGGAC
>DITY01000119.1:0-7185 GCA_002422955.1 Planctomycetaceae bacterium UBA6172
CGCAGCGACGACTTGCGCGACGAATTGCTCGGCCTGCATCACGGCATGTACCGGCTCTGCCAAGGGTTTCTCAATACCCCCGCCTCGCGACAGACGATTCGCCAGTGGTATGTCGCGCACCTCAACGAGCACGCGCGGTGGTTGAAACACGGCTCGCATGACATCGCGAGTCAGCCCTATGTCCCGTCGTTGGCCTGCCAGACTTGGACGATCCTGATGCTGTTGCATGATGGCGACCCGGATGCGCCCGGGCATCGACAGTTCGTCGCCGAGACGATCGGCTTTTCCGGACGACTCCGCGAGATCCTCATCGACTTCGGCACGCTGATCGTCGAGAACGGTCGCGCGACCCCCAATCAACTGGAGACGTTGTTCAGCTATTTGCAGCAGATCCCTCCGGTGTTGCTGAGTGATCGCTCGGTCCCGGCGGTCACGGAAGTGATCACGATCGGCGAATACCTCGGCCCGCGACTGGAAGTGCTGCATGCCGGAGGCGTGAATATCTTCGCGCACGAGTCGGGGAAGCCCGGAAGCAGCGAAAATCCGTTCCCCAAGGATTTTCGGCCGTGCGAAAATGACTCCTTCGGCTTGGTGCTGGCTCACGAACTGAATCACCGCGTCGACGCCACCCGCTTCGTAGCGGTCCCCAAGTACAACGAACGGTACTGGAAACACCTGCGAAAGATCTCGGGGCCGGATGTCAAGTTCTCGGAACCCAGCGGCATCGGTGTCGACTGGCCGGCGACAAAGCGGCACTTTGCCGACCAGCAGCTCTGGGATGGCAGCGAAGAGAACTGGAACCAGGCTTGGGGGGAATATTGGTTAACGGGACCGGGGCGGTCGCGAACGCTGAACGTCTGCCGGAACGAAACGACCTACACACCACCTCGGTATGGGATTCCGTTCTTTCTGGAAACCCGCCAGGAATCGATCGCGTCGCTCGCCAACCAATATTTCACCGATAGCGAACGGATGCTGCAGTTCGCGTTGGCTCGGTTTGAAGTCGGGGCCAAAGGCTGTCTCGACGAATGGCTGCTGATGGCCGACGTCTACTCGTTGGACGGCTCACGAACTTATCTGTACCGCCATGCCAACGGCGCGGTGCGACTAGAACGCACCGCGGTTCCTCTGACCCGTGACGCCGACGGGAACATCCGCTCAATCGTTATCGGCAACCGAACCTACGAGTTCTCGACGGATGCCGAGGGATTGGTCGAGCACGTCAACGTTCGCTGAGCGACGCGGGTCGCCGATCGCGCTCTCCACACGGATCCGGCCCGACTCGCGGCGTTGCTGATCAGGGCCTCCCGGCTCACGGCGTTGCCGGTTTGCGAATCGCTTTCCCAGCCAAGACGCCGGTCACCTGGCCGGCGAAGACCGCCGGTTTCCCCGCGACGAACAGATGGCGAATCCCGCTGGGCGGTAGGTAGGGATCCTCGTAATTCGCATGATCGCGAAACGTTTCGGGATCGAACACCACGATATCGGCGACCAACCCCTGCGCGATCCGGCCGCGATCGCTGAGCCCCAGAATTTCCGCCGGCAGCGCGCTGCAACTCCGAATCGCGTCCTCCAACGACAGCAACCCTTCGGCCACGGCGTAGAACCCGATCTTCCGCGGAAACGTACCGAACGACCGTGGGTGGGGGCGGCTGGCGCTGGGCACCTTGGCCCCGCCGTCGCTCGCCGTGGCCACCCACGCCAGCGGCATCGCCAATCGCATGTCATCGTCATTCATCCCGAAATTGATCACCGCGGCTCCGCCATTGCGCTGGATCGTCAACGCTATGTCGGCGGCATCCTGGCCCTCCTCCGCGGCGATTTCGTCGAGCGACTTGCCGATCCAACCGCGGTTGTGACCGCAGGTGGCGATTTGGATCCGCGAGCTGTCGGCGAGCGCTCGCACCAACTCTTCGCGAATTCGGGCTGTCGCTTCCGGGTCATTCAGTCGCTGTTTCAGGCCAGCCGTCCCCCCGTCGCGAGACCAGGTGGGGAACAACGTCGCTTCCAACGATGTGCTCGAAGCGGCGTAGGGATATTGGTCCGCGGTGACCCTCAGCCCGCTCTGGCGAGCCGCTTCGATCCGCTGGATCGCCAACCGCAGCGATCCCCAATTCGCCTTGCCACTCGCCTTGAGATGCGAGATATGAACCGGTAGCCCCGCATCGCGACCGATCCGGACCGCCTCGTCGATGCTCTCCAGCAGCCCTGCCCCTTCGTTGCGAATGTGGCTGGCATAGATCCCGCCATGCTTGGCGACGACCTTGGCGATTTCGATCAGCTCCTCGGTCGGTGTGAAGGTGCCGGGGACGTAGATCAAGCCGGTCGACATGCCGAACGCGCCGTCTCGCATCGCCTTGTCCGCCAAATCCGACATTTTGGCCAACTCGGCATCGCTCGCCTCGCGACGGGACGAACCCATCACCTCGCTCCGCAGGCTCCCCTGGGGCAGCAGATGCGCGACATGCGTCCCGGCACCGTTGGCATCGAGTTCGGCGAAGTACTTGCCGACATCGACATGGCCGCCCCCACAATTGCCCGTGACGATCGTGGTGCAGCCCTGCAGCAGGTAATTGGCGTTGGTTCGCGTGTCCCGCTCGAGGATCGGCTGGTCACTGTGGTTGTGTAGGTCGATGAAACCCGGGGCGACGACCAACCCCGCGCAGTCGATCTCCAGTTCGCCCCGCAGCGGATCAGACGAGATGCCTGCAATCCGGCCGTCGCGAATCCCGACATTCGCAACCAACGGCTCACCTCCATCCCCGCTGTGGATCGTTCCGCCAAGCAAAACAATGTCGAATGGCGACTGGTCCGCCGCGGCGGCGGGCTGCCAGTTAAGCAACCCCAGCAGGCTGGCGAGCGACGCGAAACGGATCAGCACGCCGCCTAAAGTATCGAACCGGATGATCGTTCGCCGGGCCATGAGCGTCTCTCGCGAAGTGAAGGGGGGCGTTGAAACCGCGGTGACCGCGGACGGCGCAGCACATTCTACCCGCCCCGCGATGGCCAACCGATCAGTCGCCCAAAAAGGGATGATCTCATGCCATCGGCACGTGATCGGCCCACCGCGGCGGTCGGCCACTGCCAGGGTCAATGGCCGCCACCGGATTCAACGCGCGGCGTTCACTACGGTCCTGCACTTCGCGGCTACGCGATCACTCCACGCGAATGCCCCGCCTTCCGATCACGGCCTCGCCGCCCGGATCTGTCGCCCGCACTTCGATCACATGGGTGCCGGGGGTGGAAATCCGCGGCAGCGGGCAACGCCACAGGTGCGGCGTGGTGTGCGGCTTCGGCAGCTTCCTCCAATCGATCTCACCCGCCGCGGTCTCCCGTGCGACCTCGGCCAAGTACGCCGGGTCCTCTGCCGTGAACCGTTCCATCGGCCGCCACGCCGCGTCCGAGCCGTCGGCGACGCGCATCTCGACGATCGTCTTCTCCGACCCGGCAAAGACGTTCGCCATCACGGTGGCCTCTGCCTCGCCCGATTGCTTCACGACCTCGGGGGCATAGACGTTCATTTGGTAATCCGCGGGGCGGCCGGCGGGGCGCATTTCCAGTGAATAAGTGCTGCCGTCGAAGTCCATGATCGAATAGCCGTTCGGCCCGCCGTCACTCATGGTCGCGTGAGGAATCCCGCGCTCGTCCTTGCGGCCCTGCCACCAGCTTCCGCAGACCGTTACATTGACGATGTGATGGTGCTTTTCCGGGCCCTGCCAGTCATCTTCTTCGCCGATGAACCGGTGCTCCATGTAGTGCGTGTGAGCCGAAAGCGAGACGGTCGCGGGACGCTTCTCGATCAGGCGGTAAAGCTCCTTGCGATCCTGCACATCGGTCAACGGGATGTGCATCATCAACACGACCAATTGGTCGGCGGGGATCATCGCCAAGTCGTTGCGAATGAATTCCATCTGCCGCTCACCCAAGCCGCCGACGTAGTGCGCCTTCTCACCGTCTTTGGCGGCGATCCAAGTGACGTCGTCCAACACCAGAAAGTGGGTCGGGCCGTGATCGAACGAATAGTACGCGGGCCCATAAATCCGCTCGAACGTTTCATCGCTATGCCGATCGTCAGCAGCATCGAAATTCAGGTCGTGGTTGCCGATCACGTTGTACCAGGGGATGCCGATCAGCGCGATCGCCCGGTTGTGGGGCTCCATCACGTCCAGGTCGTCGAACACGATGTCCCCCAACGTCACGCCGAGCGATGCCCCATGGGCCTTGTTGGCGATGACCTCCTCGATCACGTCGTGCGTCATGTATTCCACTTCGGCGACGTCTCGTGGCTGGGTGTCACCGAATATCAACGCCCGGAACCGGTCGGGTTCGGGACGGCGGGTCAGCGGGAAGTCGATCGAGGCCGGCAGCGGTCCGGTAGGGGCGACGCCAGCGAACTTGAAATGCGCGGGCGAGCCGGCCGGCTTGTGAATGTAATAGAACCGCGGCAGCTGATCGGGGCCGACGGGCGTCATGAAGTTCCGCGGCTTGATGACGAAGACGATCTCATCTTCACTGACCGGCAGGCTGTATCCGCCCGAAGCGTCGGTCGTGACGATCTCCTTGCCGTTGCTGACCCGAATCCCCGCCAAGCCGGCTTCGCCGTTGTCGCGTTGGCCGTTCCCGTTGGCGTCCTCGAACACCACCCCCTTGGCCGTCTGCACCACCGTCGCCGGCGGTGCCGGGGCGGGCGCCGCGGTGTTCGCAGGCTGCTGCGCGGTGCCCGCAGGCTGCTGCGCGGCGGCGACAAGCGCCCCCGCACTCCGCGAGACCGGCTGGCCCACCTTCAGCGGCCGACGGATAGGGCCATGGCCCTCGTGCGCGTCGGCAGACACCGCCAACAGGGCCGGGATAGCGATCCAAATCAAGCACAGACAGAGACGTTTCATCAGGGTTGCTATTCCAGGAAAAAAGGGTACGTCCAAGGGTCAAAGAGACCGCCAGACTGTACCCGATCGCCATCAGCGGCTTGTGAGCGTTAGATGAAGATCAGCTGAAGCCGCCCCCAATCGTCCGAGTCGGTGACTCGTCCATCCCCCCCTCCGTTCGGGGGCGACAAGCCAGTCGAAATATTCCCATTGACCGAGGACGCGAGCGAGCCATTGGCTCAGGGACAGGATCGCGTTCGCGCGAACGATCATGGCGGCGTTAGCAAGACCAACAGCCAATCAACGGATTCGGTTACTTCGATTTCTTCGCCGTGTCGATCAACCGCCATGAACCTTCGCGACGATCTTGTCCATTTCCGCCGCGGTGTAAGCCCGGCAAGTCGAAGTGTGAACGTTCCCCATCGCTGCCAAGTGCAGGATGGCGGCGGTCGCCGTCTCGTCGTCTGGCGCTTCCAAGATCAGGAGGCCGTCGTGGTCGCCCAGGGTCCAGAAGATTTCTTTGACCTTGGCACCCAGTTTCTTCGCTTCGGTTTTAAAGATCGCCGCCCGCTTGGTCGTGTGGTCGATGTCTTTGATGCCTTGCTGTGATAACTTGATATTGATGATGAACGTCGCCATGGAATCTCTCCTTGTGAATGTTGGATGAGACAGTTTGCCGGGCCTTCGCATTCGGGGCGTAACCGGCATTCCGCGCGGTATGAGACAGCTTGTCGAGAAATCTCGCTAAACAAAAAGCGGCCTATCCGTCATGACTCCGGTAGCTACCAACCGTTTCACTACGGCAGGAGGCCGCCTGACGATGAACGTCGCTGATCCAAACGTTGCCGACAACCCCACATCCACCGATCGCCAAGCCGCCGCTCAGCAGGCCGACGCGTTTGATCAGACCGAGAGCAGCTTTCGATACGCCGCCTTTGAAACGGGTATGCAAGCCATCGAACCGCAGATCCTTCTGCGGGGCGATGGCCGGGCTCATCGGGCAAGTGATCGCTCGGATTCAAATCGACCCGAGCATTCGAAAACGAACGTGTCGGGTTGTCGATCCCGCCGCCCGCTCCCTTGAGCGTCAGTAAAGGTGACCAGGAATGACTGTGAAACGGTGACAATGTCGCCGCGGAAAGACATTTGACATTAATTGTTAACTAAATTGTACCAATACATTACAGTATGATCGTCGGCTAGGCAGTCAAGGCACAGGTGAAGCGATGCGATTCGGCGACCGAGTTCGAGAGCTCCGAAAGTTACACGGACTGACGCAGCAGCAGCTCGCCGAGCGGTTGTCGGTCAGCCTGTCGTATGTCTCGAAGGTCGAGAACGAACGGCTGAACGCGGGGGACTATCCGAGCGAGAACTTCGTCCACAAACTTGCCGACGCCCTCGACACCGACCAGGACGAACTGTTGCTGCTGACCGACCGGGTCCCGGTAGCGATGCTCAAACGGATTCGGCAGCGCCCCGAGGCATTCCGCGCATTCGCCCAACTTGACGACAAGTCGATGGATCGAGTGCTCAAGAGGATTGGGAAGCAGCAGGGTTAATGCCCGAGGGGCGTCATCGTGAGTTCGGCGGAAGAGATCGACGACGGGGAATTTACGTTCCGGCGAGCCCAATTCCCCATCGATTTGAACTTGCCACCCGCCGCCGAAGACGACCTCGAATCGGCACGCAGGGCGATCCGTCGTGAGTTTCGAGAATCGGCCAAGTGGAAACGACTTCGGTGCCGTAACGTCAAGGTCGTGTCTGAATCGGAAACCGGGACGGTCTACGAGTTGGAGATCGGTCATGCGGTCGAGTTCGACTGGACATGGGAGGGCGCTGTCGCCTTTCGCCCGCTACTGTTGCAAGAGTTCGAGGACTCGCAAGCGACCCTGTTCGAGAACGGATCGATCGATCCGGACATCGACGATTCGATCGTCTGGTCTGGCGAAGTGCTGGAAGTCGACGAGGCTACCGGGCGCATCTTCGTCGTCCTGAGCGACCCGGAATTTCCGCCTCGACGGGGTTCCTTCTACGTCAGGCCATTCGAGTTCCTGGCGTTCTTGGATGCCGTTTACAACGAACCGGCGTTCGAATCGATCCGCCATCACCTGCCGCCGCGCCTCGCCGCCGCTGCCGGGGGCATTCACCCGGATGTTTCAGAAGCCGGTGACGCCGGACTCGAACCGCTTCGCTCCTGGTGGCGAAAGTCGTGGAGCATCCTGTGGGGGCCGCCGGGAACGGGCAAGACCTACACAACGGGGCAGCAGGTCGCGAGGGTATTGGCCGACCCGTCCGAAAGGATTTTGGTCGTCTCAACCAC
>DITY01000119.1:7293-13773 GCA_002422955.1 Planctomycetaceae bacterium UBA6172
GAACTCGCACGCACGGAGGCGCCCGAAGCCAAGGCGCTGATCCGCAAACGGAGCAAGGAGATTCGTGCGGCAATGCAGGACGCCGCTCAGCGGAACTTTCTTGATGCCGACGTTCGGGTGGTGGTCTGCACTTCGTTCAAGGCCACAACGTTTCTGAATCGGGATGTCGTGAAGGACGACTTGGAGCTTGGCAAATCACCCTACACGACGGTCTTCATCGACGAAGCGGGCTTGATGTCACGAGCGGCCATCGCCGCACTTTCGTTGCTCGCCAGTCGCCGAGTGGTCCTCGTGGGCGACTCCAAACAACTCGCTCCGATCAGTCGCATCAGCCGTATTCTCGAGCCCGCTCAGGGAAACTGGCTGGCTCGCAGTGGCTTGAGCCATCTCGATCAAATTGGCCAGACGGTCGCCGGTGTTCACGTCCTTCAGGAACAGCGGCGGATGCACTCGGACATTTGCGCCGTGGTTTCGAACTTCCAGTACGACGGATTTCTCACGACGGCGGCGGACGTTGCCCAACGGAAGTACACACTGCCCGACCTACTGAATGGACAACCTCGCGCCGTTTGGTACGTGCTCGACGAGGACATGGATGATCTACCATCGATCCGGGCGGAACGGGGACCGGGAAATCGCAGTTGGATTCGTACTGCGACTCCCAGGGTCCTGAAGAAGCTGTTCACCGACCCGTCCGTGCGGTCCGCGAACGGGTTGTTCATTTCGCCATTCAAAGCCCAGGCGAAAGAGGTTCATTCCTTCTTTGCCGCCAATGGAATTCATTCGTGGATGGCGTCCACGGTTCACAGTCAGCAGGGATCCGAAGCCGACATCGTGATCTTTGACTCGGTGAACGCGGGCAGCTACGGGTGGTCCTACGATGAATGGAAACGGCTGGTCAATGTCGCCCTCAGTCGGGCTCGCGAGGCGATCATCTTGCTCGCCAGTCGGGCCGAGATGGAAGAACCGTACCTGCGCGCGCTCGTCCCACAACTTGCTCCGCGTGTCTTGAGGACGCGGGGTTCGCAGTTGCTATGGGAAGTGGTTCCGGCGAAAACCGCTTACCGCACGCCGGTCGTTCGTGAGACCGAGTCGCCATATTTGCTGGGAAATCAGCTGGCCCAACGGAAGGAACTGCGCCCGGTTCTCTCGCACGAGCAGGAGCGACTTTGCGGACTGGAATTGGATGGCAAGCCAAGACTCGTGCGGGGCGTTGCTGGCAGCGGCAAGACGGTCGTGCTGGCGCACTGGCTGATGCAGACCGTGCAGCGACTATCCGGTGAATCGAGTGTCCGGATTTGGGCAGTCTTCGCCAATCGTTCGCTGCAATCGCTGATTGCCGAATCGATCGTTACGGCCTGGGAGACGGCGACTGGGGGTAAGTCGTTTCCGTGGGGTCGAGTCGAGTTGCGTCACGTCAAGGAAATCTTGGAGGTCATGCTCCCCGAAGTGGGCCTGTCCGCCGCGGCATTCGCCTTCGACTATGACCAAGCGGCGAAAGCCTACCTCGATCGGAAATCGGTGGGCGAGATTTCGTCCCGGTGCGATGCCCTGTTCATCGACGAAGCCCAGGACATGGGGCCGAACACCTTGAAGCTGCTTTCGTCGATTGTTCGTAGGATCGATTCCGGCGACGAGAACAGTCGTTCGGTCAACATTTTCTACGACAATGCCCAGAACATTTACGGCCGTGGCACGCCAAAATGGTCGGACCTGGGACTCGATATGCGAGGCCGCTCGACGGTCATGAAGGAGAGCTTTCGCAGCACGCGTCCCATCACGGAGCTTGCCCTGAATGTCCTGTACCGTTTGCAACCGCCCGAATCCAACCCTGACCACAAGGAACTGGTCACGCGTGGGTTGATCGAGCGATCGTCGCGACGCGGCGAGGTCTGGTGGAATGTCCGATTCAACCAGATTGACGGCCCCAAGCCTGAATTTCGCCGATTCCGCGGTCTCGACCAAGAATTCGTCGCGATTGGCGATTACCTACGGGAATTGATCGAACTTCAAGGGGTGCAGCCCTCCGACATCTGCCTGATCTACAACGGCAAGAACATGCCAACCTGGCTCTACAAAAAGTCGATGCCGCGGCTTGCCGGCTTGGGCGTCGAACTATCGGTTCAGACCAACAAGCCGTTTGAACGCAGCAGCAACGTCCTGCTCGCAACCACTTCCCATTCTTATAAAGGCTATGACTCTGAAGTCGTCATCGTCCCCGGAGTCGACCAGTACAAGGCACAGGGGAAAGGGGTGCTCGCCAACGCCCTTTACGTCGCGATGACGCGTGCGCGGTCGGTGTTGACGCTGTTCTCGCAAACGCTGGAGGATCGAGACTCGCAATTGCTCTACAAGGCCATCGATGATTGCCTCGGGTATCTCGAAGAGACACCGGAAGTCGAATCGGACAACAGCCCGCAAGACGATGTCGTCGAAATACTCGACCGAATTGGCAACGAACATCGCAAGTGGCTCATCGAGGTCATGAGCAAGTTCAAGGTCTCCCAGGAACCGCTGATGACCCGAACTGGCGAGATCATCGCCGAGCCGCTGTTCAATTTTCGGGCGGGCAAGCAAGCTTACGCCTGCTTCGGTAACGAACCGCCGCGCAAACGCATTCTGCAAAAGCTGGCCGACTTCGACGTGAAAGTGGTTGTGGCTGGCGAGCCGATCGGTGGGGAAGCGTTTGAATCGTGAGCGTGCGCTTCCTTGGAGGCTGGCACGGCGTACCGAGAGCGTCCCATCCGCATGAATCCCCAGCGTGGGACCTGGCCTCAGTGTTGGGCGAGGGTTGGGAGTTACTCACTGGGAAGCACTTCGCCGCCGGCGCGAGTCCCCATCGCCCGCCAAATATGCAGGTCGGTGCTGTCGCTGACGCTGCGGACCGAGCCATCGATCATCGCCGACTGCACGATCCCGCTGTGATAACTTCGCGAAGTGATGATCGCGAAGGTCGGCGCGGTGTTGCTGGTCGCTTCCTGCTGGGAGGTGTAATCGATGTCGGCAGCGGCGGCGCACTGGTTCGACCCTGTGGCCAGCGTGACCTGCGCGTTGGGACCTGCGGTGGTCGTGAAACCCTGGTGGTGAACGCGCCCGTCGGGCCACTCGGTATGCCCGTTCGGCCGACACCAGGTGAAGCTGGCTGGCAGTTTGGCCCGCACCGCGGCCAGCGATGCGGCGGGCATCGCGCCGCCCCCCGTCGGCGGCTCGTTGCGGCCGTAGGGCTGGTACGCCTTGACCTCGGACAGCATCAGCGTGTTGCTGGATCCGTCAAGAAAGTCGCGAAATCCGATTCGCGAATTGGGACCGAAGGCGCCGTCGCCCATCTGGCGACTGACCGGATCATAAACGAGCCACGTGCCGAAGTTGAAGCCGTACGTCGTCGGATAGAGCGGCGTGGCGAGCTTGGGGCTGATGTCNNATCACCGGCTGGTTGTCCCAGGCGACGCTCAGGTCGACCTGGTTGTAGAGCGACCCTTGTTCGAGGTACGGCAGCAACCGGCCCTGGATCGACCAGGAACTGTTGGTGTTGATCGCGCTGACACTGTTGATCGTCGCCGACGGGGGGAATACGCGGTGCGTCGATTCGTAGTTATGCGCCGCCAAGGCGATCTGCTTCAGATGATTCTTGCACTGCATCCGGCGGGCGGCTTCACGAGCGGCTTGGACCGCGGGCAGCAGCAACCCCACCATCACGCCGATGATCGCGATCACCACCAGCAACTCGACCAGGGTAAAGCCGCGGGTCCGCGGCCGGATGGGACGCTGGGAGCGATTCTGCTGCAACATGAGGCAACCTCCGTGAAGGCCGTCGGGTTATGATTCGGAGCCGGTGCGACGGCGGACGTCCTTCAGTAACGCAGATGGCGTGCCAAGATACATTGAAATCGGGGATGCGGATTTTGCGAGGGTTCAGCTGACTTTTCGCGGCGTCTCGCGGGCCAGCGGACAAAAAGACGCCACGGCCGGACAATTTTTGACCGACCGGATGAGGCGCGGTCGGGTCGGCGGATCGAGTTCACGTCCACGAAAAAGGTGCTGGCGGGCAAGTGCGGTTTCGATCGTTAACAACCGGGTTGATCCTGCCGCTGCTGATGGCGTCGGTCGCGGCCGCCTCGCTGGTTGCGGCCGCCTCCTATCTGCTTGCCGAGCGGGCCGCGGCGGCCGAAGTGGATCGCCGGTTTGCCGACATTTCGCGGGCCATCCACCAGACCAACTTTCCCCTGTCGCGCGGGGTGCTCGCCACGTTGCGTGAATTGACCTCGGCGGATTGGATGACGCTCGACGCCGACGGCGGGGTGATCGACGGAACGGTGGGTGAGCCGGTGAGCGAACTCGCGCGAGGAGCTGATGCACCCGACGGTGCGGATGCTGGGAGAGCAACCGAGTCGCGACGGGCCGCCGGTCCGCGGGGCGTGATGGGTTTGGCGGCCAAGACGCGATGGCGGCAACTCGTGGCCGCGGTGCCGCTGGACCGCGGCGGCGAGGCGAACGAACCGCCGATCACCCTGCGGGTCGCCGATACGGTCTATCGCGTCAAGCGGTTTCGGGCCGGCAGCGGCAGCCGACGGCCGACAGACGCGGGCGGCGGAGAGGGGACGGTCAGCGAAGTGGTCGTGTTGTTCGACGACGCGCGGTGGCGGTCGACGCGGATGCGAGCCGCCGCGGCGCCGCTGGTGACCGGGTTGTCGACGATCCTGCTGCTCGGTTCCGTCACCCTCTATTTTTCGGGTCGACTGATCGGACGGTTGCAGCGGTTGCAGCGCGAGGTCGAGGCGATCGCGCTGGGCGATTTCGAGGGCCGGTTGGCGGAGGGGTCGGATGACGAAATCGGCCGCTTAGGGCAATCGGTCGAATCGATGGCCAGCCAACTGCGGCAGATGTGGTCGGTGCTGGGCAAGCAACAAAGCCAGCGGCTGTTGCATCAGATCGCGGGCGGGTTGGCGCATAACTTGCGCAATAGCCTGACCGGCGCGCGGATGGCGATCGAATTGCATGCTCGTGATCAGGCGACGCGGCCGAGCGCGGCGTCTTACGGGGCAGAGGATGCGACGCGAGCCGAGCCGCCCGACGAGGCCTTGAGGGTCGCCATCGCGCAGATCGAACAGGCGGAAGATTATGTGCGGCGGTTGTTGTTGGTTTCCAAGGGGAAGCAGGATGTCGATCGACCGGCGACGGTCGGGGCGTGCGTGGAGGACGTGCGTGGGAGTCTCGATAATTCCGCCCGGCACCTCGGGGTCGCGCTGCGGTGGTCGGTCGCCGAGTCGGCCGCGGCGAGCCGGGTTGCCGACGGGCCGACGTTGACGGCCGCGATGACGAACCTGATTTGGAACGCGATCCAGGCGGGTCATGACGTGACCGTCGACGTCAGCGAGGAACCGCGCAACGATGTCTCCGGGTTGCTTCGGATTCGGATCGACGTGGCGGATGACGGCCCCGGACCGCCCGCCGAGGTCGCGACGACGCTGTTCGAGCCACTGGTCACGACGAAACCGGAGGGGCTGGGTTTGGGCTTGCCGGTCGTCAGGCGGTCCGCCGAATCGCTCGGCGGCGACGTACAATGGCGTCGCCAAAACGGCCGCACCGTGTTCTCGTTCGTTTTCCCGGCGATCCCATGACGTCTGATCCTTGCCCGTTCATCTTGGTGGTCGATGACGAGCCGTCGATTTGCTGGGGCTTCGAAAAGTTGCTCACCGGCGAAGGGCAGCGGGTGCTGACGGCGGGCTCGGCGGAGGCGGGGTTGCGTCTGGCCGCCGAGCATCCGATCGCGTTGGTGTTGCTCGACGTGCGATTGCCGGGGGAGAGCGGCTTGGAGGCGCTACCCAAGTTTCTAAGCGTTACCGGCGGCGCGCCGGTAGTCGTGATGACCGCCTTCGGCGACTTGGAGACGGCGGTCGAGGCGGTCCGCAAAGGGGCGGTCGATTATCTGACCAAGCCGTTTCGCCTGGACGCCGCGGCCGACGTTTGTCGCCGCGCCCTGCGTTGGAATCGGGGTGCCCCGGGTGCCGCGTCCGCAACGGCGGGTGCCGCGTCCGCAACGGCGAGTGCCGCGTCAGCAACGGCGGAAACCGGGGCCGACCGCCAAGCGGAATCGGGGGCCGGGACGATCGCGGCTTCAGGTCAGACGTCGCCGCGGCTCTGGCTTCCCGAATCGGCCGCCCGCGTTCGCGACGGTAACGCTCGCGACGGCGGGGCGGCGGAAACGCTAGTCGGCGTTTCGCCCGCGATGCAGAAAGTCTTTCGGCAGATCGCGTTGGTCGCCGCGAGCGACCTGGCGGTGTTGATCAGCGGCGAAACCGGCACGGGCAAGGAACTGGTTGCCGTGGCGATTCATCGTCACAGCCATCGGCGTGACAAACCTTATGTCCCGGTCGCGGTCGTGTCGCTCAGCCCCGCGCTGCTGGAGAGCGAACTGTTCGGGCATGTCCGCGGCGCGTTCACCGGCGCTAACGAAGACCGCAAGGGTTACTTCGAAGCGGC
>DITY01000124.1:0-6379 GCA_002422955.1 Planctomycetaceae bacterium UBA6172
ATTCAGTCCGGCTTTCGTGTTCGGGGCGGCTGGTACGTCGACCCGTCACGGTACTGGGCGATCGGCGGCGACTATTACGAATTGATCGAGTTTGGTGACTCGTTCACCGCTACATCCGACGGCACCACGATTCTGGGACGCCCTTTTTACGACATTGTCGCCGGCCGTGAAAACGCGACGCTCTCCGCCTTTCCGTCGTTCTCCCGGGGTACCATCAACATCGACTCCACCACTTCGTTGCGGTCGCTCGGGATCAACGTTCGGGCCGACGCGATCAACCCGCCGAATCACGCCAGCCAGATCGCGAATGATTGTGCCCGGGAAGCCCGGATGGACCTGCTGATCGGGTTTCGCAACATGATGCTCGACGACACGCTGAATATCTCCGAAGATTTGGAGTCGCTGGTCCCGCCCGGCGGGACCATCAACCTGAACGAATCGTTCGCGACGGAGAATAATTTCAACGGCGTGGAGTTCGGTTACATCCGCGAAGTCCCGTTCGGACGTTGGTGGTTCGAAAGTGAAGGCCGCATCGCCGTGGGCACCAACGCGCAGAAGGTCACGATCGCGGGGCAAACGCAGTTGGTCGAAAATGGCGTTCCGGGAACCTTTCCCGGCGGATTGCTCGCCCAGCGGACCAACATCGGCACCTACGAGCGGAACGAGCTCGCGGTCGTTCCGGAACTCGGGTTGACCCTTGGCTTTCACGTCACGCCGCGGATCAGCGTGCAAGCTGGTTACACGTTGGTTTACTTCAGCAACGTCGTCCGCGCCGGTGACCAGATCGACACCGACCTCAATCCGGGGCTGATTCCGGTCGAGGCTGACCCGTTGTCGGGTCCGCTCCGTCCGAGGTTTGTCTTCCGCCAGAACGATTTCTTCGCCCACGGGCTCACCGCCGGGGCCGATTTCCGTTTCTAGGCCCTCCCCCGGGATCTCGTCGTTAGCGTGAATTTCACGAAGATTCCTTGGGGATTTCGGGGATTTGTTCGGTCCAGGCTGTCTGTGTCGATTGGGGATTTGCCGAACATTTTGCCAGTTGACAAATGGAACGGACGACGAATAATTGTCGTAATGTCTGAATGTCCGCCACTCCCTGCCGCTCTGGGATGAATGCTTCTCCCAGATCGTTGCTCGTCCGCGGGGCGTGATCGGTTTGTCATGCCGGTGGGTTGAGCGGGTTATTGGGTGACGAAGACGTTTCTGTTTTTTTCCATTTGTTAAGGAGTTCTCATGATTTCTCGTAAGCGCAGGGGTTTTACCCTGGTTGAACTGCTGGTGGTGATCGCCATCATCGGCGTGATGGTCGGGTTGCTGTTGCCGGCGGTACAGGCCGCGCGCGAAGCGGCGCGCCGAATGAGCTGCAGCAATAACTTGAAGCAGATGGGTTTGGCGTTCCACAACTACCACGACACGTACAAGCGGATGCCGATGGCGGCGAGCTCGATCGTGTTCCCCGTCGGTCAGGTTGCCACGTCGAACTGGCACGGTTATTCGGCTCACACGATGATCCTGCCGTTCATCGAGCAAACCCCGCTGTTCGATCAATTGAGGTTCAACGAGCGGCACTACTCGGGGGATATCGTTCCACCGGCGACCGTTTCGCCCTTGGCCGTCAGCCGCACGCGGATCAACACCTTCATTTGCCCGTCGGACAAGGACTTCCCTAGCACCACCGACATCGGTTGGACCAATTACGGCGTCAGCCATGGTTCGAACGTCGGCTACGGGGCTAACCAGACGACCGAAGCGAACGGGTTCTTCACCCGCTCGATTCACGTCAAGTTCTCGGACGTCCTGGACGGCTTGTCCAACACGATCATGTTGGCCGAGTTCAACAAGGGTGACAACAACGGCGGTCGCTTCGACGTTCAGGGTGGTGACTGGCCGAACGGCATCGCGATCACTTTCCCCCGGACGTTCAATTTCCCGCAAAGTTTCCCGACCCAGGCGCAGCTGACGGCTTATGGCGAGGCTTGCTTGGCGGCTGGTCCGACCAGTCACCGCAGCACCGCCGGTTTCCGCTGGATCGCGCCGGGTCAGTACAACACGTCGTTCAACACGTTGGCCCCGCCGAACTGGCGTTATCCGGCCTGCATGGACTGCGCGGGTTGCGGCCAGGGTGACTCCAGCGGGCTCTTCCCGGCACGTAGCCGTCACCCCGGTGGCGTGCATCACACGATGGGTGATGCTTCGGTTCAGTTCATCACCGAGAGCGTCGACTTGATCATTTACCAGTCGGTCGGTACCCGCGATGGCAAAGAAGCGGTCGACATGAGCCGTCTGTAATCGGTTGATCTCCCGGTTCGAAGTTGGCCTTCGGGTTGTTCGAATCGGTAAAAGTCATCTACATTCCCGATCGTCCCTTCGCGGGGCGATCGGGTTTTTTGTTTCCCCTGGCCATGTTCGCTGGCGCAGGAAAAGTGGTCGCTTGTTGACGAAACCCCAGCCGGTTCCTAATCTTGGGGTAGTGGTGTCTTCGACGCCTTCGCGGACCGCGATAGGCGATTCATGGCGCCCTCACGGCGATCGCTCGGCAGTCCCTGGTCATTGGACAGATCCAGCTTTTGGCCGTTAAACCATTTCACATGAGAAGGCTTCGACCGCTTCTCAATCGATCCGGAAGCTTTCGATCCCGATGAAGGGAGCGAGTTGCCAGATCGAGACCCATTCCCTTCGATCGATTTTTCACAAGGTTCATTGTCATGCGTGCTAAGCAGTTTTTCGGGTTGGTTCTGGTCGCGTTGATGGTCGGTTGCAGTGGCGGTGCCGAGAATACCGTCGTCGAAGCCACCATTCCCCCGGCCGAGCAGCAAATGCGGTCGCTGCTGGAGAATCTGGCCAAGACGGGCGAGTCGATGGGCAGCGGTGGGCAGATCATCATGGAAGCGATCGAGAGCATTAAGAAGACCGACCAGGCCAAGGGCGATTCGATGCAGGCCGACGCCGACAAGCTGATGACCACCACCAACCCGGCCGAAGTCAAGAAGTTGGCCGCATCGCTGTTGGAAAAGCTGTAAGCCGATCGGGGGCGAGCGTGGGTACGTTTCTTTGAACGACGGGTTTTCGGATGCGGCGACTCGGAAATCGGAAACGTACCACGCAGAATCGCTCGGCTAGCGGTGCCCGGAGTGTTCCTAGCTCGGGCGGTCCTAGCCAGAGCAGTCTCAGCGCGGACAATCCCAGCCCGAGCAACTCGAACTCGGGAGTTGGTATTCAGGATGGCGACGAGCGGACGCTCGCCGCCGCAAGATCAGTCGTGAAGTCGCGATGGCGGGCCGGCGGGTTGCTGTTGGTCGCCGGCTTCTTGATCCTACTGGCCTTCGCGGTGGATGCCCCCGCGGAAGTCTGCCAGGTGTTCGCCAGGAAGTCGCTATCCCGCTTCGATTACGAATCGGCGGAAACCTGGTTGCGGCGAGCGGCTTATGTCTCGTCGCGAAATCCCACCACGGAGCTGTTGGCCGCCCGGGTCTGTCGCCGTCAGGGACGGCTCGATGAGATGACCCAGCACTTATCGCGGGCGTTGCTCGTCGGTGGCGACGCGAAACTGATCGAGCTCGAGGAGTCGCTCGCGTTGGCTCAAACCGGTGGCCTGGCGGCTGTCGAACAGGAATTGGTGACCGCGCTCAAGGAGGGCTGGGGCGACACGGACGAAATCAGTGACGCCTATGCCAACGGCTTAGCGGCCAACTCGCAGTTTGGCCAAGCGGCGACGGTGCTGGACGCCTGGCGAACCGATTATCCGAACGATCCCCGTCCCGATTATCGCCTCGGTCGACTGCACGAGTACCTGGAACGTTGGGAGGAAGCGGAAGCGGCGTACCGGAAGTCGATCGCGCGAAATCCGGAATATTTCCCCGCCCACTATCGGCTCGGCCGGGTGCTGTTCAACGGCCGGCGAATCGAGGAGGCGGAGGCTGCGTTTTCCGCCTGTTTGGAGATGCCAAGTCCGCAAGCGGCGGAGGTGCAGGTGGCGATGTGCGCCCGGGCCTTGGGCGATCTCGACCGGGCTCGCGAATTGCTGCGACAGGTTGTCCGGCAAGAACGTTCGGCGATCACCGCCTCTTATCAGGCGGTGGAGGAAAACCCGGAACACTTCGAGGCGGCCGCGCAGCTCGGTGACATCGAATCCGAACTCGGCAATTTTCAGGAGGCGCTGCATTGGTTGGAGCTGGCGTTGGCGGAGAATCCCCGCGACCTGACGGCTCGCTATTCGCTGGCCGTCACCTTGCGTGAACTGGGCCGCGGCGACGAGGCGGAGAGCGAGTTCGAACGCATCCAGGTCGCTCGTACCGCGCTGGAACGGGCCAACCCGCTGCGCGATCGCATCGCCGGCCAGCCCGACGACCTTGCGGCGCGACTGGAATTGGGCGGATTGCTGATGGAGCACGAATCGCAGCGGATGGCGAGGTTTTGGTTGCAGAGCATTTTGACCTACGATCCCGATCATGCTGCCGCCCACGCCGCGTTAGCCAAACATTATCGCCAGTTATCGGAGCGCTCGCCCCAGTACGCGCCGCTCGCGACCTATCACGAACGTATCAGCGCCTTGGCGGCTCAATCGCCCCCTTAACCTCGGCAGCATGCTCGTCTGAGACCCCCCCTGATGAAACGGATCCCTTCCGAGCGGTCGACTGTTCCCGTCGCGGTTATCGCAGGCCGGCCTGTTCGTCTGGAGCCGCTGATCGCTTGCGGTCTGCTGGTCGCGTGTGGGCTGTTCGGTTTGGGGTGTCGAAGGTCCGAGCCCAGCACCGACGCCACCGCCTCTTCCGAGACGTCGCCCGCGCAGGCGGCCAGGAACTCCACACAAGATGAAAAGCTGGCGAGTTTTTGGGGCGTCGATTTCGAGGACGTCACGGCGGCTTCGGGGGTCAACAGCAGCTATCACAATGGCGAGGAAGCGGACCAATTCCTGATCGTCGAATCGCTGGGCGGCGGCGTCGGGGTGCTGGACTACGACCTGGACGGACGCCTCGATTTGTTTTTTCCGGGCGGCGGCGAAATCGAAGCCAATCAGCCGCTGCGCGGGTTGCCGGCAACGCTCTGGCGGTCGGGCGATGACATGCGGTTCACCGATGTCAGCGCGGCGGCGGGGATCGATCCGCGGGGCCCTTACAGCCACGGCGTGGCAGTCGCGGATTTCAACCAGGATGGGTTTCCGGACATCGTCGTGACCGGCTATGGCAGCGTGCAGCTGTTTCAGAATTGTGGCGATGGCACCTTCGTCGAGCGGTCGGCCGAGTGGGGACTCGACACCGCGACTTGGACGTCGAGCGCCGCGTGTGGCGATTTCGATCAGGATGGCTTGGTCGATCTGTATCTCACCTGCTACGTCGATTGGTCGTGGGAAAAAAATCCGCGGTGCATCGGCGGTTCGCCCAGCGGCCAAGACGTTTGTACGCCGCAGCAATTCGCCGGCCTGCAGGATCAGCTGTATTGGAACCGCGGCGACGGGACGTTCGAGCGGGCGGATGCCTCGGCCGGGCTGGTCCCCGCCGGCAAGGGGCTGGGCGTGATCGCGGTGGACGTCAACCAGGATTCGCGACTCGATATCTACGTCGCCAATGACACCACCAACAACTTTCTCTATCTCAATCAGGGCGATCGCAAGTTCAAGGAAGTGGGCGTGATCAGCGGCGCCGCCTTCGATCACCTCGGCGTGCCCAACGGCAGCATGGGGTTGGCGGTTTTCGATTTGGAAGGGGAGTTGCGAACGGACCTGTTCGTCACGAACTATGAACGGGAAACCTTTGCCGTCTATCGGAATGAAGGGGGCGGGAATTTTCGCTGCATCACGGAGCGGACCGGGATCGCGGCGCTCGGTTCCCTGTTCGTCGGGTTCGGAACCACCGCCGGTGATTTCAATTGCGATGGCCGCGAGGATCTGGTTGTCGCCAACGGGCACGTGATGCGTTATCCCGCGAATGACAACCTTCGCCAGGACCCGCTCTACATCGCCAACGCCGGCAAGGGAAAATTGGTCCGGCTGAAGTTCGATCCGCCGAGCTACTTCTCCCAGCGGTTTGCCAGCCGTGGCGTCGTGGCGGCCGACCTGAGTGGCGACGGGCTGCTGGATCTCGCTTTTTCGCACACCAATCAACCGGCCACCGTGCTGCGAAATCGTTCCAACGCGACGAACCGATCGGTCACGCTTCGCCTGATCGGCACCCGCTCCAATCGCGATGCGATCGGGGCTCGCGTGGTCCTCAAAACCTCCGCCGGCGATCAGCTCCGTCAGATCCACGGCGGTGGCAGCTACTTGTCCCAGGGGCCCTACAACCTGCACTGGGGATTGCCGCCGGACGTCCAACCGTTGTCGGCGGAGATCACTTGGCCCGATGGTTCCCAACAGCGGATCGACGAACTGAAGCTGGGCCAG
>DITY01000124.1:6400-8916 GCA_002422955.1 Planctomycetaceae bacterium UBA6172
CCGCGGTCGGGGACGATGCCGCGGTCGAGCCCACTGCCGCGGTCGAGCCCACTGCGGCGGTCGGACAGGGCGCGGGCGAAGAGCTGTTCATCCGCAGGATCTGGCCGCTGCTCCAAGAAAAATGCTTGGCGTGTCACGGCCAAACGCGGGACGATGTCGAGGGGGGCCTCGATCTGACCACCGCCGAGACGGCCGCGACTGGCGGCGACAGTGGCGTGGCGGCGATTCGGCCCGGCAAGCCTGGCGACAGTCCGCTGTACCTCGCCGCCACCCGCGAACATGCCGAGTGGTCCGCGATGCCGCCCAAGGAAGCGAANNGCATGGCCCGACGCGGCGCGGATCGCGGAAGTCACCCGCTTGCGGGCCGAAGTCTGGGCCGCTGAGGATGGACGGGAGGTCGCCACGTCCGCGGGTTTGTCGCCCCAGTGGAATCGGCGGAAATACCAACCAGCGGCGCTGTGGGCCTACCAGCCGATCACCAAGCCGCACGTGTCCGCGGTGGGCCCCGCGGCGATCGACGAATTGCTCGACGCCCGCCGGCCGGAGGGGCTCGATCCCGCGCCTCCCGCGGACCGATTGACGCTGCTCCGCCGCGTCAGTTTCGATCTGACCGGACTGCCGCCCTCCCCCGAGGAAAACGCGGACTTCCTGGCCGATCCCGCGCCGGATCCTCAGGCGTTCGCCCGCGTCATCGAGCGGTTACTCGCATCGCCGCACTATGGCGAGCGGATGGCCCAGCACTGGCTCGACGTCGTTCGCTACGCCGACTCGTCGGGGCTCGCCAACGATTACGAACGGGGGAACGCCTGGCGGTACCGCGATTACGTCGTGCGGGCGTTCAACGACGACAAGCCGTACGACCGATTCGTGCTCGAGCAGATCGCTGGTGACGAGTTGGATGTGAGCGACCCGGAGAATCTGGTGGCGACCGGATTTTTGCGGATGGGGCCGTGGGAATTGACCGGGATGGAGGTCGCCAAGGTCGCCCGCCAACGGTTCCTCGACGACGTCACGAATGGGGTGGGTGAAGCCTTCTTGGGGCAGGCCTTGCAGTGCGCCCGCTGTCACGACCACAAGTTCGATCCGATCCCGACGCGAGATTACTACGCCATCCAAGCGGTCTTCGCGACGACGCAGCTGAGCGAACGCGACGCCCCGTTTTTGCCCAGCGAAAACGTCACCGGTTTCGAGGAGGAACGCTATCTGCTGCAGCGGCAGCAAGATCATCAGCGGACACTCCGCGAACTCGATGAGCGGTTGTTGGAGAACGCGCAGCGGTGGTTTCAGGAAACGGGCGGAGACGCCGCGGTGTGGGATGCGGCCGTGGCCGAAGTCCGCGCTCGGCAGGCGGCGACGGGTGGGCCTGGCAACGTGTTCAACCAGACCCGCGCGGCGCTGCTGAAGCGGGGCGTCCCCGAAAGCGAATACCCGCCGAAGTTGGTCGGCTTCACCCCCGAGCAATTCGGCGGGGAACGCGTCGCGCGCAAGGGGCTTGAGCGGATCCGCTGGGAGCTCGATCGATACCAACCGTTCGCCTTGGCGGTCTACTCGGGGAGGACGCCGCAATTGACCAGCGTTTCGGCCCCCCAGCGAGTGCCGAGGGATTTGGAACAGGCGGGAGAACTCGAGTCGACCTGCATTCTGGTCGGTGGCGACCCGTTCGCGGTCGGCGAGACCGTTCGCCCCGGCGTGCTCAGCGTGCTCGATGACCAGCTAACCGCCGACATCCCGGACACGGTCGCCGGGCGGCGGCTGGCGCTGGCGCGGTGGATCATCGATCCTCGGCATCCGTTGACCAGTCGCGTGATCGTCAATCGCGTTTGGCTGTGGCATTTCGGCCAGGCGATCGCGGGTAACCCGAACAACTTCGGTTCCACCGGCAAACGCCCGACGCATCCCGAATTGCTCGATTGGCTCGCCGCCACCTTCATCGAGGAAGGGTGGTCGTTCAAGGCATTGCACCGGAAGATCCTTAATTCCGCCGCCTACCGACGCGGTACGGAACATCCGCATCACGATCGGCTCGCGGAACTCGATCCGCTGGGCAGCAGTTATGCCGTTTTTCGGCCGCGGCGGCTGACGGCCGAAGAGTTGCGGGACGCGATGTTGGTCGCTACCGGGGAGCTGAACCGCGGCGTGGGCGGGATCCCGAATCGCCCGGAGATCCATCTCGAGGCGGCGCTGCAACCGCGTCAGGTGATGGGCACGTTCGCCGCCGCCTGGACCCCCAACCCGCTTCCCTCCCAACGCCATCGGCGGTCGCTCTATTCGCTCAAACTCCGTGGGTTGGTCGATCCGATGCGGGAGGTGTTCAACGCCCCGGCCGCCGATTTTTCTTGCGAGATGCGCGAGACTTCGACGATCACGCCGCAGGTGTTCACGCTGTTCAACGGCCGCGGCGTCCACACCCGCGCGTTGGCACTCGCCGCTCGCGCGATTCGGGCGAGCGATTCGGACGCGGCGGCCGTGGGGCAGTGTTTCGGAATCCTGTTCGGTCGCCCGCCGGAAAGCGATGA
>DITY01000059.1:0-42747 GCA_002422955.1 Planctomycetaceae bacterium UBA6172
CCTAGTCTTTACCAATCGGGGCGCGGCGGGCGGAAGGCCGAAAAAGGGCCATCGAACCACCGACCGATGCACCGATACCGAGAAGCGGCAAGCAGTTGGCGAATCGGCTTGCGGCGGGGGCAAAACTGACGAGCAACCGAAAGCGGATCGGCGATCACTGGGTGCCGAGACGAGTGGCCCGCGGCTGGCAAACGGATTGCCAAGTGGATCCGGCCGCCGGGGCGCCATGAAGACGCCCCGGCGTCGGGGAAAGTCTCTGCCGGGGTTAGCTGTCGAGACGTTTGACCCAGAAAACGTCTCAACGGCCTTATGTACCCTACGCCAGCTGGAGCATGACGGCTGATTCCCGCAACCACGCCTTCACGGCAGACACTTACCTTGATGTTTCGTTGACGATTCGGGCACTTCGCCCGCTCCGCTGAACTGCTACTACCAGGCTCCGAGAAATGAAGTCAACCGATATCGGGCGGAATCGAAAATTTTTCACACTGGCTTCACGACTTCCAAGCAACCGGGCGAACGCGACGGCATCCCCAGCCTCAGTCTTGGCGTCCGCAACCGCCTTGGCGGCCACATTTTACGGCACCACGGCAGAGCCGGGTACGCGCGACCGATCCGCGAGCGGGACGGCATCGGGCCGGTGAAATCCTTACGCTCCGCGGTCAAAACGCGTATCTTGAAGCGCCAGCGCCACCGTTCACCCGTCCTGACCTGCCGCAGACGACCTCATGAGTATCCCCCGCACACCGAGCTTCCGATTCTCATGCATCGCCAGCTTGCTCCTGATTTCGCTCGGCATGCCGCCAAGGCTCGGTTTCACACCGCGGCTGGTCGCCGCCGAACTCTCCCCCGAACCGGTCCGGCTCGACGCGTCACTGCCGGCGACCGGGGGCGACTCGTTTCGCCTGCGGGTCCCGTTCGATGCTCGCCTGCGAGTGATCTGCTTTCTCGGCTGTGACTGCCCGGTTGCGAAACTCTACGCCTCGCGGCTGGATGCATTGTCCAAACGATTCGCCGACCAAGGGGTCGAGTTCATCGGGGTGAATAGCAATCCCCAAGATCCGCTAGAGAAGCTGAGCGAGTTCGCCAAAACCCATCAGCTCGAGTTCGTGATGTTGAAGGACCACGACGGCCAAGTCGCCCAACAACTCGGTGCGACGCGGACCCCCGAAGTCGTGCTGTTGGATAACCTCGGCCAGGTACGCTACCGCGGCCGGATCGACGATCAGTATCGCCCCGGCGTGGTCACCGATGCCCCGACTCGCGAGGACCTGGCCCTGGCGATCGAACAGGCACTGCAAGGCGGCACCGTCGAGGTCCCGGTCACGCAGGCCGCCGGCTGCCTGATCGCCCGCCGACGACCGATCGATCCCGACTCCGAGATCACGTTCGCCAAGCAGGTCTCGCGAATTCTCAACCAACACTGCGTCGAGTGTCATCGCGCGGGCGAGATCGGCCCCTTCTCGCTGACCGATTACGACGAGGTGGTCGGCTGGACCGACATGATGCTGGAGGTGATCGACCAGCAGCGGATGCCGCCCTGGCACGCCAGCGACTTGCACGGCAACTTCGCCAATTCGCGACGGATGCCCGAGGAGGACAAGCAAACCCTGCGGCAGTGGGTCGATGCGGGTGCCCCCTTCGGCGAAGCCAGCGACCTGCCGCCCCCAGCCGTATTCGCCAGCGGTTGGCAGGCGGGGGTTGAACCCGACCAGATCGTCTCGATGGCAGCGGTCCCATTCACGATCCCGGCCAGCGGCACCGTCGATTACCAATACTTCATCGCCGACCCGGGCTTCACGGAAGATCGCTGGGTCAAGGCTGCCGAAATCGTTCCCGGCAACCGCGGCGTCGTCCATCACGGGATCGTCTTCATCCGACCGCCCGATGGCGTGCGTCTCGACGGCTTGGGCTGGCTGACAGCCTATGTGCCGGGGCAACGGATGCCCCCGCCCAACGGTCATCAGGCGCGGAAAGTCCCCGCCGGCTCGAAGCTGGTTTTCCAAATGCATTACACGCCTAACGGCAAGGTGGAGACCGACCTGACACGCCTAGGGCTGGTCTTCGCCGCTCCCGAGGACGTGACGGAAGAAGTCATCACGCTGGCGGGCATCAACCAAGGCCTGGAGATCCCGCCGGGTGAACCCGCCGTCACCGTGGATGGGCAGACCGAGCGTTTTCCCGCCGGCGGCCAATTGCTGGCGATCTCGCCCCACATGCACCTGCGGGGCAAGGCGTTTCAGGTCCGAGTGCGCCAAGGGGAAAAATCCGACATCCTGCTCGACGTCCCGCACTACGATTTCAATTGGCAGCACACCTATTTGCTCGAGTCGCCACTGCCGCTCGACGCGATCGAGACGCTCGAGTTCACGGCGACGTACGACAATTCGACCGGCAACCCGTTCAATCCCGATCCGACCGAGTTCGTCACCTGGGGCGATCAAACTTGGGAAGAAATGGCGATCGTGTTCTACGAAGTGGCCCGCCCGCGAAATGCCGCTGGCGAGCGACGAACCGCTGCTCCGAAACCCGATACCGCCGAGCAGGAATCCGAACTCCAGTCCGCGGCCGACCGATTTTTCAAGGATCTCGATCAAGACCAGAACGGCCTGATCGAGTACGAGGAAGTCGACCGCTCCGTGCAGTTACGATTGTTCCCACGGATCGACGCAAATGACGATCGCATCCTCGACCGCGACGAATTGATCGCCTACCTACGGGCCAACCCCTAAGGCTGAGAGCGAGCATACCGCGATCGTGCTAACGCAGCGCGGTCGCCGTGCAACTGCCGTGCTGTCAGCTCAGGAGCGGGTGCAACACTTGGCCGTGCACGTCGGTGAGTCGGCGTTGCAAGCCGTTGTGGTAATGAGTCAGCCGCTCATGGTCCAGGCCCATCAGGTGCAGGATTGTGGCGTGAAAATCGTGCACGGTAGCGACCTGCTCCACCGCCTTGTAACCGAACTCGTCGGTCGCGCCGTAGCTGAACGGAGCTCGCACGCCCGCGCCCGCCAACCACGCCGTGAAGCCCTCAGGGTTGTGATCCCGCCCGCTCGCGCCGGCCTGGAAGGTCGGCATTCTGCCGAACTCGGTACACCAGACGACCAACGTATCCTTCAACAGCCCGCGGCGTTTGAGGTCACGCACCAAGGCAGCGGTCGGTTGGTCGAAGACCGGCCCATGCTTTGCATATTGGCCGGCCAACTCCTTGTGGCCGTCCCAATTGCTGACCCCCTCGCCCCCGGTCTGATATGCCCCGTTGAAGAGTTGGACGAAACGGACTCCCGTTTCGAGCAACCGACGGGCCAGGATGCAATTTCTTGCATAGGCGGCCTTGAGCGGATTCTCGCTATCGTCGGCACCATACAACCGCAGTGTCTCGGCCGATTCCGTCGCCAAATCGCCGACCTCGGGAACGCTCAGCTGCATTCGGGCCGCCAACTCGTAGCTGGAGATTCGCGCCGCCAACTCGCTGTCGCCGGGATAAAGTTCCAGATGGCGGTGGTTCAAACGGGCCAGAAATTCACGGGTCCGCCTGTCTTTTTCCGGATCGATCCCCGGGGGACGCTGCAGATTCCTCAGCGGCTTGTTGGCGCTAAAATCGGTCCCCTGAAAGGCGGCTGGCAAGAATCCTGGCCCCCAGTTGTTGACGCTCGATTGCGGCGTCCCCCGCGGATCGGGGATCGCCACGTACGCGGGGAGGTTCTCGTTTTCGGTACCCAACCCCCAGGTCAACCACGCCCCCATGCTCGGAAACCCGTCCAGCGTGAAGCCGGTCGACATCAAATTCTCACCCGGCCCGTGCGTGTTGGTCTTACCGGTCAGCGAATGGATAAAGCAGAGGTCATCAGCCAACTCCCCGAGCATCGGCACCAACTCGGAAACCATCTTGCCCGACTCGCCCCGGGGTTTGAACTCCCAGGGGCTGCGGGTGAGATTGCCCTGGGCCCCTTGAAAGGTGACCAAACCCTCGGCCCCCGGCATCGGCTGACCATGACGACGGATCAACTCCGGTTTGTAGTCAAAGGTGTCCAGTTGGCTGCAGGCGCCCGCGCAAAAGATGACCAGAACTCGCTTCGCCCGCGGCGCGAAATGTCCGGCACGGGCGGCGAACGGGCGACTCGGGTCGATCACCGGACGCGCGTCGAGAGGCGCGTCGGTCTCACCTTCCCCGGCGGACACCGCGCGATCATCCAGCAGACAGGCCAATGCCAGCGCCCCCATGCCGCTGCTGGCGTCGAGCAGGAGCTGGCGCCGAGTCGTAAGTCGTTGCATCATTTCTGAACCCCTGTCACTCCGCCAATCCGGTGTAGGCAAACATCAGCGACATTTCGCTGACGAACCGCAAACCCTCTCACCGCAAGTCTACTTCGCCCGAATCAAACGTTCATCCGGGATCGACAACTGCCGGCGCAGCGCAGTGGTTTGTGCGAGGAAGCGATCGGCGTCGACCGCATAACCGGCCGTCGGCTTGAGCTGCACGCGATTCGGATTCGTCTTCCGATTCCAGGCGGCCGCGAAGAAATCGTTGAAATATCGCATCAATCGCTCGCGGGTCGACTTGGCGATGATCGATGACATCGCCACCGGCGGATAGCTGTCGCCGCCGACCGTGAATCGCCAGCGCAACGACGGCTGCGACAACCCCGCCTCCCCATCCGGCGACATCAGCAGGTACTCGCTCAGTCGCGGCCCCTGGGCAATCACTCGCAACAAACATTCAGGGCAATGGTGTTGCAGCAATCCGGCGTACCGCGCCCGGCCGCCGTGTCGATCGCTGAAGATTTGGACCTCACCCGCCACATCCTCCTCGGTCGTATGACGCTGCAACAGCCGCAGGGCCAATTCGCAGGTGAGGTTGCTGAGCAGATCGGCCTTGTTCGCTTTGCTTTCGAGCAGGCGGTTGAATCGAGCCGCATCGATCACCCGCGCGGCGATGCCGACCAACCGCATGCCGCCACCGCCCCAATGGTTCAACAGCGCGTCGACGGCCGCGTCTCCGGATGCGACCCCATCGCCCTGGGAAACCGCCAGAGGCGCAAACCAAGGCTGCCTCGTCAGACCCTCGAGATCATCTGGAGCGAGTTGACACAGCCACGCTCGGTAGTCGCCGTCGGGCCGCGGCGCGCCGATCCAAGCCGCGGCTGCGGCAGCGATCGCGTCCAGTCGAGCCGTGCTACCTCCGCCGTGAGCGATCGCGCTGCCGCCGCGATACAGCTTCTTGGAATCGTCCACGCACAACTTCCCCAGCGGCGGGATCTCGACCGGCTCCGACAACCTTCGCGCCGCGTCCTCCCAGTCCGCGTCCGGCTTCAATCGCCAGGCGGTCGCGGCGATCACCAAGGGGCCCAGCCGCGGCCCGTAGCCAGCCTCATCGGTCGCGATCAACAGCGACATCGGCGACTCCCCCAGAACGGAAGCTGTGGATCTCACCGGTCTCGGGCTCGCCGGCCAGGCAAGGCACGACGGTGATCGACATGCCCTGCGACTGATAGGTGCGATTGAAGGCTTCAATGAACCGCTGACGATCAGCCTCCGGCAAACGCACCGGCCCTGTCGGCTGGCCGCCGCGGAAGACGACGCCATCACAAGGAAAAGGTCGGGTCGGACTGCTCATCATGAATGTCCGTAGCAGGGCAGGGCGTCGAGAAGTAACGAGATCAGACGGAGGGGCGCCAAACGGCAGCAGGATGCGGAAATCCCAAGCGTTTATCGACCACGTTCCAAGGGACCAACCCCTGACGATACCGCCGCAAGTTCTCGCAGACCAGATCGGTCGTGTCCGTGACCCGGCGATAGGATTGCGCGCCGACATGCGGGGTGATCAACACGTTGTGCCGATCCCACAACGCGCTCTCGGCGGCCAACGGTTCTACCTCGGTCACGTCCAAACCGGCGCCCGCCAAATGCCCGCTGTCGAGGGCAGCGACCAACGCCGACTCCACCACGACGGAGCCGCGAGCGACATTGACCAAATAGCTCCCCCGCTTCATCTGCGCGAAGAGCGATTCGTCGAAGAGCCCGAGTGTCGAATCGTTCAGCGGCAACGCCAAAATCACGATGTCGCTGGCCGCCAGCAATTCGGGCAAGCCCGCGGGTGGCAACAGCCGCTCGACCTCGACCGGCGCCGCTTCGGGATAGTAGTCCGTCGCCAGAATCCGCACGCCCCAGGGGGCCAACATCCGCGAGATGAATCGCCCGTTCCCCCCCAAGCCGACGATGCCGACCGTCTTGCCTCGCAAATCGTCGGTCGGCAAGCGGATGAACTCTCGCCGTCGCGTCGCTTCGGTGAAGAGCCGGATCCGCCGCAACAGCCCCATCAACAACGCGAAGGTCTGCTCGGCCACCTGAGGCGCGAACAGGCCCGAAGCGCTGCAGACGACGATCTCCGAATCGATCACGCCGGGGACCAAACAGTGGTCCAACCCGGCGGCCGAGGATTGGATCCACCGCAGCTTCCCGGCGGCCAAGACGCGATCCCAATTCACCGGCACCTTGGCATGCCCGATGAAGATATCCGCGGTCGGCAGCAGTTCATCCACCCGCTCCTGACCGGCATCGACGACTTCGTATTCGTCTCCGGTTGCCTCACGGATCCGCCGCAAGCAATCCTGCGTGACGGGGTAACAGATCACCGCTCGCTGAGTCATGGTCGCCGGTCGAGAGACGGGTAGGGGATCAAGCCAATCACTTGCCGGTGGCGCCAACGGATCGTCGTCGTCCGGTTCCACGCCGTGCATGTTCAGTTCCGGGTCGATCGCGTCGCTCCAACCCAACTCGGCGCATTCGACCAAGTCGGCCCAGTGTGATCCAGTCCCCCAAAGCGGTTGCCCGTCGACCGGACTTCGCGCGTCCTCCGCCGCGGGAAAAATCGGCTTGCGAGCCAGTTCCGGGACGGTCCAAATCGCTTCGCATTCGTCACAGACTCCGAGCGGATAGCGCGCGTTACCGTTCTGGGAATAGACCCGAATCCCGACGAGGCCGTCGCCGCAGACGGGACAAAATCCGATGCTGTGCCGGGGTGTGGACATCGACTAAAAACCGGTGCTAGGGGCTGGCGAAAACGCTCGAACGCGGTGGGCGACGGATTCTACATCGGGTAGGCGGTGATGACGCGGTCCTGCTCCAACACGAGCCGAACCCGCCGGGCCAGCGGATGCTTCCGCCGCTGGCCGTCGCGACCACCCACGAAGCCGACCCGCTTGCCGAGATCCACGGTGTAAATCACGCGGCCGTCCTCCTCCTGCTTCGTCGTCCTGGCCCCGGTCAGGGCCCGTCGATAAGCCTGATCGACCGTCGCCAGCGCGCCTTCCATCCCTCCATCGAAAACGCCGTGTGGGCCGGGGCGGGAAGGATTGTCAACGACATGCCGTTCGAGGTGCTTGAGGCGATGCCCTTCCTGACTGCCGCGGGTGTAGAGCAAGCCCGCGGGCGATCGATATCGCTCGCCACCCTCATCGACCAGCAAGCCATATCGCGGTTCGCCGCGCGCGGTTCGCTGATCTGACTGGGTGGCCTGAGGGGACGGCGTGGCTTCAGCGGGCTGCACGGCGGCGGGGGCTTGCCGCCGCGGCGATGCCAGGGGCCCGTCGCTTGGCAACGTCGCTTCCGCCTGCGGCGCATCGCTCACCAGCGCCGCATCATCGAAAGGCTCGTCGGCTGCATCCCGCGTGCTTTCTTTCCGGCGTCCATCTTGCGATCGCCCCGTGGCCTCGGAGCTCGCCGCCTCGGGCTTCGCGATGACCGAGTCGGCTTGCTGCAAGCCTGGCAAGTTCCAGCCGAACCGCGCGTTCAATCCCGGTTGGACGAGCGAATAGACGACCACCGCCACGACCAGCAACAACAGACCTCCGATCGAGGTCGGTTTGCCGTGCAGACGAGGTTGGGGCGTACCGGACCGATTCATGACCCTGCCTCCCAAATGCCGGATGCCCGCAGCGCGGTTTCGTGGACGGCAATGTCGTGTGCGGCATCCCACGAGAGCCGCTTTTCGCCGCGGACGACCCCCGCCAGATCGGCAAACTCGCCGTCGTAACGTCCGCCCGGGAGCTCGAGTTGCAGGTTCTGCGTGCCACGAGCGTAGCCGCCGCTCTCACGTTGCAACGACAATTGAACTCGTCCCGATTCCAACGGCAAGATCTCGAAACTGCCGAGCGTCCCGGTCACGTTGAATCGCCGCCGGGGGCCGCCGAACGGATCGACGAAGTTCGCGCGGACCACCGCCGTCGCCCCGGGATAAACGAGCACGGCTAATTGGTTGTCCATCACCCCGTCCTCCGCCGAGGGGGTCGAAAAGGTTTCGACCCGCGACGGCCGACCGAGCAACGTGACGACGACGTCGATCAGGTGGCAACCGATCTCGAACATCGCGCCGCCAGGCTGAACCACGATTTGGCGACGGGTCCCGACGTCCGCCAGCTTCCCCATCGACGCGTCAATCTCGGTGATCGCCCCCAACCAGCCCTCACGAACGGCTCGAAACAGCAACTCGAACGCCGGGTTGTAGCGCAGCATGTAGCCCATTTGCACCGTCAAGCCGGAGGCTTCGGCCAACCGGCGCATGGTCGCGAAGGCCGCATGCTCGACCCCGCCAGGCTTGTCCAGATGAACGTGCTTGCCGGCCTGAAGTACCCGCAGCGCGGTCGCCGTGGCAGCGGCCAGCTCGGTCTCGACGGTGACCGCCGCCAACCCCGGGGTGCCGAGCAATTCCTGCTCCGTCATCGCCGGAACGGCTGCGTAAGGCTTCCGCCCCGCAGCGGTGGCCCGTTGCCGCTCATCCTCCTCGACCCATCCGACGACCCGCCATTCGGCCGGTCGCGCGAGCATCGCGGCGAACTTCCCGTCGGCATGCGGATGCGTGGTCCCGATCTGACCGCACAGCTGCGGACCAGCTGATTCCCCACTCGCCGACGGCAAACGGGCCCCGGCGATTGCGGCGCACCCGCCCGCGATCCAAGACCGACGTGATAGACCCCAACGATTCATGCTTCTCCCTCCCACACCGTGTATCCACATCTCCCCGCAGCCTCCTACGCGCGTCCGCCGGTCAGTATCCAAAAACACCACCGCTCAGGGCAGCTGAGGCGGCGTTGGCGGCTTGCCAGATCCCGTTAGCGGATACAACGCGTCGTACTCGGCGAGTGCGGCGATCAAGCCGCCCATCAGCCGTCGCAATTGCGCCGGCTCACGCTCCGCCAAGTCGTTGGACTCCGACGGGTCGCTCGCCAAATCGAACAGCTGGTAACGCTTCCCCCCCGCTGACTTAGCCAATGGGAAGTAATGATAGATCACCTTCCAATCGCCGTCGCGATAGCTGGTCCAGTAGTCACTGCGGTGCGGCGCGTGGGGGAAATGCATCAAGAATGTCTGAGGATGCTGCGAATCCTCCTCACCGGCCAGCGATCTTTCCAAGGAGACGCCATCGACCACGTGCCCACTCGGGATCTCGGCATCGACCAATCGGAGAATGGTGGGAAACAGGTCACAAACATTGGCCAGCCGCGAGCGGACCGCTCCGGCCGGGATCGGCAACCGCTGCTGGTGAACTTGATCCGCGTCGGGACGGGCCCACGCTGCGATGAACGGCACTCGCGTCCCGCCCTCGTAATGCGATCCTTTCTTGCCCCGCAGCGGCGCGGCGCAGGCGATGGCATGTTCGTGCCCCAGCGGCGCGTCGGAGCCGTTGTCACCGAGAAACAACACCAGCGTGTTCTCGGCGACACCCAACCGCTCGAGATGATCCAACAGATCGCCTAACGACTTATCCATCCCCTCGATCAAGGTCGCGAAGGCCCGCGCCGCGGGCGGCTTGTCCGAGTCCGCGTAATGGGCGGCGAAGCGCGGGTCCGATTCGAACGGAGCGTGAACGGCGTAGTGCGACAAGTAGAGAAAAAAGGGCTCGGCGGCATCGACCGCTAGGGAGACCTGTGCACAGGCTTCCGCCGTCAGGGCTTCGGTCAAAAAAATGTCCTGGCCGTGATACTTGTCCAAACCTGGCACCGCATGGTGCGCGCGTTTGCCTCCCCAGCCGAAATTCGACTTGCCGTAATAGCTCCCCGGCGCGCCGAAGGCACCGCCGCCGACATTGCTGTCGAAGCCCAACGTCGCGGGATCAGCCCCGGCAAACTCCCGTGGGGAAAAGTGCCCCTTGCCGACATGAATCGTGCGATACCCCCGCCCGTTCAGCAGTCCCGCCAGGGTCACGTCACCCGGCTTCAACCCTTCCCAATTCCACGCCGGAGGACCATTGGGCCCCGCGTTATTGTGGTCGGGATTGATCCAGGTAGTCGTCCTGTGACGGGCAGCATTCTGACCGGTCATGATCGAGATCCGCGTCGGTGAACAGACGCTCATCGCGGAAAACTGATTGAACCGTATCCCCTGCCGCGCCAGCCGCTCCATCGCTGGGGTGCGATAAAAATCGTTGAGCGGATGCCTCACGGGCTGGCCATCGGCGGCGGTCAGGAAGGGGACCGACGTATCCATCACCCCCATGTCGTCGACCAGAAAAACGACCACGTTGGGCGGCGCGGTCTCCGCGGCGCTCACATCGGCGGCTGGCCGCAAACCGCTGAGCAGCATTACGCCCACCTGCAGCACGATCCCAAGTCGTATTGTCATATTCCGCCCCACGCGTTCGTTCAAACCGTCGTTGCCTGGACCTCGACCCACCCTCGCTGACGATGACTGGCCAAGATCGCCTCGCCGAGCAAGATTTCGCCATGCCCATCGCCGAAGGTCGGGAAGGGAGGGACCGCCCCAAAGTCACCTGTCGCAATGTAGCCGTAGAAGCGGCGGAAGAGTTGCTTGAAGGTATCGGGGAAACCCTCGTTGTGGCCACCGGGGTAGCTCGCGATCCCGGCGGCCCAGTCGCCGAGCAGGGCCGGATCGCGGATCAAGGTCTCGTTCGGCCGGTCGCGGTGACCGATCCACAAGGAATTGGGGGACTCGCTATCCCAACTCAACGCCGAGCGGCCACCGGCGATCTCGAAGCGTAAACAGTTCTTCCGCCCGGCGGTCGTCTGGGAAACCCACAATCCGCCGTTGGCCCCGTTATCCAGCCGCAGCATCACACAGCCGCAATCGTCGGTGGTGATGTCTACCGACTGGACGGCACCGGCGGCCTGGCCGGAAAAAGTCTCGGCGCCCGCGACCGGCCGCTGACGCCGCGGATGCACCGTCCGCAAGTCGGCACACACGGCGACGACCCGCCGCCCCGTGATGAACTGGACGAGATCCAGCCAGTGGGTGCCGATATCGGCAACGGCCCGCAACTCACCGCCGGCCTCGGCCAACACCCGCCAATTGAAATCCGTGTCGTGGAGCAACCAGTCCTGCACATACGAGCCCGTTACGTGCAAGACCTCGCCGATCGCGCCGTCGCGGACCCGCTGCGCCGCTTCGTGACAAAGGGGATAAAAACGCACGTTGTAGGCGACCCCCGCGACCACCCCGGAATCGGCGGCCAGTCGCGCCAACTCCGCCGATTCCCCCGAATTCATCGCCAGCGGCTTTTCGCAGAGCACATGCTTGCCGGCCCGCAGCGCGGCGGCGGCGTGTTCGAAATGAAACCGATTGGGTGTCGCCAAATGCACCGCGTCGATCGAGTCATCGGCCAAGGCCTGCGCCAGCGTTTCGAGACGCGTGGGTAGGCCGAGTCGCTCGGCGGCCGCGCGCGATTTGGCGGGCGTCGAGCCGATGATCCCGGCAACCTCCACCCCAGCGCGGCGCAATCCCTCGACATGCACCGGGCCGATGAATCCGGTCCCAACGACCACCGATCGAAAAACCTTCACGTAGGATTCCTTCAGGTCAATGCGTGTTCGATAAGAAACGGAGCGTCTCAACCGCTCCGCCCGGCGGTCTGCCACTGCCGCCGCAATCAAGAATACCGATCAGTCGCGGCGCCGACCGCCTGCGGGATGCGCCGGATCGAACGGATGCAACGACGAATCGGATCATAGGGCAAGCCAGATAAGATTTCCGGCCTAGGCAAGTGGTTTTGATCAGGCAAGAGCTGCGGCTCCGTCGATCGAATAGTCAGCATCATCACCGGATGCCAGGAGGAAGCAAAACCTGAACCGTTGCGGGCGAGGATCGCCGCCAAACCATCCATCTGCCGCGAGACCATTGCCGTGACCAAGACGATCCCCGCCTACCTGCGAATCCACAACGGCCCCTCCTTGGAGACGATCCCGACGACTCCGTTGCCGGTCGATCCCGTCTCCCGATTCTGGCAGACTTACAGTTCCACGACCGGGTGGCGAGTCGACCAGGGGCACTCGCGCGGCGAAATGTCAACCGCTACGCTACCATCGACGCATGACTCAGCGGTCGACGCCGCGGCCCTGCCAGCCATCTCCGAGTTTCTGCAAGACGATCCGGATTCGGTTTGGGATATCCCGGCGGTCAGCCGTGGCGCGGCGCAAAAGCTAGCGGCCGCGGCCCTCGAATTGACTCGTCTGTACCGTGACTCGCTGCAGGAGATTCGGCGACAGGAAGCGGAACTCGCCGCATCGGCCATCCCCGGCGAAACGGCGGAGCCATCCGGCCAGCTGGTCGACCGCCTGCAGAAGCTGCTATCGCGAGCAGCGGCCGCCACGGGGTGCCATGCGGCAGCCTTGTACTTACTGGACGAGCAGACGACCTCGCTCAAGCTGCGTGCCTGTTTCGGGATGCCCGCCTCGCGATTGACCGCGGCCCCGCGCCCGCTCCGGGGCAGCCGCGGCGACCTGGAGTGCCTGGTCCGCGATTCGGTTTTGATCGATGACCTGAGCGGCGTGCAAGCGAGTTTCTGGAACAGCCCCGAACCGTTCCCCTCCGCGATCGTCGTCCGCCTCGAAGAAGAAGACCTGCCGATCGGAACGCTCTGGCTCTGGCCCAAGATGGCGCGGCAGTTCACCCCGCGTGACGGGGCGGCAGCCCAGCTGGCGGCCACGGGCATCACCGCCGAGTTGTCGCGAGCCAAACTGGCGCGGCACCGCGAGCGATTGACTCACACCAGCCGCGCCGTCCAAGCCGCGGCCCAGTGGCAGTTGCGGCAGTTGCCCCCCGCGATGGAAATCGCGCCGGGAATCGTCGTCGATGGCTGGACCGAGTCACCGCGTCCGTGGGCTTGTTCGTGGCACGCTTGGGACGTGCTGCCCGACGGAATGGTCTCGCTGGCGCTGGCCGAAGCCGACTCGGATCAACTCGACGGCGCGTTGATCGCCGCCACCGCCCGCGCCGCCTTCTCCGCCCACAGCCATTACCGTCATTCCGTCACCGACATGCTGCTACGGGTCAGTGATTCGCTGTGGCAGACGAACACGGGCGATCAGATCGTGTCACTGCTCTACGCGCAATTCAATCCCGACACCGGTGAGGGCCGGATCGCTTCGGCCGGAAAGATCCATGCGATCATCGCCAGTGACCGCGGATTTCGTCCGGTCTGCAGCGACACCCAAAGCGACCCGCTGGGCAGCAGCATCGATGGCCGTTACGCGGATGCCGAGTTCCGCCTGCAAGCGGGCGAGGTGCTTGTGGCGGTCAACGCCGCCGTCCTCGATCAGGAAACCGGACTGAGCCAAGCCGACTGGGCCGACTGCATTCGCAACGCGATCTCGTCGCATGACCTACCCGTGCTTCCCGCGATCCGCCGCGGCTTGGCCGGCAAGCCAACGACGAAGGAACGTTCGGGCGTGATGTTGATGCGGCGTAAGTGAGAGCCGCGGACGAACAGCCGCCGCCGTCGCATGCGGCGGTTTCCGGCCGAACAGCTAGGTCACGTACTCAGCCACGCTGGCCGCTGCTGGGTTTGCGATAGCGATTCGGATTATCCGACTTGCCGGTCAATTCGTACAGGAACCGGCTCGGCGTCGTCGGCCGTGGCTTGCCCCACTTCATGCGGGTTAGCGCCATCGACAACGTCAGGTTTTCCTGGGCGCGGGTGATGCCGACGTAACACAACCGCCGCTCCTCGGCGATGTCCTTCTCCAGGCCGCTCTTGACCGCGCGGCTGTGGGGCAGCAGCCCGTCTTCCATCCCGACCATGTAGACGATCGGGAACTCGAGCCCCTTGGCCGCATGCATCGTCAACAGCCACACGGCATTCTTGGCCGCCGCCTTGTCCTTCTCGCTCCCCATCTCCTTGCCGGCCAGCGCGATTTCGGACAGGAACCCGCCCAGGTCGCCCTCGGGATTTCGCTGCTGGTAAGCCGCGATCGCGTTGGTGACTTCGCCCAACGACGCGACTCGGGTTTCGCGTTCCTGGGGCTCGTCGTACAGGCGATTCAATTCCTCGATGTAGCGTGTCCGACTGATCAGCGACTGCGTCGCCTCGGCCATCGGGCCGCGGGTGAGCGCCTCGCCGATGTCGCGCAAGATCGCGCGCAAATCCTCGATGCCACGGCGTGAGGCGGGCGACAGGTCCTGAATCGCCGAGGGGTCGTTCATCACCCGCCACACCGGCTCGCCTCGCCCCACGGCCCGATCGATCAGCAGCTTGACGGACTGCGGCCCCAGCCCGCGGGGTGGCGTGTTGATAACCCGCAGCAGCGAGATCTCGTCATCGGGCTGATCGATCCATTTCAAATAGGCCAGGATGTCGCGAATTTCACGACGATCGAAGAACGATTGGCTACCCAACAACACGTAGGGCACCCGCGCCTTGCGGAGCTCCACTTCGAACAAACGCGGCTGCTCGTTGGTGCGAAACAGGATCGCGAAGTCGCGAGGTTGACGATGCTGCTGCTCGATCAGCCGTGCGATCTCGGCGACCACGACTTTCGACTCCTCGAGTTCGTCCTTGAATTGCAAGATTCGCGGGCGTGGGCCTTCGGGAAGGTGGGGACGGAGCGTCTTGCCATAGCGATCGGTGTTGTAGGCGATCAGCGTGTTGGCCATCCGCAGGATCGACCCGGTGCTGCGGTAATTCGCTTCCAATTGGATCACTTTCGCCTCGGGCCAATCCTTGCGAAAGTTCAGGATGTGCGTGACGTCCGCGCCGCGCCAGCCATAGATCGATTGGTCGTCATCACCCACGACGCACAGGTTGCGATGGCTCAGCGCGATGCCGCGAATGATCCGATACTGGCTGCCGTTGGTGTCCTGATACTCGTCGACCAACACATGATCGAATCGCGACGATTCCTCGCGGAGCACATCCGCCTCTTGCCCCAACAGCAGTTCGGTGTTCAGCAGCAGATCGTCGAAATCCATCGCGCCGCGAATCTTCAGCCCCTCCTGATAACGACGGTATCCGGCCGCCGCCAAATGTTCCTTGTCGGTCCGCGCCGCGCCTGACGCCGCGGCCGGCATGATCGAGGCGTTCTTCCAGTTGCCGATGATCATCAGCATGTCGGCGGGACTCAGCGCCGTTCCGGGCAACCGCAGGTCTCGCAATACCGCGCGGGCCAGCGATTCCTGGTCGCCACGGTCATAGATCGTGAACTTCGCGGGATACCCCAACCGCTTGGCATGCCGCCGCAGGATGCCGACGCAGTGCGAATGGAAAGTGCCGATCACCGGCGTCGGCGGTTTGTCGCGAGAAGCTCGCCGCGTCCCGCCCGAGCCGCCGAGCAGATGCCCGATCCGCTCCTTCATTTCGCCGGCCGCCTTGTTGGTGAAGGTGACCGCCAAGATCCGGTCGGGCGGCGTACCGTGTGCGATCAGGTTAGCGATCCGGAACGTCACCACCCGCGTTTTTCCTGTACCGGCACCCGCCAAGACCAACAGCGGCCCGGCCAACGTCGCCACCGCCTCGCTCTGAGCGGGGTTCAAACCAGCCCCTCCGGAAGGCCCCCCGGATGGTGATTCGCTCTTCGGCCGTCCCTGTGTGCTCATGCCCCGCAGCGTAACCGAGACGCAGCCGTTTGTGTACCTTCCCGCGAGCGCCACCGCGGCCTGCTCGAGCGACGCCGAGGACCGCAACCGACAATCGACCGCAAGTCTTTATTTGCCAAGCACTTAGGCACATCGCCTGGGGGCGGCGGCCGGTTGTGGTCGGGACCCCAAAACGTTATGATCATGCGGTTCCGTGGCGGGCAAGACAGATCCGCCGCCGGCCTTCAGCACCAAAGGTAAGTCCTTGTCATCCGACGGCGATTCCAACGGCAATTCGAATCTTCCCCCGCCCCCCGGCATCGGCCCCGAGGGCGCGCCGGGTGATGGCAGTGAGCGGCCCTACCGCGGCGCCGGTGCCCTGCGGATGCTCGAGCTGCCGATCGAAGATGAATTGCGGAACAGCTATCTGACATACGCGATGAGCGTGATCGTCAGTCGCGCGCTCCCCGACGTCCGCGACGGGCTGAAGCCGAGCCAGCGTCGGATCCTGGTCGCGATGAACGACCTGAACCTCGGCCCGGGCGCCAAGCGGGTCAAGTGCGCGAAGATCTCCGGCGATACCTCGGGTAACTATCACCCGCACGGCGAAAGCGTGATCTATCCGACCCTGGTCCGGATGGCCCAAGAATGGAACATGCGAAGCCTGCTGATCGACAAGCAGGGGAACTTCGGCAGCGTCGCGGGTTTGCCGCCCGCCGCGATGCGGTATACCGAAGCGAGACTCAGCCCCGTCGCGGCTAGTATGCTCGACGACCTGAAGCTCGATACGGTCGACTTCATCCCGACCTACGACGAAGTCCGCACCGAGCCGACGGTCCTGCCGAGCCGTTTCCCCAACCTGCTGATCAACGGGGCGAGCGGCATCGCGGTCGGGATGGCGACCAGCATTCCGCCCCACAATCCGACCGAAATCTGCGAAGCGCTGATCCGCCTGCTCGAAGACCCCGATGTCTCGATCGAAGAGCTGATGGACATCGTCCCCGGTCCCGACTTCCCGACCGGTGGCATCATCTGCGGCCGCGGCGGCATCCGTCGCGGCTACCGGACCGGCCGCAGCACGATCGTCGTCCGGGGCCGGGCGCGGATCGAGGAGATGAAGGGCAACCGCTCGCGAATCGTCGTGACGGAAATCCCGTTCCAGCAATACCGCGACCGGGTGATCGAGAAGATCGCCGCCTTGGTCAACGGCGACAGGATCAAGGGCATCTCAGGCATCCGCGACGAAAGTGATCTCAAGGAGCCGGTTCGCTTGGTGATCGAGTTGAAGCGCGACGCCGACCCCGAAGTCGTGCTCAACCAGCTCTATCAGTTCTCACCGCTGCAAGACACCTTCTCGGTGATCCTGCTGGCCTTGGTCGACGGCAAGCCGCGCGAGTTGACGCTCAAGGAGTTGTTGCAGGAGTTCATCCGGCACCGCGTAACGGTGATCCGCCGCCGGACCCAGTTCCTGCTCGCCCGCGCCCGCAAACGCAAACACACCGTCGAAGGCCTGCTGCTCGCATTAGCCAACATCGACGAAGTGATCCGCGTGATCCGCTCCAGCCGCACCCAGCCCGAAGCGAAGCAGGGGATCATGTCGATCGCCTGCCCCTCGGCGCTGATGCAGCGGGCCCTCGGCGACGCCGGCTACCAAAACTTCGTCGACGAACGCGGCGGGGCAGCGGAAAGCTACACGCTGACGAGCGTGCAAGCCGACGCGATCCTGCGGATGACGCTGGGCCAGTTGGTCAATCTCGAACAAGAAAAACTCTCCGACGAACATGCCCAGCTGCTGATCGAGATCACCGACTACCTCGACATCCTGGCGAACGAACAGCGAATCTTCGCGATCATTCGCGAAGACCTGGACGAGATCAAACGCCGCTTCGGCGATAAGCGACGGACCGAGATCAGCTTCGAAGAGGTCGGCAACATCGACCTGGAGGACCTGATCACCGAAGAGACGATGGTCGTCTCGATCAGCCATCGCGGTTACATCAAACGCACCCCGTCGAGCCTCTACAACACCCAGCGCCGGGGCGGCAAGGGGCTGAAGGGAGCCAAGACCGAAGAAGACGACCCGATCCAACACCTGTTCGTCGCCAGCACCCACGCCTACTTGCTGTTCCTGACCACGTCCGGCAAGGTCCGTTGGCAGAAGGTCTACGACCTGCCGCAATTGGGACGCGACAGCAAGGGACGCGCGATCGTCAACCTGCTCAACCTCGAACCGGGCGAACAGATCGCGCAGTGCCTCGCGATCCGAGATTTCAACCAGCCCGGCCACTTCGTGATGATGGCGACCACCGACGGTCTGATCAAAAAGACCCCGCTAGAACAATACAGCCGCCCCAAAAAGGGTGGCATCATCGCGATCAAGTTGCGCGAAGGGGACTCCTTGGTCGATGCCGCCGTCATCGGCCCCGAGAACGAGGTCGTGCTGGTCACCGCCAATGGCATGGCGATCCGCTTCAACGAAAGCGATGCCCGCCCGATGGGACGCAACACCTCCGGCGTGAAAGGCATCCGCCTTTCCAAGGGAGATTCGCTCGTCGGCATGGTCGTCGCCGACCCGGACGCCACCCTGCTTACGGTCTGCGAAAAGGGCTATGGCAAGCGGACCTTCTTCGGCCCCAACGCCATCCCCGAAGAAGAGGCCGACGCCAACGGCGATGTGATCACCGAGCCGCCGAGCGAAGCGGCGAACGAAGCGGAGGACCTCTCCGAAGAATCGTCCTCCAGCGCCACCCGCTACCGCACCCAGCGGCGCGGCGGCAAGGGCGTCCGTGACATCCGCACCAAACCCCGCAACGGCCCGGTCATCGCCATCGCCCGAGTCACCGACGAAGACGAAATCTTCCTGATGACCGCCAAGGGAAAAATCCAGCGGATCGCCGCGGCGGATGTCAATATTATCGGCCGCAACACGCAAGGCGTGCGGATCATGAATGTCGACGAGGGAGATCAGCTGATCGCAGTCGTCCGCGTCCCGCCCGAGGAACCGACCGACGAGGTGATCCTGCCACCTCAGCCGATCGGCGAACCGGAGGTCCCCACGGAACTTGAATGATTCCGCGGAGGATGTCACATCTCGCCTCAAGCCCCGATCCCGGCTAACCGATAAAACCGTTAGCTGGCGGAAATCCCGCCCGCCCATGGATCGTTTTATCCCAGGCCGTCGTGAGCCGCGGCCGGGCAAGTTCGAGAGCCGGCCGAGGAATCGCCGGCTGGCCGAGGTTGGGACCTGACATGAAATCACGCATTCACGCCATCCGAACCGCCGCCTTGGCGGTCGCCCTGAGCAGCCCCTTCGCTGCGGTAGGCTGCACGTTGACCTCCGATCAGGGTGACATGGATTACCCGACCTTTGGCGGAGCTTGGCAACGGACTCGCCCCGATTCCGGCCGCGTGGGCAGCATCTTCGATCCCGCCGGGGCCCGGCTGGCGACCCTTTCTCCCAAGTCCCCGCCGCGGATGGAGGAAACCGAACGTTCAGCCGGTGAGAGCATCCCGTCGGTACCCCCCGAAAACTTGCCGGGCAAATCGAAGGCACCCGACAAGGGTCGGCAACCGCGAGATCCGGAGCAGCCAGACAACTCGGCATCGCCGTCGGATCGCCTGGGTTCCGAACGCCTCCGCAAGCTCGAGTTGCATCAAACCGGCATCGAGCCGGGAGAGCCTGCCCCGCCGGATTTGCAGTGAATCCCGGCCTCGCGCCGCCACAACTGCTGGACCGACTCCGCGACCAAGCGCGGGGCCTCGGGTTCGACCTTTTCGGCGTCGCCCCGGCGGTCACTCCACACGGTTTCCATCGCCTGGTCGAATGGATCGAGTCGGGTTACGCGGCCGAAATGCACTACTTTCGCGATCGCCTGCCCGCCTACGCCGATCCCAATTTGGTCCTCGCCGGCGTCCGCAGCCTGATCGTTCTCAGCTATCCCTATGCCGCCGTGCCAGCTTCTTCAGCAGGTACGAGCGAAGCTCCAGGCCGCTCCCGACCGCTCGGGAAAATCGCCCGTTACGCTTGCGACGCGACGGACTACCACGACCGGATCCACCCCCTGCTGGAGCAGCTCAAGCAAACCATCCGCGGCTCCTGCCCGGACGCCCAATCGCGCGGCGTGGTCGATACCGCGCCGCTGCTGGAACGCGAGTTCGCGCAAGCGGCGGGCCTCGGCTGGGCCGGCAAAAACTCGCTGCTGCTCAACAAACACCGGGGCAGCTATTTCTTCCTCGCTTGCCTGCTGACGACGCTCGATTTGCCGCCGTCGACCCCGCACGCGACCGCGCACTGCGGCACCTGCACCCGCTGCCTGGACGCTTGCCCCACGGACGCATTCCCCGCCCCGGGGGTCGTCGACTCGCGGCGCTGCATCAGCTACCTCACGATCGAGCATCGCGGTCCGATTCCCCTGAACCTTCGCCCCGGTCTCGGCGACTGGCTATTCGGCTGCGATGTCTGCCAAGAAGTCTGTCCCTGGAACCGCCACGCCAGCCGCCAACCGCACTTCAGCGGCGTCGGAAAGGCCGTCGATACGCCCGCCTCGGACCTTGTGGCGGCTCGCCCTTCGCCCCCACACGCCACCGATCTGATCGAGATCCTGACCCTCGACGAGGCTGGCTTTCGCGCCCGCTTCCGCGACACCCCGCTCTGGCGACCGCGTCGCCGAGGGATTCTCCGCAATGCCGCGATCTGCCTCGGCAACGCCCGGGACCCGGCGGCAGCGCCGTGCCTGATCCATTGCCTCGGCGACTCCGAGCCGCTGATCCGTGGTGCCGCCGCTTGGGCCCTCGGCCAACTGGGCGGCCAACACATCGCGCTCCGCGCCCGCCAAGCGATCGAACCCGATCCGCAAGTCCGCGAAGAAATCGCAGCCGCGTTGCAACCCAGCGCCATCAGCGACACCGCCCCATGAACCGCGGCGATCGGCCCGACTGACTTAACGCCGATTGCGGCCGCGACGATCGCTTTGCACCGATTCGAGCAGCTGTCGGATCTGCTCGGCGTTGGTTTGACTCAGCGGCACCACCCGGACGCCACGCGATCGCGAGGTCGTGGCCTGCGTGTCGACCTGCTCGATGAAGCCGCGGACCTCCTTGCTCAATTCGGGCGGGGCACGCATCACGATCGCGTTGCTGACTTCATCCACGCTCAGTTGCAGTAGCGGCCCCGAGACGGACGCGTTGATCTGTTCCAACATCGTCGCGATCTCGGTCGACACGCCGGAGGGGATCGTGATCGGTGGCCGTCCACCGCCACGGCTGAGCTGCGCCGCGTAGACCGACCGCAGAATCTGCTCGATCCGGCTGGCGTCGGTATTCATCACCGGCACGTACACCGGCGGCGGGCTGGCGAACAGGCCGATGAACTGAGGCGAATCGAGCACCGCCAGTAGCTCACGGATCGCAGTCCGATCGGTCTGCGACCCACGGACGACCAGGGCATTGATCCGCGGGTCCGCGACGATCCGCGTCTCATTCTCGGTCGTCGACGTTCGATTCCGCTCCGAACGGCGAAACAGGTTGGTCAACACGTTCTCGAGTTCAGCGGCGTTGGCATGCTTGAGCACAAAGATCGAGCTATTCCGACCGACTTCGATCGCATCGACGCCGACTTCGCGGCCCGCCGTTTCGATCCAGCGACTGAGCAACTCCAAGGCCTGCGGATCCTCGGACGCGATCGTCCAATTTTCCGCCCCCGGGATCAGCACGATCGGCGAGGCGGCCGGCGTCGCCGCAGCCGGCTCAGCGACCGGCGCGACGCCCGACTCAGCGGCCTCGCGGCTCTCAGCGAGGGTGGGCTTCGATTCGGCCTCCGGTCCGACTTGCGCGGCGACCAGCGCGACGGGTGTGGCGAACGATTCACGACCCGAAGCCGAACGGAGCACGACGCCATCCTCGGCCGCCGCACCGAGCGTCGCGCCGTCTTGCCCCTGATCGCCCGCCGCCGGCGGGGCGGCCTGGCGCGGCTGCGATTCCCGCGGAGCGACTCCTTTGATCTCCGTGGCTTCGCCCTCCGGTTCCAAACCGATGACCTGCAACGGATTGTTGCTGACCGTTGGCCAAACCTCGCGCAACCGTTTCAGAATGGCCTCCGCGTCCCGTCCGACGGGAATCGTCCGCAGCCGCTCCGAACGCAACGACGCCGGACCGACTGGCGCCGACTCGGTCGTTTCTCCCAGTCGTTGCAACAGTGCGCGAATCTCGACCAACTGCTCCGCGGAGGCTCGAATGATCAGTTGCTGTCGATCCTGATCGACCGTGACGGAAGGGGTGAGCGAAAACGGGAGATCCGAAAACATCGTCGTGATCGCATCGTCCACGGCCCGCGGCTCGTTGCGACGGAGCGCGAACACTTCCAAGCTCCGCTGTGGCGGTTTGAACTGCTCGACGATCTTCTCGACCTGCGTCAGCTGCGCCTCGTTGCCGATCACGATCAATTGTTCGTTGAACAGGTCGTACTGGACGTCCACCTTGGGGCGAGAATCGGTGAAAAGCTGTTCCACCGACACCGAGACTTCGCGTCCGCTCAATCCCGCCATCGAAAACGCTCGCAGCGTTCGCGGGTTGGTTCCGTCGCTGGCTTGATCGAGCTGCTGGATCAACTCACCCGCGATCTCGTGTTGGTCAGCCGAACCGACGACGAACACAGCCCCCGCGGCCTCATCCGCGGTAACCCCCGCTGTGCTGCGTCTTCCGAACGACTGCTGAAGGGCCATCGCGATGTTGGTTGGGTTCGCGTGCTGAACCTTGAAGACCTTCAGCCCCTCGGCGGTTCTGGCCGATTCATTCAGATCCTGAATCATCTGCGCGATCTGGACATGTTGCGGCTCGGTCGCCGCGATCAACAAACTGCCGCTGATCGGGTCGGCCGCCACCGTCGCCCGCGGGAACAGTTCCCGCAACGCGATCTGAAAGTAAACGGGGCTGCCGGTCTTGAGCGTGTAGGTGCGGGAAACCTCACCCTCCCCCCCGCCGGCTTGCGCGACGCCTTCGATCATCTCGGTGACCTTCAGCAGGTCAGCCGACGTTGCGGAAACGATCAGGCTGTTGCTGCTCGTCTCGGGCGTCACCTTGGCGGCGGGCAACATTTGCCCTACCGCGAGCGCCAGTTCCCGGGCCGTCCCCGCCGCGAGCGGAAAGACGCGGGTTTCACGCTGCTGCGCGGAGGGTTGATCGAGCTGTTCGATCAGTTTTTTGGCCAACTCGTGTTGCTCGGGGGTCCCCACGATCAACACGGCATTGGCCGCGGCATCCGCCGAAATTCCCGCGGTCGTCCGGCGCCCGAACGACTGCTGCAACAACACCGCGAGCTGGTTCGCTTCGGAATGCTGCAATTTAAAAACCTGCAACCCATCCGCCGGCTTGGCCGCATCATTCAGGTCCTGAATCATCTTGGCGATCTGGACATGTTGCTCCTCGGTCGCGGCGATCAGCAAACTGCCGCTGACCGGATCGGCCGCCACCGTCGCCCGCGGGAACAGTTCCCGCAGCGCGATCTGGAAGTAGACGGGACTGGCGGTCTTGAGCGTGTAGGTGCGGGAAACTTCATCACCGCTTCCCGCTTGCTCAAGCCCCTGGATCATTTCGGTGATGCGTTGCAACTCCGGGGCGGTGGCCGTGACGATCAGACTGTTGCTAGCGGTCTCCGCCGTCACGCCCGCTCGTGGCAACATCTGGGTCACCGCGACGACCAACTCGCGGGCGTTGCCACTACCGAGCGTGAAAACGCGAGTCTCCTTCGCCTCGCTGGCGGGCTGATCGACCTGGGTGATGACTTCTTGGATCCTGGCGTGCTCGGCGTCGGAGGCGGTCGCGGCGACCGTCCGCGCCGTGACATCGGCGGCCATCACGACCGCCGGGAGCAAGGACTGCAGCAACCGCACCGCGGTGGTCGGGTCGCCATCCTTGAGCTGATAGACTCGTGACGACTTGCCCTGGGGCGGCGGAATCGACGTCTGCAATTGTTCGAGCCAGGCATTCCATTTCTGATGATCCTCCGGCGTGGCCAACAGCGACAAGCGACCGCCCCCCGCGGACGGCAACAGCGTCGCCTCGGGGATCACCGTCGCCACGCCGCTCGTGGCCTGTGCGAGCAAATCATCGCGCACCGGATGGACCCGCAATTCCTTCTTCACACGGGTCCCAAATGCGGTCTCCAACTCGATCACCAGCTCGGCGATCACTGCGTGACCGGCTTCGAGATCGGCGACCACGGGCCGCTTGGGATCGGTGCTGCTGAGCAATCGCGCGGAGGGTCGACGCTCGGCCAGCAGCGTTGCGAACGCGGTCGGCTCGATCTCGCCGAGCGTATAAACCCGTGCCACCGTCGCTTGATCCGGCCCGAGTTCCGTGTCCAACGTCTTGAGCAACTCGGCGACCTGCAGGTGTTCGGTCGGGGTCGCGACGACCACCACCGTTTCCCCTTGGGCCAAGGCGACCGAGGGCTCCGGCAGCGCCGCTGAGGAGATCCGCCACCTGCCGTCGCGGCGGGAAAACCCGGCCACCGGCATCGTCGCTCGAGGGACCGCGGTCGGCAGCAAGGTCGCGAACGCCGTGCGGATCGAGTTCCGCACGCGGTAGGTCCGCGGCTCGGGCTCTTCGACCTTTTCCAGTCGCTGACGCATGTAAGCTTCGACCTGGTCCCGCAGCGCCTTGGGCACCAGCAACGTCAACTGACCGGTCGCCGGATCCGCGGATACACGGACTCCGGTGAACAGCGTCGACAGCGCGGTCTGGATCGCGACCGTCTGCGCGACCGGCACCTCGAACAGCAGCACCTCGTCACGGTCCTGCGCCGACTGACTCAATTGCGTGATCGCTTCGCCAATCCGCTGATGATGCTCGTCCGTCCCCCATACGATCACCGCGCGGTTGACCACGTCGGTGCTGATCACCGCCTCAGGGGCGAGCTGCAGCAGGATCGTCGGCAGCGTCTGCAAATCACCGGCGGGAACCGTGAAGGTTTTGACCGCGCGGGGCCGTTCGGGGTCCTCGCTGCGCAAGCGTTCGAGCGTTGCCTGAAGCGTCCGCTGATCGGCGGCGATACCGGATGCCAGCAGCTGGTTATTCGTCGTATCGACGGTCAGCTCCATCCGCGGCATTAACTTTTGTAACGTCGGCAGCAGCGTGGCGGCCTGCACCTTTTCGGTCCGATAAGTCCGCAATTCCTTCACGCCCGCCGCGGTCGCCGGCCGATCGACTTCGGCCAAGATCGTTTTGATTTTGCCGTGGTCGCCGAGGGTCGCCGTCGCGATCAGTTGCCGCCGCGAAGCATCGGCCAGCACGGTCGCCCCGGTGACCGCGGCAGTGATTACCGCCTTCAATTCATCCGCGTCGGCATGCTCGAGCGAATAGGCGACCAAGACCCGCTGCTGGTCGGTCGGTGGCGGCGCGGACAACTGACTGACCAGCGATTCGATCCGCTGATGCGCGGCCTCGGTCGCCATTACCACCAACCGGCCTCCCTGACTGTCGACCGTCACCGCGCCGGCGGCTGAGTCCCCGAGCAGCGGCGTGACCAACGTCTGCAACTCCGTCGGCAACATCCCGGTGACGCGGTAGGTCTTCAATTCGCGGGTGGGCTCGGCGGGCAGGCCGGCCTGGACTTCTTGTATCCAAGTCGCGATCGCCTCTTGGGTCAACCGATCGGCCCAGACCATCAGCCCCCGTTCATCGGCCGTCCAGCGCAAGCCGGGATAACGATCGGCGAGCAATTCGCCGAACAGCTTCGGATCGCGATCGCCCAGTTCATGCAACCGCGGCAAGACGGCCTGCGGTTCGGGCGTCGACTGCCGAATCTGTTCGACCCACTGGCTGATCTTGGCGTGCTGGGGCTGAGACGCCCAAACCATGACCTGGGCCAGCCCGCCCGCTTCGCCCGGTTTGACGATGACTTGGACATCGGGCAAGTTCGCGACCACGGCCGTTTGCAACTGCGTCCACAACGCGAGCTGGGCGGGATTCAGTTCGTAGACTTCCAACTGGCGGTCGGCCGGCGCGACGATCGCCGTCATCAGCCCCGTCAAGTTCGCCTCCAACCGCTGGCGTTCCTGATCGCTCCCGATCATCACCAGCCGCTTGCCGTCGTCGTCCAACCACAATTCCGCCGTCGGCAGCACCCGTTCGACCAGCCGCAACCACGGGGCGTCGGCGGCCTTGATCAGTGCGAAGGTGTGCAAAGATTTACCCCCCAGCGAATCTTCGCCGCGGTATCGTCGGACGATTTCGCCGACCAATTTCAGATCGGCGGCCGAACCGCGGGCCACGACGCTCCCCAGCGTATCGTTGCCCACCAGATCGACTCGCGGCAGCATCGCCTTGAGCGCCGTGGCGAGCGCGACCGCCTGCCCCGGTTCGACCGGGAAGGTTTCGACCGCCAATTGATCGGAGGCGACTGTGCCGCCCAGCGATTCGAGCGCCGCCGAAATCCGTTCCTGGTCCGCGGCGGTTGCGGTCACAAGCGCCTTCTTATTGATCTCGTCGACCGAGACGACGGCCTGTGGCGCGATGCTCTGCAACTGCGTCGTGATCACTTCGGGAGTGATATCGCCGATGTCGTACGCGACCGATCGGTCGGGCGTCCGCGTCGCCAAACTGCCGCTCATCTTCTCGATCGCCGCTTGGATCGCGAACTGCTGCTCGGGTGTCACGTAGGCATGCAGCACCCGGGTCTGACCGTCGACCAGGATCCGTTCGCTGCCGATCAACGCCTTGATCGCCGCCAGCGTCGCGGTGGGATCGAGATCGCCGAGCGGGTAGGCGGCGAAGACCGGTTCCGGTGGCTTCGGGGGCGCCGGCGGTTGTGGCGGCTTGGCGGGCTCGGGGACAGAATTGACCAACACGTTGATCATCTCCATCTTGCCCGCCGTCTCGACGACCAACAACTGCTTGCTCTGAGGCAGCGGGATCGCCCGCCCCAAAGGCCCCAAATAGCCGGAGACTTCCTTCATCACCGCCTCGACCGGACGGGTGCCCAGCGGAAACTTCACCCGCACCAACTCGAACCGCCCCCGCGAGGGCAGGGCCTCGAGCGTCGTCTCGGGGATCAATTCGATCGGAATCGAGTCACTGATCTGCATCAGGGTCAGCAACTTCTCGCGACGGATCAGGGTGAAACCGCGTGTCAGCAGCACGCTGTTGAGCAAATCGATCGCTTCGCTAGGCGTGTACTGACGATTGTCGTGATAGGTGAACGTTCCCGGCGGCGAGCGGTCCATCACCAACGTCAACCCTTCCTGGGCCGCGAACCACTGCAACACATCCGCCCAAGGTTGCTCGCGGAAGCGAAACTCGAGCGAGTCCGAAGGCGGGGTCGTTTCCCAGGCCTGCCACTGCGGCTCGGTGAGCGTCTGGCGAAGCTTGGCTTCGAGTTCCTTCACCTGGGCCTCGCCCGCCACTTTGTCCTCGGCCAAACGAGCCTCCGTCCGCTGCTGCAACAACCGCTGCACCGCAGCCCGCTGCGCGTCGTCCAGTCCTAAACGCTCGGCCACCTCGGGGTGCGCTAGACGGTTCCAATCGCCCGGCCCCTGCGCGGCCGCGGGGAATGCCAGTCCGAACGCGACCAACACGATGCAGATCGATCTCCCGTGACCACGACCGATTCGGTCGCGAACAAATCGGAGGCCGAGCCGCGTACTCAGGGGGCGGGACACACACATGGGGCGGGACATCGGGGTGGGGAAGGAATGCGGGCGAGCAACCAACCCCCATTGTAATCGAAAGGGACGCCGACTCGTCTAAATCGCCCGCGGGAAAACCACCTCATCAGGGGGCATCTCCGCCGGCTTCATCGACTAGAACAACATTGAGCCGGGAACCGATTCGTCGCCCTCTGAGGTCCCGCCCCGCGGTCATGGGGCCGAGCCAAATGGCGAGCCGGCACCGATTCGGTCATCATGCGGCACTCACTCGAGACTCTTTTTTTCGCACAGCAGGTCCCCTGCCCATGATCGATTCAAACCCCACTTTTCGCGGTGGGCTCTTCCACGCCGATCTGCCCGACGGACGATCGGGAGCCAGCATCAAGCTCACTCGAACCGAATTGGTGGCGGAGGCGCTGTGCGAGGGCCAGCCGCAATTCGCGATCCCGCTTAACGAATGCCAACTCGATTTGGGTGGGGCGAGCGGCAAGATGGTTTTCTGTCGCAACGCCGATCGCAGCCTGACGATTTTCAGTGAGGACCCGAGCTTCGTCGCGGCGGTCGCCCAATCCGCCTACGGGACGCTGGAAGCCCAGTTTCGATCGCTCCGCGCCCGGCGTCGAGGCGAGGCGAACCGTTTTCGCGTCGGGGTCGTCGCCGCAACCCTGGCGTTCGCCCTGGTCTGCGTCGGGGTCTACTTCGGGGTCTTGGCCGCCGCACGCACGGCGGTCCGGGCCCTGCCGATCCGCATCGATGAGCAGATCGGTGAAATGGCGATCCAATCCTTGGTCCCGGAGCCGCGACTGGATGCGGACCATCCGGCCACGCTGCTGGCCCACGAGATCGTCCAACAATTGCAGCCGCACGCCGCCATCCCGGAGATGAACTTTCGCGTGCTGGTGGTCGCGAGCGACGAGGTGAACGCCTTCGCCCTGCCAGGTGGGCAAATGGTGGTCTACACCGGGCTACTGAAGAAAGCCGAGAGTCCGGAACAGATCGCGGGGGTGATCGCGCATGAAATGTCCCACGCCACGTTGCGGCATGGCCTGCAGGGCGTCAGCCAGTCGCTGGGCATTGTGGCCGCCGTGCAGTTCCTGGTCGGTGACCTGGGGGGACTCGTCTCCATCGGTTCGCAGCTCGCGCAGAAATCGATCCTGACCAGTTACAGCCGCACGGCGGAAACCGAAGCCGATCTCGAGGGAGCGAGGATGCTCCATGAGGCCGGGATCGATCCGGTCGCGATGGCCGAGTTCTTCGCCCTGCTCGAAGCGGAAGTCGGCGACATCCCCGACGTGGCGGCTTGGATCAGCACCCACCCACAGCACGCCCAGCGAGTGGAGGACATCCGTCGACTGCTGCAGGGCCTCCCAAAAAAGCAGTACCGGAGTCTCGATCTGGACCTCAAGGCGACGCAACAGGCTTTACAATGACGCCCGTCCAGCGGGCGGTTGCCCGCGCCTCGTCTCGCGCCTCAGGAGTTGTCCGTGGAAGTTGACATCCGCAATCGGCCCTCGTTCGCCAACCTCATGGTACAGCTCGAACCGGGAGATCGCATCATCGCCGAAGCGGGCGCGATGGCCAGCATGAGCTCGAACGTCGAGATCAGCACGCGCTGGAGCGGCGGCATGTCGAAGGCGATCGTGAAACGCGTCTTCGGCAGCGAATCGCTGTTCGTGAATGAGTTCTCGACGTCCTCCCCCGGTCACGTCGTGCTGACCCAGCCGTTCCCCGGCGACATGGTCTGCACCGAGCTGACAGGCAACACGCTGTTCCTCCAACCCGGAGCCTTCATCGCTTGCGAGCCCGGCGTGACCCTGGGCCTGGGCTGGGCCGGATTGCGCAGCCTGATCGCCCGGGAAGGGCTATTCCGCTTGAAAGTTTCCGGCCATGGCCGAGTCTGGTTCGGCGCCTACGGCGCGATCTTCACCCGCGAAGTCCAGGACGAGTACATCGTCGACACCGGACACCTGGTCGCTTATGAACCGACGATCGCGATCCGCGTCGGACTGGTCGGCGGGATCTTCTCCAGTTTCTTCAGCGGCGAGGGGGTGATCACTCGCGTCCAAGGGCAGGGGAAGATCTACATGCAGTCACGTTCCTTCAGCGGCTTGGCCGCTTGGACCAACACGCACCTGTATTGATCTCGCACCGCGCCTTTGACCGCTTCGAGTTGTCAGTCATGAAACATGAGATGCTTTGTCGCCCTTCGGCGACGGCCGTGCGGTTCGCGCTCGATGCCGGCGAAGGCTTGACCTGTGAAGTCGGCGCGATGATCGCGATGTCGTCCGCGCTCACGGTCGAAACGACCTCCCGCAGTCGGGGCGGCGGTGGCGGCATGATCAAGGGACTCAAGCGAATGTTTTCGGGCGAAAACTTCTTCTTGAACCACTTCACGGCCCATCAGCCCAACCAAACGCTCCTCATCGGGCCGACGATGATGGGTGACTGCGTCCATCATCCGCTGCGCGGCGGGACGTTGGTGGTGCAGGGTTCGAGTTGGCTGGCAGCCACCGACGAGATCGAGATCGACACCACCTGGCAGGGTTTTTCATCGGCCCTGTTCAGTGGCGAGTCGATGTTCTGGGTCAAATGCTCTGGGGTGGGGGAGTTGTTCCTGAGCAGCTTCGGCGCGATCTACCCGATCCGGGTCGACGGCGAATACACCGTCGATACCGGACACATCGTGGCCTTCGAAGACACCCTCCGTTTCCAGATCGGGAAGGCGAGCCGCAGCCTGATCGGCAGCCTCTTGGGCGGGGAGGGCTTGGTGTGCAAGTTCCAAGGCCAAGGGCTGCTGTACTGCCAGAGCCACAACCCGCCCAGTTTGGGTCAACTGCTCGGCCCCAAGCTCAAACCGGCCTAAACGGAGATCTGTCCAACATGTCCAGCGAATTGCAATTCGAGATCCGCTTGCGTCCCGATTTTTCCCTGTTGGAAGTGAAACTCCGGCCGGGTGAAACGGTGTACGCGGAACCGTCGGCCATGGCATCGATGTCCCCCAACCTCACCCTGAAGGTCGGCCTGAAGGGCGGGGCGCTGTCTTCCTTGGGGCGGATGCTCGGCGGGGAGAGCATGATCGTGAACACGTTCTCCGCCGGCAAAGACCCGGGGGAGGTCGTGTTCGCCCCAGCCCAGCTCGGCGATACGCAGCACCATCGTTTGACGGGCGGCTCTCTGATGCTGCAACGCGGGGCCTACATGGCCAGCGGCGAGGGGGTCGAGGTCACCGGCAAATGGCAAGGGGCCAAGGGCTTCTTCAGCGGCGAAGGCCTGGTGCTGCTTAAAGCTACCGGCACGGGAGACATCTTCTTCACTTCCTTCGGGGCCATTTTGGAAATCGACGTCGCCGACGATTACATCGTTGACACAGGCTTCATCGTCGCCTTCGAGGACACGCTTCAGTATCAGGTTACGGTGGTCCCCGGCCTTCGCGGCGGCGGCTTCAAACGATTGTTCTTCAGCGGAGAAGGCCTGGTCTGTCGCTTCAGCGGCCAAGGCAAAGTCTGGGTACAGACCCGGCAGGTCAGCCCCTATCTCTCCTGGGTCCACAGCTTCCGGCCGCAAAAAAGCAGCTAAGCCCAGCGGCAAAGCAACTCGACTAGGGGCAGGACACGACCCAACCTCAGGCGCGGGCGGAGAGCGACCGAGCGGATGCCGCCCGCCGGAACGAGATCAACAACGCGATCACGAAGCCCAAGCCGGAAACGACCGCGATCATGCCGGCCGTCGTGGTGCTGGCAAAACCGAACCATCCCGGCACCGTGATCGCCGCCCAATGCCCCAGGACGGCCGCCACAGCGCCCAGCACCGCGCTCAGCATGACCATCGCCGCCAGCGAATCGGTCAACAGCCTGGCCGTCGCCGGCGGGACCACGAACATCGCGACCACCAAGATATTGCCGACACTTTCGAAACAGGCTACCGCCGTGACCGCGACCAAAATCATCAACAACTGATGCAGCCACTTGGCCCGAAACCCCAGCGTCTCCGCCAAGCCGGGGTCGAACGAGGTCAGGCTCAACTCCTTGAAGCAGCCGACCACGAACAGCAGGTTCACAACCAGCACGACCGACAACGTGATCACGACCCGCGGGACCTCGAAACGGCCGAGCGAAACCATATCCAGCGGCGTCAATTCGATCGCGCCAAACAGCACACACCCGGGATCGAGATCGACCCGGTCGGCCGCGCGGACGATCAGCACCAACCCGAGCGCGAACAGCGTCGTGAAGACGACGCCCATCGAGGCCCCCTCATCGACCTTCCCCGAATCGCGGATCCACTGCGTCATCACGGCGCACAACACACCCACCAACGCGGCGCCCACGAACATCGGCAAGCTCTGTCGACTGCCGGTCCACAAGAAGGCCAGGGCCAACCCCGGCAGGATCGCGTGGCTGATCGCGTCCGCCAGCAAACTCTGCTTGCGAAGCACCAAGAAATTACCGACCAGCGAAGCGGAGACCGCGCACAGCACCGCCGCGACCGCAATCCAGCCATCCAATTCCCATAACCAATCGGCCGTCGCCAGCATCATGATCCGCCACTCCTTTGCCCGAGGGGCATATCCGCTTGCGCCGCAAGCGCGACCTCGCGGGTCCGTTCGCGGCGCGCGCGATGCGCTCGCAAACGCCACCACAAACCCCGCTGGCTCCCCAGCACCATGCTGAACCCGAAGATCGCCGCGGCGACCAGCACGATCGTCGCCCCCGATGGCAAGTCCTCCGCCGCCGCGCTGAGCAAGGAACCGAACAGACAGCTGACGCCCCCCAACACGGCAGCAACCACGACCATCACATCGACTCGATGAGTCCAGAATCGGGCGGCCGCCGCGGGGATGACGAGCAACGCGATCATCAGGATCGCGCCGACAGCCTGCAAACCGGTGACGATGACCAAAACCACCGCAGCCATCATGACGATATCGACCGCCCCGACCGACAGGCCGCTGGTTCGCGCGAAGCCTTCGTCAAAACAGACCAACGCCCAGGCTTTCATCAGCACACCCACCAAGATCAACGTGGGCACCGCGGCGGCGGCGATCCAACCGGCGTCCCGAATCGTGATCGATGCCGTCTTGCCATAAATGAAGGATTCCAACCCGGCCGCGGAACCTCCCGAGGTTTGCTGCACCAGACTGAGGATTACCAAGCCGGCGCCGAAGAAGACGCTCAGCACAATGCCGAGCGCCGCGTCTTCGGGCAACCGCGTCCGCCACCGAATCAGCAGGATCGCCGCCGCCGCCACCAACCCGCTGATCACGGCCCCCCCGATCAAGACCGGCAGCGACTTCTCCGGCAAGCCGAGCGACGGCGCGACCAGGAAGGCCAAACCGATGCCCGGCAACATCGCGTGACTGAGCGCGTCCCCCATCAAGGCCCGACGCCGCAGCAGCGTGAAGACGCCAATGCCACCCGCGGCCAAACCGAGCAGCGTCGTCGCCAAAACGACGATCCGCGTGTTGTGGTCCTGCAGACCGAAGGCACGAACCCACGGATTCGCGGCCTGTGCCAACCCCCAGACATTACCGAACGGTAGCCCCTCGATCATGAGTCGCCCCACCCGACCGCCATGGCCGGCCGATCGACATGCACCAACCGCCCACCGTAAGCCCGTCGCAGATTCGGCTCGGTAAACACATCGCCGACCGTGCCGCTGGCGATCAACCGCCGATTGAGCAGCAGCACGCGGTCAAAGTATTCCCGCACGGTCTGCAAATCATGATGGATCACGATGGCGGTCTTACCCGCCGCCTGGATCGCACGCAGGATCTCCACCACCGACTGCTCGGTCGACGCATCCACGGCCGAGAATGGCTCATCCATCAAATACAAGTCGGCGTCCTGCACCAACGCCCGCGCCAAAAAAACCCGCTGCTGCTGGCCACCCGACAACTGGCTGATCTGCCGATCGGCAAACTCCAAGATCCCCATCCGCTCCAAAGCCGCGCGGGCCGCCCTCAGATGCCGCCGCCGTACCGGCCAAAACCAACCGATTTGGCGATACAGCCCCATCGCGACCACGTCGACGGCTCGGATCGGAAAATCCCAATCCACGCTCTCCCGCTGCGGCACGTAGGCGACCCGGTGACGCATGTCGCGATGAGCCGCGCCGAAAAATCGCACCTCGCCCGAGTCGATCGGGACCAGGCCTAAACAAGCTTTCAAGAGCGTGCTCTTGCCAGCCCCGTTAGGACCGATGATGCCGACCAACGAGCCGGTGGGGACCCCGAACGAGAGATCCTGCAATACCGGCTCGCTCTGATAAGCAACGGTCAAGTCCTCGACGGATAACGCTAAATCGCTCAAAACTCCCCCTCCCGCTGAGCCGGTCGGCCCGGTTCGTTCTGTTCCAATCGACCTCGGTCCCCCGCTGGTCGGTCTCGATACCCTTGGGGCGAGACACTGCCGCCCAGGGCCTGCGCGATCAGGGTGATGTTGTGATCCATCATGCCCGCGTAGGTTCCTTCATAGGTTCCGTCTGGCCCGCAGGCGTCCGAATACAACTCACCGGCGATCCGCACGGCGTGGCCACGCGAACCCGCCCCCTCGATCACCGCGTCCATGCTCTTCCGCGGGACGCTGCTTTCGACAAACACCGCGCCGATGTCCCGCTCGATGATCTGATCAACCAGCCGATTGATTCGCGTCAACCCGGCCTCCGAATCGGTGGCCAGCCCCTGCACCCCCATCGCCTGCAAGCCATAGGCCCGCGCGAAATGCCCAAAGGCCTCATGAGAAGTCACCAACAACCGACGCGACGGCGGGATCGAAGCGAGCGTCTCCACCCCCCACCGATGCAGCGACAACAGTTCCTCGCGATAGCGAACGGCATTCTCACGGAACTCATCCCGATGCCGCGGCGCGACCTCCGCCAAGACCTCGGCGACTCGGGCGGCCCCTTGCGACCATAAATCGACGTCCATCCAGACGTGCGGGTCGAGTTCTTCGGAAGCCGGCTCATCCCCGGCGCTTTCGCGGCTCCCATCGACAGCGCCTTCGCGGCTCCAAGGCGACTCGTACCAAGCCCATTCCCCGATCGCCGCGACCGGTTTACGCCGCGACAAGCGATTCAACGCGTCGGACAAGTTGCCCTCCAGCATCAGGCCGGAAGAAAAAATCACGTCGGCGGCAAAGATCGACCGCACGTCGTCGCGAGTCACGCGATACAGGTGCGGATCAACCCCCGATCCCATCAGCTGGGTCACCCGCACCCGATCCCCACCGACGTTACGAACGATGTCGGCGACCATTCCCACCGTGGCGACGACCTCGATCGGCCGCTCGGGCGAACCCCCGACCGATTCGTCCGCGCCCGATCGCGACGGATCCGCCACCGCGTTCGCTGGCGTCGAATGCCCTCGCTCGCCAACCCCACAGCCGACGACAAACGCCAGCATCGCCGCGGGCAGCAGCCAAGCCCAGCTTGAAACGCTCGACCCCACCGATTCAGACCGAGAGAACGAGCGACAAACCCGCCGCTCGCCCCGCTGACCGTTCCTCAATTCATCCGACAACGCCAACCCCCGACCGTTGATGACCCACCCCGCTCGCTCCGCCGAGTCGCCCAACCCACACGACATTGTAGCCATGGCTACGGTCCATTGTAAGTCGGGGTTGGCCATCGGCAACTTGGGCGTCTATACTCACGAAACCATCCCTGCAGCGGCAATCCGCATCCCGATCACGTCTGGATATCGACGTTTTGGCTTCCCCCCGATCCCAATCGAGCGTTTCTGTCCCTCACCGCAGGACTCGTAGCGACCACGCTAGCGAGACGGCGGAGGACTACGTCGAGGCGATCGCGGAGATCATCGCGGAAAAATCGACCTGCCGCGTCGTCGATTTGGCCACCCGGTTCGCGGTCAGCCATGTGACCGTCAGCCGCACGCTGAGTCGCCTGGTTTCGCTCGCCCTGGTCGAGACCGAACCGTATCAGCCGGTGAGGCTGACTCGCCAAGGACGCGCGTTGGCGTCGCGATCCAAAGAACGCCACGAGGTCGTTTATCAATTNNAAACGCTTCCAAGACTTCACGAAACGATCCGCCCCCACTTAGCGGGCGGCAGCCGTACCGAGCTCTGCTTGGTCGACGATCCGGAATCCCTCGTCGGGTTCTGGTGGCTCCACATGAGACAGTTGCAACCGCAACACCGCGGGCGTCGCGTCGGAAGGATCCCCGGTTCGCGTCAACAACCTACGTTCGAGTTCCTCGGACGCGGCCTGACAGACCAGGACGCAGGCGGGAACGCCCAACTCCCCCGCGAGCAACCGGAAGGGCAGACGCTGGGCGCGAACCAAGAAGGTGGCGTCCATAACCACGCCCCAACCGGCCCGCAGAACCTGTTCGGCGAGAGCCCTCAAATGCGAATACGTCCTGGCGGTCATCTCCGGGCCATAAAGCTCGCCCGCGTCCGCTGCGCCGCCCCGCTCCAGTGGAGACAGACCGGCCAGACGTTTCCGCTGCACGTCCGAGCGGATTCGCAGGTAGCCGCGACTCTCCACCAGCCTCAGCGCTTGGGTCGATTTTCCGCTGCCGGATAGCCCATAGGTGATCCAAAGCTCGGGCGGCAGCGGCCGAATCACCTGCACCGCGTACCGCAAGTACTGTTTCGCGACCTCCGACAAGTCGGCCGTGGGCTGCTCAAACGCATCCCCCTGCGCCGCGACGAGCGTTTGGCATTGACGAATTCGATCGACCATCGCTCGGACCATCGCGCGATGGACGAGAAAGAATCGCAGCAGCGCCAGCCCCTCGTAATCCCCAGAAGCCTCCGCGTAAGCGTCGATCAGTCGGCGTGCATGCGGCTTGAACCCATGCTCGCTCAATTCCATCGCCAGGAACGCGATTTCATTCCAACCGTCGATTTGGCGAAACGCGTCGTTGAACTCGATCCCATCAAAAAGCTGGAACCGACCTTCCCAAAACAACACGTTGCCCAAGTGCAAATCGCCGTGATACTCACGCACCAAGCCGCGCGCCGCGCGCGACTCGAGCAGGCCGGCAAGCCGCTGGATCTCGTCTCGCAGCCAGGACTGCACCCGCTCCAGTTCGTTCCGATCTTCGTCGCCCAGGGACGCGTCTTGCAGCAGGTAGGTCAAACTCGCTAGCGCCGGTTGCAGCGAACCCCGCTGAACCAGTTCCGAATCATAGGGGACGACAGGCAACCGCCGATGCAATTCGGCCAGCTCCGCCCCTAGCGTCGCGGTCTGCTCCGCCGCGATCTCGCCCGCCGCCAGCCTTTCGGAAAGCAGCGCCGCCTGAGGAAATTGCTGCATTCGGACGGCATGATCGACCAACCGTTCCTCCGCCCCAGCCTGCTCCCCCGCCACGCCGACTCGCAGCCCCCCTTCCATCCCATCGGATCTGGCGGTCCCATCCGAGCTGGCGGCGAGTTGGAAAATCGGCACCAGATCTTGATAAATCTGAGGCGCCCACCGCCGATTGAGCTCGAGTTCGCGCTCGCAGCATCGCTCCCGCAGGTCCGGCGTCGAGTAATCGAGAAACTCGAGTCGAATCGGCTTCTTGACCTTGTAGGCCCAGGGCCCGGTCAGGATCACCCAGGAGATATGGGTCTCGATCAGCCTCGATTCGACGACCGGGTGCGGAAACGACGCCGCCACCAAGCGTTGGCCCAACGACTGCAATTCACCACCCACCCCTGTCCCTCCGCTGCTTTCGCCTAGACTTGCACAGCCCGCATGGCCCCCCGGACGGAACCTGCATGCCCCGTCAAACCGAGCTCACAGCCTATCAACGTGTCGCGGCTGGGGGCTGGCCTCCGGCGAGGACTCGATCCAGGAACTGGTAAGCTTCCTGACGGACTTCCGTCGGAAAGTCATGCTCACAATCGGGGTAGCGAACCACGAAGTTTTCGTCCGCGCCCAACAACCCAAAGACGCTGCGAATCTTGGGCTCCGCCTCCTGCACACCCTTCGCATCGAAGTTGCTGTCACGCAGGGGACTGCAGGAGAAAAAACCACGTGGCGCGATCGCCGCGGCGACTTCGGGAAAATCGAAGGACATCTGGTCCGGATCAAGCCCGTGCAGTTCGCGGATCCGAGGCATGTAGCGATCGCTCGCCCAGCCGGCCAGTTTACCGCCGTAATAGTAGTGGAAGGGGTCCCAGCCACAACTCGAGACGACCGCTTTGATGCGGTCATCGAAGACGCCGACGAACATCGAATTGTGACCGCCGAGCGAATGCCCGATGGCGCCGATCCGCTCCGGGTCGACCTCGTCGCGGGCGCTCAACAGGTCGACGCCACGGCGATGATTGACGATGGCGGTCATCGTCCCGGAAATGTATTCGTCGGTATGAAAATCGTAGTCGGTCAGGCCGCCGAAGGACGGATAGTCCGGGGCCAACACGACATAACCTCGCTCCGCCAATTCGACCGCGTAGTTGCGATTGGCCAGTGGCCCGTCACCAGCCACCACCAACTTGCCGAGCGCGGAGGTCGGATGCAACGCCAACACGGCCGGCCGCTTGCCAGCATCGCCCGCCAGCCCCGCACCGACGCCCGGCTTGGGCAAGTACAAGTGCGCGGTCACTTCATGCCCGGCGGCGACGCGATAGGAAATTTCCAGACGATCGAACTTTTCGAACGATTCCTTGCCATGTTCCGTGACGACCAAGGTCGCCAGTTCGCTCTCGGCGGGCAACCGACCCATCACGAGCTGCATCGACCTCAAAATGTCGGCTCGGCGCCGCTGCCAAGCGGCGGGCGTCGCAATCGGTTGCGATTTTCCTTGCTCATCTTGTACCACCGTCAGATCGGTGTGATCGGGATACGCGCGCGGCGCGATCGTCCGCTCCGTCGCCGCGGCAACCCCTCCCAAGCTCGCGACCTGGGCTCGAACCTGGTCGACGATCGCATCCTCACTCGATTCCGCCCATGGGCTCGGCTGGCCGTAGTAGGTCATCGAACCGCCACCCTCATAGCCGCCCTCCCGGAGCACCCGGCGGGACGCGATGTACGCCATGACGTCGTTGCAATAGCCGGCAACCCAAGTCTTCCCAGCGCCGAGTTCGAGCTTCAAGCGGAGGGCGAAATCGATCACCACCTCACCGCCGAGGAAAATCCAAGTCGGGCCATCTCCCAGACGCCAACTCTGAACCGGATAGGGATAGGTAGCTGACAAGCCGCCGTCGCGATCCCAACGCTCCAGCAGCAGACGTGCCCTTCCGGCCTCATAGCGATTGTCCGACTTCGCCGTCGCTTCCAACTGCTCGCGTGTCGGCAACGACGCAAACTCGATCGGAATCTCTTGATACTCCGCTTGCAACTTACCCCCCAGCGGGATCACCGACCGCTCGATCGCGGCAGCGACCGCCTGACTCAACGCCTTACCGTACTCCTTGGCCAGTTCGACCTCGCGGCGGGGCAACGGGTTCTGGTCCGCGCCACAACCGACCCAAACCATCGCCGTCGCGCCGGGATACTGCTGCTCCAACTCCAGCTGCGCGTAACCCGGCCAATCGCCAGACCATTGGTATCCCGACAGCACGGTCGCATGACACGCATAACCGCAGACGACCAACCGGATCTCGCCTGTCGGTTCCTTGACCACCAGCACCGGCACGTCGTGATCGACGGGGCCGTTGAGCCGATTGGCGGTGCGTAACTTCGGCACCTCCGCTTCCGCATTGTTGCGACGGTTGACCGCGAAGTGGGCCCTGCCGACCGTCCAACCGACCTGCGCGGGCCTCAAATCGGCGAGCGCGCGGCCCACCAAGTCGACGACTTCGGCTTCCAGCCGCTGCGTGTACTTCTCGACCAATCCCCAACCCGCCGCATCGAGAAAGTACATCGCCTTCAGATTCTCGCCGACGACCGGCCCGCTGTGCGTGTGAGAGGTCGATAGCGCGAGCGACTCACGCGGCAAGCCGAAGCGGCGCGTCACCTCGCCCGTGATCGCCGCGGCGGTGTCGCGATCGATGCCGACCAAATCGAGCGTCACCAACACATGCTGACGACCGTCGGCATCTTCGATCGCCATCGCTTTGGCCCACAAATCGGTCAGCTTCCCGTCCGCCGGTCGATCGCGTCCGCCATAGCCGGACATCCACATGAACTCTTGGGGCGTGATATCCGCGCGGCTCACACCGACCTTCCATAAAGATTCCGCCGCGGTGGCACTGCCCAGGGGCAAGCCGATCCCTGCGATGGCGACGACGGCGAACAGGATCTGAAAAACGTGAGCTGCGCGATTCGACATGGCGATGTCTCTTGTGATCTTGTGGCGGGAGCCATTTCGCCACCCACTCGATCGACCCGTGGGCGATTGCGGTGGCGAATGGCCGTGATCATGCGGCACCGCAGTCTATCACGGCGGCACAGCGATCACATCAAACAATTGCAGGCTGCCAGGGGAAGGAAGTCTCGGCCACACTGCGACAACCGCTAAGGCATCCCCTTCGCCTCTCCCGGGAGTCTATCATGAGGTCCGGCGCGGACCGCCTCCACTGGTGAATCGTCTCGGGCATGCGGGGCGATACCTCCTGGCCGATCACGCGCCCCCGGCTGAGTAGCTGGACCGACAATTCGGGATTCGAATCTCGCTGCCACCAGGAAGTCTCGACCATGAAATGTTCTCCCCCCGCGATGCCCTGGGCCTCGCTCGCGATCAGCGCGGTTTGCTTGACGACTTGGGACGGGGACGGAACGGTTCGCCGCGCATCCGCGGCCCAGGCCGCCGCGCCAGCGACTTCGCCCCCAGCGGAATCCGAAACGCTGTGGGTCGCGAAACCGCTGACGGCGCCCGGCGAGTTCACCCCAGGGATCGAAGGCCCGGCCTGCGACCCGCAAGGCAACATCTTGGCGGTGAACTACCAGCGTCAGGGGACGATTGGCTTGGTCACGCCGGAAGGGCGGGGCTCGGTGTTCGTCGAACTTCCCGCGGGAAGCATCGGGAACGGCATCCGCTTCAACGCCCGAGGGAACTTCTATGTCGCTGACTACACCGCCCATCAAATCCTGGAGGTCGATCCGACCAGCAAGCGGATCACGGTGCTGGCGCACAACCCCGCCCTCAACCAACCCAATGACCTGGCAATCGCCGACGACGGCACGCTTTATGCCAGCGATCCGAACTGGGCCGAGTCGACGGGCCAGCTTTGGCGGATCGATCCCGACGGCACCACGACGCTGCTGGCGAAGGACTTGGGGACCACCAACGGGATCGACGTCAGCCCCGACGGCAAGACGCTGTACGTCAACGAAAGCGTCCAGCGAAATGTTTGGGCATTCGCCATCAACCCCGACAAGTCGCTCGGTGACAAACGGCTCGTCCGCCAATTCGAAGACCATGGTTTTGACGGGATGCGCGTCGATGTCGACGGCAACCTCTACCTCACCCGCTTCGGCAAGGGGACCGTGGTCAAAATGACCCCTGCGGGCGAACTGCTGCGGGAGATTGACGTGCTGGGGGCTCGCCCCAGCAATCTCTGCTTCGGAGGCCCAGACGGGCGCACGGTCTACGTCACCGAAGTCGAACACCGCCGCCTGGTCGCGTTTCGGGTCGACCGCCCCGGCCGCTCGTGGCGGCAATGGGCAGAAAAGTGACCATTTTAACGCTGGCTTCACGCTTGTCGGGGGGAGAGTACCTAGAATATCATTTACGCATTCCCGAGCGCGATCGCTACGGGATGTTTTTTCGCTATTTTTCGCACTTTTCTAGTTTTTTCCATTTCGAAGGGATCGTTGATGGGTCGTTCCACTAGTCCTCTGCCACCGCGCCGCACCGGGTTCACGCTCGTCGAACTGCTGGTGGTGATCGCGATCATCGGTGTCATGGTGGGGCTACTGCTGCCCGCCGTTCAATCGGCCCGCGAAGCGGCCCGGCGGATGTCTTGTTCCAACAATCTGAAGCAGTTGGGTTTGGCTCTGCACAACCATGAGGGAACTTACAAGTACGTACCGGCCTGGGGAAAACAGTACCTCAATCCGGCTGAAGCCCCCGTTAACCCGCCCAATCCCTATTTCGCCTTGACGGCCGATGCCCGCAACGGCTTCGGCGTGTTGGGCCAACTGTTGCCCTATCTGGAAGGCAACACGATCCATCAACTCTTCGACCACAAACGCCCGCTGTTGGACCTGGTCAACCTGCCGCCGCCCTGGCCGGGTGGCTTGAACAGGCCCGAGGCGATGGCGACGGTCGCCACGTTCATCTGCCCTTCGACGCCCGGCACGAGCCCCTCGGATTATGGCCCCTATTTTTCGCTGGCGGGTCTGCTGCCCTCGGGTGCAACATTCCCCATGCCAAGAACGGATTACGTGCCGCTTCGCGGCCTGCATAGCAGCCTCGCGGTCTGCGTCGGCCTACCGCCGACCACCACCCACAACGCGATGCTCGGTTCGGCCGACACCATCACCAAGCGAACCGTCAAGTTTGCCGAAGTCATCGACGGCCTTTCCAATACGCTGTGCTTCCTCGAAATCGCGGGCAAGCAGAGCAGGTATTTCTTGGGCAAGGCCCTGCCCCCGACAGGGAATGTCAGCGTGGACACCCTGCTGAACTCATTTTATGGCGACTGGAACATCGCGCGGCACGCGCGAGGTCTGGCGGGTTCGAACCCCGCCAACCCGAACTTGGCGGGCTGCTCGATCATCAACGTCTACAACTCGGACAATCCTTACTCTTTTCACCCCGGCGGCATCATGGCGGTCAGCGGCGACGGTTCGACATCCTTCGTCTCCGCATCCATCGACGGCCGGATTTTTGCAGCGCGAGTCAGCCGCGACGGCGGGGAGGCGGTCTCGAATGCCGATTGATTGCATGCTGACAAACGAAGCTGAAAACGATCCCTCGGGGACGCGTCAATCGCTTTCCCCGGGGGCGCGGCGGGTTCGCGGACTCAGCGCCTTGGGCCTGGCATTGGCCTGCTTGGTCACCATCGGTTGCTCCGGCGGCGGGAGCGGTCTGGTCGCGGTCGAGGGCGATGTCAAGGTCGATGGGCAGGCGGCCGATGGCGCCGTCCTGCTCTTCCACCCCCAATCCGGTTCGGGTCCTGTCTCCACTGCCGTTGCCAATGAGGTCGGGCGATTTTCGGTCGTGACCGAGATGCAACCCGGCATCCCCGCCGGCACCTACAAGGTCACGGCGACTTGGCCAGCGCCGTTGCCAGCGGATTTGAAGATTTCCATGAGTGGACCGCCGGATCAGCCCGATCGACTCAAGGGCCGCTATGTCGCGCGCGACAAGTCCGACCTCACCGTCGAGGTCCAGGCGGACACGAAGGTTTTGCCAACTCTGGAACTGACCGCCAAGTGATCGCCCGCGAGGCGTGTCGTTCGCCCGGCGAGT